>NZ_JAUHHY010000018.1:0-133030 GCF_032377435.1 Bradyrhizobium sp. SZCCHNS3002
TACGTCATCTTCACCTCCGGCTCCACCGGCCGCCCCAAGGGCGTCGCCATCCCGCAGCGCGGCCTCGTCAATCTCGTCCATGCCCAGACGGTCGCGTTCGAGATCGGAGCCGGCGACCGCGTCCTGCAGTTCGCCTCGCCGAGCTTCGACGCGTCGGTCTCCGAGATCGCCACGGCGCTCTCGAAGGGCGCCGCGATCGTCACCGGCGACGCCGACACGCTGCGCCCCGGACCGTCCCTGGCGACGCTCGTCCAATCCTGCGCGGTGACCCATGCGACGCTGCCGCCGACAGCGCTCCGCGTGATGGAGCCGGACGATCTCGCCGGCTGCCGCGTCCTCGTCGTCGCCGGCGAAGCCTGCCCCGGCGACCTCGTCGCGCTGTGGTCGCCGCATCGCCGGATGCTGAACGCGTACGGGCCGACCGAAGTCTCGGTCTGCGCCAGCATCAGCGCGCCGTTATCGGGCGACGCGCCGCCGCCGATGGGCGCACCGATCGAGAACGCGCGCATTCACCTGCTCGACGCCCAGCTCAACGAGGTACCGATCGGGGTTGCAGGCGAGGTGTATGTCGCCGGCGCGGGGCTTGCGCAGGGCTATCTCAACCGCCCGGATCTGACGGCGGAGCGCTTCATCGCCGATCCGTTCGGACCGCCGGGCACCCGGCTGTACCGCACCGGCGATCGCGCGCGCAGGCAGGCCCACGGCACGTTGGAGTTCCTGGGTCGCGCCGACCAACAGGTGAAGATCCGCGGCTTCCGCATCGAGCCCGGCGAGATCGAGACGGCGCTGCGACGGCACGACGGCGTCGCCGCTGCCGCGGTGGTGCCGCAGGAGCATCCGCACGGGCGGCGCCTCGTCGCCTATGTGGTCGGACGCGACGGCGTTGCGCCGTCCGTCACAGAGTTGCGCAGCCATCTCGGCAGCTTGTTGCCGGACTACATGGTGCCGGCGTTGTTCGTCAGCCTCGATGCGCTGCCGCTCACCCCGAACGGCAAGCTCGACCGCAAGGCGCTGCCTGAGCCCGATCTCGCTGCTGCGTCCGAGGCACCCCACCGCGCGCCGCGCTCACCGTCTGAGCAGGTGCTCGCCGCGATCTGGGCCGAGCTGCTCGGCCACGACACGATCGGCATCGACGACAATTTCTTCGCGCTCGGCGGCGATTCCATCACCAGCATCCAGATGGTGACGCGCGCGCGACGCGCCGGGCTCGTGATCACGCCGCGCGACGTGTTCCAGCAGGGCACGATCGCGAAGCTCGCGAGCGTTGCAACCGCGGCCCAGCAGGTCACCGCCGACGATCGCGCGGACGGCGGCCCCATTCCGCTGACGCCGATCATGCGCTGGCTGCTCGAGCGCGGCAGGAATGTCGACCGCTTCAGCCAGAGCATGACCGTGCGGCTGCCGCGCGGCCTGACGTCGCAGCAACTGATCGCCCTGCTCGATGCCACGTTGTCGCGCCATGCCATGCTGCGGTCCCGCCTCGCATTCGATCCGATCGATGGCAGGCCGTCGCTGCACATCGCGCCCTCCGACACAGCGCTGGCGCGGCGCCGGCTGCGCCAGATCGATGTCGCCGCGTTGACGCCGGAGCAGCGCGCGCAGCGGATCAGCCAGGAGATCGGCGCTGCCGAGGCGCGTCTCGATCCCGCAGGCGGCGTGATGCTGCAGGCGGTTCAATTCACGGCCAGCGTAGCTGATAACGACGCGCTGCTGCTCGTACTGCATCATCTCGCCGTCGACGGCGTGTCGTGGCGGATCCTGATCGAGGAGCTCGCCGCGTCGTGGCACGCTACGACGGCCGGCCAGCCGGCTCAGTTGCCTGCGCTCGGCACCAGCTTCGGGCAGTGGTCGCGGCTGCTTCAAGCGCGGTCGCGACATTCCTCCGTGCAGGCAGAGCTGCCGCATTGGCAGCGAACATTGGCGGCAAGCGCCGCTCCCCTGCGGCTGACGCCGCCCCGCCAGCCCGTTGCGAACAGCGTCAAGCATCTGACGTTGACCTTGCCGGCAGCGGTGACTGCGCGCGTGATGAGCGAGGCGCCGCGACGGCTCGGCGCGCGGGTGCTCGACATCCTGCTTGCGGCTTTCGTCACGACGCTCGCCGATGGCGATGCGGCAGCGCAGACCATCGTGATCGACCTCGAAGGCCACGGCCGCAACGAATTCGACCCTGCCATCGACCTGTCGCGCACCGTGGGCTGGTTCACGAGCCTCTATCCCGTTCGCTTCGACCTTCCCGCCGGAGATTCCACGACCACCGCCGGCGACGCCGAACGCCTGCTCGGCGCGCTGCACGCCGTGCAGTCCGGTCTCGCCGACGTCCCTGACGACGGGCTCGGCTTCGGCCTGCTGCGCTACCTGAACGAGGACGCGGCGCGGACGCTCGACCGCCTGCCGACGCCGCAGGCGGGCTTCAACTATCTCGGCCGTTTCTCGACCGATCATGTTGCGGATTGGAGCATCATCCCGACGGCACTGCCCGGCGACCTCGTCGAGCAGGCCGAGTTGCGTCCGGCCCATGCGATCGAATTGAACACGGTGGTGATCGGCCAGGGCGCCGACGCCCGCCTCAGCGCCACCTGGTCCAGCGACCGAAGCCTCGTCGATGACGACGTCGTGCAGGTGCTCGCGACGCGCTGGTTCGCCCTGCTCGAGCGCCTTGCCGAACTGACGCCGGCCGCGCCGCATCCGGCCGCAAAGCCGTCGGTCCGTCAGCTCCGGCTGTCGCCATTGCAGCGCGGCCTGCTCTACGAGAACCTGTCCGATCCCGTCCGTGCCGACGTCTATGTCGTCCAGCTCGAAGTGGAGTTTGCAGGTGAGCTCGATCGCGACCGGCTGCGCGGCGCGATCGCCGCGCTGATCGCGCGGCACGACAATCTGCGCGCGGCGTTCCGGGCCGACGACAGCAGCGGCTTCACCCAGAGCGTCGTGCCCGCGGTCGATCTGCCCTGGCGTCAACTGACGGTCGACGCTGATATGAACTTGCAGGCGGCTCTCGATCAAGTCCGCCACGACGACCTGACGCGCCGCTTTGACCTGGCGGCTCCGCCCTTGCTGCGCAGCAGCCTGGTCAGCGCCGGCGCGACCAACGTCCTGATCCTGACGCTGCATCACATCCTGATCGACGGCTGGTCGATGCCGATCGTATTGCGCGACCTGATGCAGCTCTATCACGGGAAGGCCGAGCTGCCGCCGGCGGTGCCGTTCAGCCGCTATCTCGACTGGCTCGACCGTCAGGATCGCGCCACGGCGCTGACAGCCTGGCGCGCGGCCTTCGACGGCTGGAGCGGCCCGCTGCTGGTCGCGCCGAACCTGTCGGGCCATGGCAACGCAACGCAGACCGACGTCGCGCTCGACGAGCACGAGACCCAGCGGCTGGTCGCGGCCGCGCGCTCGCTCGGGATCACGCTGGCCACCTTGATGCAGGGCGCCTGGGCGCTGTGGCTCGCGGCGCGCGCCCATCGCGACGACGTCGTGTTCGGCATCACCGTCGCCGGGCGTGACGCCGCGCTCGACGGCGCCGACCAGATCGTCGGCCTGCTTGCCAACACCGTCCCGTTGCGCGCACGCGTGTCGCCCGCGCGCATGATCAAGGCATTCCTCGGCGAGTTGCAGGACCGTCAGGCCGCGCTGATCGCCCATCAGCATCTCAGCCTCGGCGAGATTCAGCAGATGCTCGGCACCGACGCGCTGTTCGACACGCTGCTGGCGTTCGAGAACTATCCGCTCTCGGCTGATGCCATCGACAATGCCGAAGCGTTGCGCATCACCCGGGTGCAGGGGCGCGACGCCAACCACTATCCGCTGAGCCTTGCGGTGCTGCCCGGACCGCGGCTGACGCTGCGGCTTCACGTCCGGCCCGGTCTGTTCGACGGCGCGTCCGCGACCGAGCTGATTGCGGAGCTGCGCCGGCTGCTCATGGCTCTCGCTGACGATGGCGACATGCCGATCGGCCGCGTGCTGGGAGCCCACGCGAGCCGCGATCCGCGGATTGCGGCCTGGAATATGACCGCGCAGCCGGAGCCGGCGGGACACGTCCTGGATGGCTTCCTGCGGCAGACCCGCGTCGCGCCGTCCGCGCCCGGCCTGATCTGGCGCAACGAGACGTTCGACTATGCGCGGCTGGATGCGATGTCCGGCCGGCTCGCCGACCAGCTTGCGGCGCGCGGCGTCGGCGCCGACGATCTCGTCGCGCTGCATCTGCCGCGCTCCCCCGCGCTGCTGATCGCAATTCTCGCGGTGCTGCGGATCGGCGCCGCCTACCTGCCGATCGATCCTTCGTTGCCGCGCGATCGCATCGGCTACATGCTGGATGACGCCCGGCCCGCGCTTGCCATCACTGCCGACGCGTCGGCGGATCTGCCAGCTCCCGTGCCGGTCCTCGCGATCGATCTCGGCGCTGCGGCTGCCGCGCCCGCCTTACGCGCGGCGCATCCGCTCCAGGCCGCCTACCTGCTCTACACATCCGGCACGACCGGCAGGCCCAAGGGCGTGACCGTCACCTATCGCGGCTTGGGCAACCTGCTGGCGGCCGTACAGTCGGAGCTCAAGCTCACGCCCGACGATCGCTTCGCCGCCACCACCACGGCGGCGTTCGACATCTCGATCGTGGAATTGCTGCTGCCGCTCGTCACCGGCGGCTGCGTCGTGCTGGCGGCCGAGGACGAGGCCACCGCTCCCGACCGGCTGGCGGCGCTGATCGCCGCGGCCGGCGTCACCGCGATGCAGGCGACGCCGACGGTCTGGAACATGCTGACCACCGCGGTGCCCGGCGCGCTCGCCGGGCTCAGGATCGTGAGCGCCGGCGAAGCGCTGACCGAGGCGACACTGCACCGTCTCGCCGCCTGCCGCGCCGCCAGCGTGCACAACTACTACGGCCCGACCGAGACCACGATCTATTCGACCATGATGCGGTTCTCGGCCGACGACGGCGGACGGCCGCCGATCGGCGCGCCGATCGCCAACACCGTCATCCGCATCCTCGACGACTGGCTGGCGGACGTCCCGGCCGGCGTCGAAGGCGAGATCTACATCGGCGGCGTCGGGCTCGCGCGCGGCTATTGCAACCGGCCCGGTCTCACGGCCGAACGCTTCATCGCCGATCCCGGCGGCCCGCCCGGCGCGCGGCTCTATCGCACCGGCGACCGCGGCCGCTGGCGCGACGATGGCGTGCTCGAATGCTTCGGCCGCGTCGATCACCAGATCAAGATCCGCGGCCTTCGGATCGAGCCCGGCGAGATCGAGCACGCGTTGCAGCGTCATCCGGAGATCGCCGACGCCTGCGTGATGGTGCGCGAAGCCCGCGGCAATCCGCAGCTCGTCGCCTATGTGGTGCCGCGACACGGCGACTGCCCTTCGCTCGACGCGTTGCGCGGCCATCTCACCTCGTTCCTGCCGGACTACATGGTGCCGTCGCGCATCATCAATCTGCCGGCGCTGCCGCGCAGCCGCAGCGGCAAGGTCGACCGCGCCGCGCTGCCCTGGTCCGAAGCGGAAGCGGCCGAGCGCGCGCGCCGTGCGCCGGACACCGTCACCGAGAAACGCCTCGCGGAGATCTGGGCGTCAGTCCTCGATCAGGATCACATCGGCATCGACGAGGACTTCTTTGCGCTCGGCGGCGATTCCATCCTCGCCATCCAGGTGGTGATGCGCGCGCGCCAGGCCGGCCTCGTCTTCAGTGCGCGCGACATCTTCCGGCAGCCGACGGTCGCGCGCCTGGCGGCCCATGTGCAACATCAGGCCGCAGCGGCGCCGGCGGTCCGCACGCCGGATATTTCGTGGCCAGAGACGGAAGAGCTGCAGCTCACACCGTTGCAGCTCGGCCTGCTGCGCCACAGCCTCGATGACGACGCGGCCGGCGCCTATCGCATGCAGACCGCGATGATCATCACGGGCAGCCTCGATGAAGCGGTCCTCCACGCCGCCTGGAAGGCGGTCGTGGCCCGCCATGCCGTGCTGCGGACGACGATCGGCGAGCGTGACGGCCGCTACGTCATGGTTATCAGGCCCGATGCCGAGGCACCATGGCAGACGCGCGATCTCAGCACTGACGACGATCCCGAGCAGACGCTGCGCGATCTCCTGGCGCATGACATGACGACGCCGTTCCGGTTCGACGGCACGCCGCTGCTGCGGCTGATGCTGCTGCGCCTCGCGCCGGATCGCCACGCCCTGGTGATCAGCAATCATCACGTGCTGCTCGATGGCTGGTCATTGTCGCTCGTGCTCGAAGACCTGTTCGTTGCGCGCGCGGCCCTTGCCGCCGGCCGTATCGAGGCGCTGCCGCCGCGCGCGCCGTTTGCCGCGTTCGTCCATTGGCTCGCCCAACGGGATCGCGAGGAGAGCGCAAGCTTCTGGCGCCAACACCTTGCCGACGCGGCGACGATGGCGCGCATCTCGCTGCCGACGCCGGCCCGAGGCAGCGGCCAGCGCGCCTTGAAGCGGATGCTCGGCGAGGACAGGTCGACCGCGTTGCGCCATGCGGCACGGCGGCACCATGTCAGCGCCAACACGCTGCTCCAGGGCGCCTGGGCGATGATGCTGTCGCGCCTGTGCTCGTCCGAGGATCTGGTGTTCGGGACCACGATCGCCTTGCGCCCGCCGGAAGTGGAGGGCATCGCGCGGATGGCGGGGCTGCTGATCAACACGGTCCCGGCGCGGATCAGGCTCACGGAGCAGGCGAGCGCCGGCGAGTGGCTGGCGCGGCTTCATGCCGAGCAGGCGGAACGGATGAGCTACGCATATGCTGGCCTCGGCGACATCATGCGCTGGACCGAGCGCGCCGAGGGCGAGCTGTTCGAGACCCTGATGGTGTTCGAGAACCAGCCGGCCACGTCGATGGACGGGATGCTCGACGATCTCTCCATTCGCGCGCTGCCCGTGGAACAGCATACGCATTATCCCCTGGCCGTCGCCGTCATGCCGGGCGACTCCTATGAGCTCGCGTTCAGCTACGACGCCGGCCGGTTCGCGGCGGAGGATATCGCGCGACTGGCCGACGACTTCATCGCCGTCATCGAGCGCCTGGCCGCGGCGGACCGCGATCTGCCGCTGCATCGCCTGCTCGGTGCCGACGCCAGGGATCTGCAGCAGATCGCGGCCTGGAACGCGACCACGCCGATGGTCCTTGCCGAGGAGACGCTGACCGAGCTGCTCGACGAAACCGCCCGGGACCATGCCGACGAGCCGGCGCTGATCGGCGATTTCGGCCACCTGACCTATCGTGAGCTGCACGACGCCGCCGATCGCCTGGCCGGCCGGCTGCGCGATGACGGCGCGCGCCCGGGTGAGTTCATCGGCATCGCCTGCGAACGCCGGGCCGGCTTCGTGACCGCCGCGCTGGCAGCTCTCAAGGCCGGACTCGCTTACGTGCCGCTGGATCCGTCCTATCCGCCCGACCGCCTCGGCTTCATCATCACTGACAGCCGCGTGCAGCGCGTGCTGACCGATGGCGCGGCGGCCTGGCTCCCTCCGGCAGTCCGCCGCATCGGCATCGACGAACAGGACGTGCCTGCTGCGACCGGCAATAAGCCGCGCCAGCCGCGGCCCGCGATCTCGGCCGACGACCTTGCCTACGTGATCTACACGTCCGGCTCGACCGGACGGCCGAAGGGCGTCATGGTTCCGCATCGCGGCGCCGCTAACCTGATTCGCGCCCAGCGCGCCGCGTTTGGCGCAGGGCTTGGCGATCGCGTGCTGCAATTTGCCTCGCCCAATTTCGACGCCTCGGTGTGGGAGATCTGCATGGCGCTGGGCAGCGGCGCCGCGCTCGTGGTCGGCTCGCCCGATGACCTGCTGCCGGGAGACGCTCTTGCCGACTTCGCCCGGCGGCACGGCGTCAGCCATGCCACCCTGCCGCAGAGTGCGCTCGGCGTCATGGCACCGCGCGATCTCGACGGTTGCCGCGTGCTGGTGGTTGCCGGCGAGGCCTGCCCGGCCGAGACGGCACGGCTGTGGGCTCCCGGCCGGACCTTCATCAACGGCTACGGCCCGACCGAAACGACAGTGTGCGCCTCGCTCAGCGCTCCGCTCGCCGGCGACCGCACGCCACCGATCGGCCGTCCGATCCTCGGCCTGCGCTGCCACGTGCTCGACGACAGGCTCACTCCGCTGCCGATCGGTGCTGCAGGCGAGCTCTACGTCGCCGGCCGCGGCCTTGCGCGCGGCTATCTCGATCGCCCGGGCCTGACCGCGGAACGCTTCATCGCCGATCCGTTCGGCCCACCGGGCGAGAGACTGTATCGGACCGGCGACCGCGCGCGCTGGCTTCCCGACGGCAACCTCGAATTCCTCGGCCGCAGCGACGCTCAGATCAAGCTGCGCGGCTTCCGCATCGAGCCGGGCGAGATCGAAGAGGTGTTACGTCGGCACGCGATGGTCGAAGCCGCGGCCGTCGGTCTCGAGACCAGCCGCGGCGATCAGCGTCTGGTGTGCTGGTGGTCAGCGAAAGGCGGTATGGATGCAGCACCGTCCGAGCTTCGCCGCCATCTTGCCGAGCACCTGCCGTCCTACATGCTGCCGGCACAGTTCATCCGGCTCGACAGCCTGCCGCTCAACCCGGCCGGAAAGATCGACCGGCGTGCGCTGGCGACGATGCACGGACCGGATGCCTCATTTGATGGTCGCACCATCGCGCCCCGCGACGCCGTCGAATTCCGGCTGCAGGCGATCTGGCAGGAGCTGCTGCAGACGCCGTCGATCGACGTCACCGCGAACTTCTTCGAGCTGGGCGGCGACTCGCTGATCCTGATCCAACTGATCGCGCGCTGCCGCAATGAGTTCGGCCTCAAGCTGCGAGCCGGCGACATTGCCGCCGACCCGACCATCGAAGGCATGGCGCGGCTGTTGCGCGGCACGGTCCCGGCGCAACCGGCGAAGGCGCTGGTGACGCTGCGCGGCAACGGCGCCGCGCCGCCGCTGTTCTGCATCCATCCGGCGACCGGAACGGTGTTCTGCTATCTCGACATCGTCTCGCGCCTGTCGGTGCCACGCCCGGTCTATGGACTGCAGGATGTCACCGGCCGCAACGCGGGGCCGGCGAGCCTCGTCGATCAGGCGCAGAGCTATCTGCGGGAGATCCGCAGCGTTCAGCCGCACGGCCCCTATCATCTCATGGGCTGGTCCTTCGGTGGCGTGGCGGCCTTCGAAATCGCCCGCCAACTTGCGGCGGAGGGAGAGACGGTGGCGTCGCTGCTGCTGCTCGACGCGCCGATCAAGCCCCCGGGCGGATGGGAGGTCAGCAAGGCGGAGATCATCGCCGACCTCACCGGCGAGGCCTCCGACGAGACGACGCTCGACTATGCGAGAGCCGCCGCGGTGCTGAGCCGCAGCGGCGAGTTTCCGCCGGACATCACCGCCGCCCAGGTGGAGGAGATCGTCGAGGCTTATGTCCGCTGCGGAAAGCTGCTCGGCACCTATCAGCCCACGCCCACCATGGGACACGCCACCTTCTTCCACGCGCGCGTGCGCGGCAATCCGGCTGCGCCTGCGGGCTGGCGCGAACTGATCGGCGGAGAGTTCGAGCTGATCGAGCTCGATTGCGATCATGATGGTCTGATGCGCGGCCTTCATGCGGAGCGCGTGGCCCGGCGGGTGGATCAGTCATGACCGAGCATCGTTCCTCACCACTGTCGCATGTGACGCTCGAGGCGCCGATCCTCCAACGCCTGCAGCGCGCCGTGGCCGAGCAGCGCATTCCCGCACCGAGCCCAACCTACGATGAGGCGCGGGCCTGGTTCGCCATCGACACCGGGGCGGATCAGTCGGGCATCGTGGTTCGCGCGGCCCGCGAAACCGATCTCGCCGGCCTTGTCGCACTGGATACGGCCTGCTGGCCGGAGCCGCTGCGCAGCCGGCCGGAACGCCTCCTACGGCGCATCCACCAGGCTTCTGGCGATCATATCGTGGTGCTGCGGCAGGAGCGCATCATCGGTGCGATCTACACGCAGCGGATCGCAGATGCGCGGGCGTTGCGCGATCTGCCCGCGGAACAGTTCGAGACGCTGCACGCGCCCGACGGCATGGTTGCGCAACTGCTCGGAGTCTGCGTCGATCCTGATCACGCCCAGACCGGCCTCGGCGAGGCGCTGGTGCAGTTGGCGCTGCGGCTCGCCCGCGCCGCCGGCGCGACGACGATCGTCGGCGTGACGCTGTGCCGGGACTTCGCGGCCTCTGACGACGACATCATCGCCGCCTATGTCGCCCGCCGCGATGCCAACGGGCTGCCGGTCGACGCGATTCTGCGTTTCCATGCCGCGCGCGGCGCTCGCATCGTCGACGTGCTGCCCGGCGCCTTCCCCGGCTACGCCGCAGGCGGCGAGGCCGGCGTGCTGATCGAATACGACGCGGACCGCCTGGATGCGATCACCACGAGCAGCGCCGGCCAGCCCGTCGTCAGCGCGCGCGATCTGCCCGAGATCGTCGCCGCAACCTTGCGCGATGTGCTGGGGCCGGCGCGCGCGAAAGATTTCGCGCCTGGACGCACCTTGCATGCGATGGGGCTGGACTCGCTCGACCTGCACAGCCTGAGGGCCGGGCTGAACCGCGCGCTCGGCACCGCGATCGATGCCACCTTCTTCTTCCGTCATCCGACGCCGGAGCAGATCGTCAACGGCCTCACCGCGCCATCCTCTGCGCCGAAACGTGCGGCCGCCCCGCGCGGTAGCGCCTCATCATCGACCGCTCGCCAACAGCAGACAGGCCAGACCGCGGCGCCGGTGGCGATCATCGGGATGGCGTGCCGCTTCCCGGGCAACGTGACCAGCCCGGAGGAGTTCTGGACGCTGCTCAGCGAAGGCCGCGATGGCATCACCGATGTCCCGGCAACGCGCTGGAATGCGGACGTTCTCTGCAATCCCGCCGGCGGTCCCGGACGCATCACGACGAGGCGCGGTGGGTTCATCGCCGATGTCGATCAGTTCGATCCCGGATTCTTCGGGCTGTCGCCGCGCGAGGCGGCGGCGATGGATCCGCAGCAGCGCCTGCTGCTCGAATGCAGCTGGGAGGCGCTGGAGCATGGCGGCATCGATCCCACCGCCCTCGCCGGTTCGGACACGCAGGTCCTGATCGGCCTGTTCGGACACGACTATGAGCGCATCGCCGGCGCCGCCGGACGGCTCGACGGCCACTACGGCACCGGCAACGCCGGATCGATCGCCTCGGGGCGCATCGCCTATACGCTGGGGCTGCAGGGCGCGGCGCTGTCGGTCGACACCGCCTGCTCTGCCGGCCTCGTTGCCGTGCATCTCGCGGTCAAGGCGCTGCGCGCCGGCGATTGCCGGATGGCACTGGCAGGCGCCGTCAACCTGATCCTCGGCCCCGAGCTCAGCATCGCCTTCTCGCAGGCCAGCATGCTGGCACCCGACGGACGCTGCAAGCCGTTCTCCGCCGAGGCTAACGGCTATGTGCGCAGCGAGGGCTGCGCCGTGCTCGCGCTCAAGCGGCTCGACGACGCGCTGGTCGATGGCGACCCCGTGCTCGCTGTGATCGAAGGCAGCGCCGTCAACAATGACGGCCCGAGCAACGGCCTCACCGCGCCGAACGGCCTGGCGCAGCAGGCTGTCATCCGCCGCGCGCTCGACGATGCCGGCATCGCCGCGTCCGACATCGACTATGTCGAAGCGCATGGCACCGGCACGCCGCTCGGCGACCCCATCGAGTTCAACGCGCTGGCCGCCGTGCATGGCGGCCGCGAGCATCCGCTGCTGATCGGCTCGGTGAAGAGCAATATCGGCCACACCGAGGCGGC
Organism: Bradyrhizobium sp. SZCCHNS3002; assembly: GCF_032377435.1. NCBI lineage: Bacteria > Pseudomonadati > Pseudomonadota > Alphaproteobacteria > Hyphomicrobiales > Nitrobacteraceae > Bradyrhizobium > Bradyrhizobium sp. SZCCHNS3002. Next base: position 11,744 of record NZ_JAUHHY010000018.1, read on the forward strand.
CGCGGGCCTCGCCGGACTGATGAAGGCGGTGCTTGCGCTTCGCCATGGCGCCGTCCCGCCGCAACTGCATCTCGGCGCCATCAACCCGCTGCTCGAGCTCGCCGCGATTCCGGCCAGCATTCCAACGCAACTGCAAGCCTGGGAGCGGCGTGATGGCCGGCGCCGCCGCGCCGCCGTGAGCTCGTTCGGCTTCTCCGGCACCAACGCGCACGTCGTCCTCGCCGAAGCGCCGCGGCCGGACGACCGTCCCGACGATCCGCGGCAGCACCATCTGCTCGTCCTCTCGGCGCGCTCGCCCGCGGCGCTGCACGAGCTCGCGCGCCGCTACCTCGATCATTTCGCATCCGTCGTCGGCACGCAGACGCCGGGCGACATCGCCGCGACTGCGGCCGCCGGCCGCAGCGCGCAGCCGCATCGGCTCGCGATCGTCGGCAGTGGCCCGGGCGACTGGCAACGCGAGCTGAGCAGCCATCTCGCAGGAGAGCCGTATTCCGACGTGATGGCGGGCACGGCCGGCAAGGCGCCCATGGTCGCCTTCCTGTTCACCGGACAGGGCTCGCAATATCCGGGGATGGCCGAGGAGCTCGCCGGCAGCCATCCGGGTTTTGCTGCCGCATTGCACGAATGCGCTGAGCTGTTTGCGCCGTTCCTCGACAGGCCGCTGCTGGAGATCATGAACCCCGCCCCCGGCGAGCCGGACATGATCGCGCAGATGCGCTACGCGCAGCCCGCACTGTTCGCGCTCGAATATGCCCTCGCGCGGCTGTGGATCGACGCCGGCATCACGCCGGCCGTGGTGATGGGTCACAGCCTCGGCGAAGTGACGGCGGCGTGCATCGCCGGGGCGCTCGACCTTGCCGAGGCCGTCGAGCTCGTCGCGATGCGCGGACGGCTGATGCAGGCGACGCCTGACGGCGCGATGGGCGTCGTGTTCGCCGACGCCGCCTTCGTCGAGCGCCGCGTGGCCGGCCAGGAGGTCGTGATCGCGGCCTACAACGGCCCGCAGAATTGCGTGATCTCGGGCGCGCCGGCCGCGGTCGAAGCCGCGCTCGCCGATTTCGCCCGCGAGGGCATCGAGGTCCACCGGCTGCATGTCTCGCGCGCGGGTCACTCGCCGCTGATGGACGGCATGCTGGCGCCGTTCGGCGACACCTGCCGCAAGCTGCATCCGCGGCGGCCGCGGATCAGCATCGTCTCCAACGTCACCGGACGATTGATCGATGACGAGCTGATGGACCCCTTGTACTGGGTGCGCCATGTGCGCCAGCCGGTCCGCTTCCGCGACGGCATCGCGACGGCCGCTGCGCTCGGCGCCAATGTGTTCATCGAGATCGGGCCGCGGCCGGTGCTCACCGGTGTCGCCCGCGATTGCCTTGCCGACAATGCGGTCGCGCTGCTGCCGAGCCTGGTGCCGACGGAGTCCGCGTGGCAGACCCTGTCGCGGGCGGCAGGCGAGCTGTTTGTGCGGGGCGCTGAGATCAATTGGCGCAGCCTCGATTGCCGGCCGCCGCGGCGCGTCGCACTGCCGACCACGCCGTTCGAGCGCAAGCGCTACTGGATCGACCCGAGCTCGGACGCAGAACCGCAATCATCCCCACGCGTCGAAGTGCCGACACCCGATCCGGCCACCCTGATCGGTCCGATGATCCCGCTCGCGCTGGACGGAGCGGTTCATGCCACCAGGCTCGGCGGCGGCCGGTGGCCGGCCCTGGAGACGCACCGCATCGGCGAGAGCGCGACGCTGTCGGCGGCGGCGATGCTCGCGATGATGGTCGAGGCGCATGGCAGCGGCCCCGGCGGAGCCTGCCCGATCAGCCTCGCGCCGCTGCGCCTGTCGTCGCTGGTCTTTCATCGGCCGCTGCATCTGCCGGATCACGGCGTCGACGTGCAGACCGTGCTGCTGCCGCAGGGCGCCGGGACGAGCCGCGTGCGGATCGCAAGCCGTAACGCTGCAGCGAGCTGGACGGTTCATGCCGAAGCCGAGATCGGCGACGTCGTCGTGGACGGGCTTGGCACGGCGACGGCAGAGCTCGACGCGCTCCGGCATGAACTAACAGACGACACGATCGATCGACTCGCCGAATGGCTGCGTGCCCAAGGCTGCGAGCCGGGCATCTCGATCGCGAGTCTCGCGGCTCTTACGACCGGCCGAGGCGAGGCGCTCGGGCAGATCGGCGCCGCCGACGTGCCGCCAGCGCTCGCCGGTGCGATACGGCTGGACGCGGCGCTGCTGGTCGCACAGGCCGCGCTGCCGGTTGCCATCCCTTGCGGCATTCCGGCCGGATGCGAGCGCATCGACCTGCTCGGGGACATAGGGACCATCGCCTGGTCGCACGCGCGGCTGCGCAGCGTCACGGCCGACGGCAGGGCCGCCGTGGTGAACCTCGATGCCTCCACGGCCGATGGCGCACCGGTGCTGCGCATCAGCGGCCTGACCTTCGTCCGTGCCGTCTCGGCGCGTCCGGCCGAGACCCTCACACGCAACTTGCACGTGGTCGAATGGATCGACGCGCCGCAGCGCAAGCTCCCGCCGCGCCCCGCCGCGTCGATGGTACGGCCGTGGCTGCTGCTGGCCAATCACGCCGCGCAGGCTCTACTGCTCGCGACATCGCTCGGCCGCCGCGGCGTCCGCTGCATCGTCGCGACCGACGATGTCGACGGCTTCCGCCATCTCGACGACGGCGTCGAGGCCGTGATCGATATGCGGGCGTCGTCCGCCGAATTCACGGCCGAAAGCACGCCGGCCGAGCGGCTGACGACGATGGGACCACGCCTGCTCGCATTGTTGCAGCGGCTGACCCGGCTCGCGCGACCGCCGAGGCGGCTGTTCTCGCTCAGCCGAAGCGCCATGGCGGCCAGCGCAGAGGACCGGGTCGACGTCGCGCTCGCCGCTTTGCAGGGCCTCCCTCTCGTGCTCGGCCGTGAGCAGACCTGGCTCGGCATGCGGCTGGTCGACATCGACGCCTCGGCCCTGAGCGACGCCGCCTTTGCCGACTGGCTGATCGGCGACCTCAGTGACAGCGCGCCGGCGGAATGGCTGATGGCATGGCGCAACGGCCGCGCGCGCGTGCCACGGCTGCGCGCGTCCGGAGCATCGGCAGCGACGCCGCCGCTGGGTCTTGCCGGGCGAACCCAGCTGATCGCCGGCGGCGGCGCGCTCGGCGCCGCACTCGCCCGCTGGCTCGCCACCAGCGGCGCCACCCACATCGTGATCGCGAGCCGCTCGGCCGAGACGGCAGCGCGCGCGCTTGCCGATGAGCTGCGGGCGCAGAACGTCACGGTGATGCTGCGCTCGACCGACCTCGGCCGGCGTGACGAGGTCGCCGCATTGCTCGATGCATGCAGCCGCGAACTGCCGCCGCTCGGCGGCGTCTTCCACACCGCCGGCAGCCATGATGACGGCGTGATCGAGACCCAGAGCTGGGATCGCATCAGCGCGGTGCTTGCGGCCAAGCTCGACGGCGCCTGGCATCTGCACGAGCTGACCCGCAGCCAGCCGCTCGATCATTTTGTGCTGTTCTCCTCGGCGTTCGGGCTGCTGGGTGCTCCCGGCCTCGCCGGCTATGTCGCCGCCAATGCCGGACTGGATGCGCTCGCCCAGCATCGGCGCGCGGCGGGGCTGCCGGCGCTCAGCATCAATTGGGGACCGTGGTCCGGCCTCGGCATGGTCGGCGCCGGCGAGCGGGCGACGCGGCGTGAGTGGACCCGGCAGGGCTTGCGCGAGATGCCGGGTGAAATCTGTCTCGCGGCGCTCGGCGAACTCATCAGGACCGATCTGCCGCAGGCCGCGGTGCTGGACGTCGACTGGGCGCAGTTCGCCAGCGCCTGCGCCGACGCGCCGCCTGCCCTGGTCGATGCGTTCGTGGCGCCGCAGCCCAAGGCGGCCGCGACGGCCGGCGCCGTGCCGTTGCGCGTGGTCCGGCCGGAGCCTTCGGCGGACGATCGGTTGCGGATGGAGCTTGCGCGCCTGCCCGCACGCCGCCGCCGTGCTGCGCTCGCCGACCATCTTGCCGGCCTGGTCGCCGCGGTGCTCGGCTTCGCCGGTGCTGCCGAGATCGATCGCACGCGCGGCTTCTTCGCGCTCGGCATGGACTCGCTCGCCACGCTGGACCTGCGCAACCGCATCCGCGCCAGCCTTGGCCACCGCATCGAGCAGACCACGCTGTTCAGGCACGGCTCCGTGGACCAGCTCGCAACCTTCCTCGACGCCGAGCTGTTCGATCGGCCGTCAGAGCTGACCGGAGTGCGGGCATGACGCGACGACGCGCCCCCATTGCCATCATCGGCGCCGGCTGCCGCCTGCCGGGAGGCATTGCCGACCTCGACACCTATTGGGATCTGCTCCGCTCCGGCCGCGATGCCATCGGCGAGCTGCCGGCGGGCCGCTGGGACAATGACGCTCTGTTCGATCCCGATCGCCGCGCGCCCGGCCGCACCTATGTGCGGCGCGGCGCCTTTCTCGACGATGTCGACGGCTTCGATCCAGAATTCTTCAACATCAATCCGCGTGAGGCGGCCTCGCTGGACCCGCAGCAGCGGCTGCTGCTGGAGGTCGCATGGGAGGCGATCGAGAATGCCGGCGTGCCCATCGGCACGCTGCGGGGCAGCCGCACCGGCGTGTTCGTCGGCATCGGCCAGCCGCAATATGGACCGCGCGAGCTCTACGGCGCCGATCCCGCGTGCATCGGTCCCTATTCCGGCACGGGCGCCCTGCTCTGCTTCGCGTCGGGACGGCTGTCGCACGAGCTCGGGCTGAACGGACCGAGCCTGTCGCTCGACACCGCCTGCTCCTCCTCGCTGGTGGCGCTGCATCTGGCCTGCCAGAGCCTGGAGAACCGCGAGTGCGACCTCGCACTGGTCGCCGGTGTGCATCTGCATCTGACGCCCCAGGTCACGCTGTTCCTGTCGCGCACCGGCGTGCTCGCGCCGGATGGCCGCAGCAAGGTGTTCTCTGCCGACGCCGACGGCTTCGGCCGCGGCGAGGGCTGCGTCGTGCTCGTGCTGCGCCGGCTGGAGGACGCTGCCGCAGACAACGTGCTCGGCGTGGTGCGCGGCGCCGCGGTCAATCACGACGGACCGGCCAGCGGGCTCACTGTGCCCAACGCAATCGCGCAGGAGCAGGTCATCCGTGACGCCCTGACGGCGGCGGGTGTACCACCGGAGGCGGTCGGCTATGTCGAGACCCACGGCACCGGCACGCGGCTCGGCGACCCGATCGAGCTTGAGTCGCTCGCCGCCGTGTTCAACACGCCGCAGCGCACGACGGAGCTTCCGCTCGGATCGGTCAAGAGCAGCATCGGCCATCTCGAAGCCGCGGCCGGCCTTGCCGGGGTCGTGAAGACGCTGCTGATCCTGAAGCATCAGCAGCTGCCGCCGCAGCCGGGTGTCGGCACGCCGAACCCCGACATTCCCTGGCACGCCCTGCCATTCACGCTGCCATCGCGTCTCGAGGACGCGCGCGCCGAGTTGCGCTTTGCCGGCATCAGCTCATTCGGCATGAGCGGCACCAATGCGCATGTCGTCGTGGAGCGTTCAGATCCCAGGTCGGAAGCGGAGCCCGTCTCAGTTGCGCATGCGTCGACGCTGCTGTTGTCGGCGCAAGGACCGCAAGGGCTGACGCTGCTGGCCGGTGCGATGCGCGACCGGCTCCAGGGCGTCAACCAGAATGAATTCGCCGGCATTTGTTCGAGTATGCTTCGGCACAGGACGCCATTGCGGCACCGGCTCGCCATCGTCACTGATCAGCCTGACCAGGCGCGAGCCGCGCTCGATGCAGCCGTCTCGGGCAGTCGGCATCCGGCGCTGCTGATCGGCGAGGCCAGCCGCCGCAGCGGACGCGCGGTCGCATTCCTCTTCACCGGCCAGGGCGCGCAGCGCCCGGCGATGGCGCGCGCGCTGCACGGCTCCGAGCCGGTGTTCCGCGACAGCATCGAGCGCTCGATCGCGCTGGCCGCGCGCGAGTTCGACGTGCCGCTGCGTGATCTCCTGCTCGGCGACGTCGACCCCGCACAACTGCGGCGCACCGGCTGGGCACAGCCGGCGCTGTTCGCATTCGGACTTGCATTGGCCGAGCTGTGGCGCGCCTGGGGCGTGGCGCCGGATGTCGTGCTCGGCCATAGCCTGGGCGAGTATACTGCGGCCTGCGTCGCCGGCGCCTTCAGCCCTGAAGACGGCTTGCGCCTGGTGTGCCGGCGCGCGGCCCTGATGCAGTCGCTGCCCGAGGGCGGCGCCATGGCGGCGGTGCGCGCCGATGCCGGGCGGCTCGGCGCGCTGGTGCAGCGCTATGGCGGCGAGGTCGAGATCACGGCGACGAATGCGCCGCGCAGCGTGACCATCGCGGGGCCGGCGCGGGCGATCGACGATGTCATCGCGCGCTGCGGCCGCGACGGCTTGGCCGCGCAACGCCTCGACGTCTCCCACGCCTTCCATTCGCAGGCGATGGAGCCGATCCTGCCGGCGCTGCGGCAAGCGGTGGCGGAGGTCCGGTTCATGACGCCGACCGTCGAGCTGATCAGCAATCTCACCGGCGCCGCCGTGAACGCCGACGACATCGCTGATCCCGAGCGCTGGTGCCGACACACGCGCGAGCGCGTGCGTTTCGAGGACAGCCTGCGGCAGCTCGCGGAGCGCGACGTCACGGCCGTCATCGAGATCGGCCCGCAGCCGGCCCTGATCGGACTCGGCCGCCAGACCCTGCCCGATGCGGACATCTTGTGGCTGCCGAGCGTTGCGCCCGGCGCCGCCGATGCCTGGCAGATGCGCCATTCGCTGGCCGCGCTCGCGGTCGACGGATCGGCGGCCGATGTCGCAGCCAGCCAGCCTCCGGCGCCGCGCGTGCCGCTGCCCAATACGCCGTTCAACCGGCGGCCGATCCGCCTGGCGCCGGCCGCCGCGGCGGCCACGCCGGCACCGAACAACACGCGGGTGATCGGCCGCAGGCTCGCGCTGCCGCAGTCGCACGGCGAGGCGCGGTTCGAGACCGAGCTCGCCGGACGTGATCCGTTCCTCATCGAGCACCGCGTGTTCGGCGAGGTCATCGTGCCCGCCGCCTGGCATCTCGCCATGATCTTCACCGGCCTGCGGACGTTGTCCGCGGCCGGCCCGCTGACCTTGCGCGACGTGACCCTGGTGCAGGCCGCGCATCTGCCGCCGCAGGGCATCGTCATGCAGCTCGTGCTGACGCCGGAGCCTGGCGGCCATCGCATCCGCCTCATCAGCCGGCGCGCCGATTCCGATCCGTTCGACGACGAGGCCTGGACCACCCACGTCACCGGTCGCGCCGATCTGCCTCTCAGCGCTCCCCGCGATTGGGAGCGGCACGGCGGCGCGCCAGCTCGATCCGGCGCGCTCGATGGTAGAGCATTCTACGACGACCTCGTGGCACAGGGCTTCGACCTCGGACCGTCGTTTCAATGGGCCGATGCGATCCACTGCGATGGCCGCGAGCTGACAGCCGAGCTGCGGCGTCCCGCGCATCTGGTCGATGTCACGGATGCCATCATTCATCCCGGGCTGCTGGACAGCTCGTTGCAACTGCTCAGCCGCTTCTGGGACCGCCGCGACACCGACATCGCGCATCTGCCCTTCCGCATCGACCAGCTCCGCCTCTGGCCACACCGCATCGAGGCATCGCTTGCATGCGTCGCCTGGCGCGAAGACGGTCCGAACGCTCAGGGAAATTCTCCGGCGGCGAACGTGCAATTGATGATGGGCGACACGCCGCTGCTCGAAGCCAGTGGCTTCGTGTTCCGCGCCGCCAGCCGGCGCGTGCTGACCGGCGATACCGCGGCCGCATCCGGCAGAGCACCAATCAAGGCCGCGTCCCCGACATCAGCGATGATCTCCGTTGCGGGGCGCCATGCCACCGACCGCAGCCGCGCCGCGATCGAGCGGCATCTGCGCGAGCTGCTCGGCCATGTTCTTGGACTGGCCGATGCCGATACGATCGCGCCGCGGACGCGGCTGTTCGATCTCGGCCTGGATTCTCTTGCCGCCCTGGAGCTGCGCGAAGATCTCGGCGAGCGGCTGGGGGCGCCGCTGCATGCCACCCTGCTGTTCGACTATCCGACCATCGAGGCGCTGCTCGACCATCTCGGCGGCCTGTTTGTGGATCCCGCTGCACGGTCCACACCTGCCATGCCTCAACCGGTCGCGACGGCCGAGATCGACGATCTGTCCGAGGAAGAGGCCGAGCTGTTGCTGCGTCAGGAACTGGAGCGACTGCAATGACGTCATCTCGCCATGATCAGCCGGTGATCGCGACCTATGATGCCGCCGATCTGCCCGCACGCCGGGACGAATTGCTCGAGCGCCGCCAGCCGGCGGTCATCTCCGGCCTGTTCAAGGGACAATTGCTCGGCGAGCTGACCGACGCGCAGAAGGTGCGCGAGGCGCTCGGCGACCTCCAGGTCATGATCGGCGTCAACTACATCGATGCGCATCTCGCCAACATCCGCAACTTCGTGCAGGGCAGCAGCGCCCCGATCGCAATCGACAAGAAGCCGGGCCTGCTGCGCGACTATCTCGATCTGATCGAGCGCGAGCCCACGACGCGCGCGCTCACCAGCGAGCAGCCGACGCCCGAGAGAATCCTGGACGATTGCAATCTCGGTGCGGTCGGAATCGAGAAAGTGCATGGCGGCTACGGCAATCCGCTCGCGCAGCGCAGCGCGAGCGAGGCGCATTCGCTGATGTTCGTCGCCAATGCCGGCAACGCCTCCGATCTCCACACCGACTGGGACGGCCGCGACGTCCTGCTGCATCAGGTGTTCGGCCGCAAGCGCATCGTGCTGTTTCCGCCGAAATCCGGCTTCAAGCTGTTTCCCATCGACATCTTCTCGACCGTCGCGGTCAACGCGATGGACGATGCCGAGCGTGCGGCGCTGATCGCCTATGCCGGCGGCGTCGAGGTCGTGGTCGAGGCCGGCGAGACCATCCTGATGCCGGCGTTCTGGTGGCATCACGTCGGCTATGTCGATGCCGCGATGTCGGTGAGCTTCCGTTTCGGCGGCGTAACCGATCCCGACGCGGTCGCCCTGATCGGCAGCGTGCACCGCGATTGCCACATCCAGAACATCGTCGCCGGCACGTTGGATCCACGCCGTGCGGAGGCGAGCAAGGCCGCCGCGCGGCGGCTGCGCGCGGCTGCGGCCGAACCGGCGCCGAGCGCACGCGAGAAGTACCGTGCGATGCGCATACTCGCCGCCGAATGCTATCGCAGCACGCTGCTTCCGGGCGAGCAGGCACCGGCCGAGCCGGTGATCACCGCCGAGGACTTCCTCGACGGCGCGCTGTGCGCCTTCTACCGGCGCCCGCCCAAGGGCCCGGCTTGGCGCCAGCGCCTCTGGCAGAAGCGCGAGACGTTCAACGAGGCCGTCCGCCGCTTCGGCCGGCGGCTGGCCTATCAGGCCTGACGTAGCGATGGTCATGAGCAGTCCAGAGCCCAAGGACCCGTCCCTCATCAAGCAGGCGCTGCTGACGATCCGCCGCCTCGAGGCGGAGATCGCGCGCCTCAAGACGCCGGCGCCGATCGCGATTGTCGGCATGGCCTGCCGCCTGCCCGGCGCCGGTACGCCCGCGGAGCTGTGGGACAGTCTCGCCAATGGACGTGACGCAGTGACCGAGACGCCACGGGATCGCTGGGACAACGCCCGCCTCGTCGATCCGGATCCCGCCACGCCGGGGCACATGACCGCGCGCCACGGCGCGTTCTGCGCAGGCGTCGATCGCTTCGATGCCGACTTCTTCAACATCGCGCCGCGCGAAGCCCACGCCATGGATCCGCAGCAGCGTGTCCTGCTCGAAGTGAGCTGGGAGGCGCTGGAGCGCGCCAACCAGGATCCGACCGCGCTCTACGGCAGCGCCGCCGGCGTGTTCGTGGGTCTCGGCACTTTCGACTACGCAACGCTGCAGGCGGCGCCCGAGGATCGCGACCGCGTCGGGCCCTATCATGTCAGCGGCACGGTGCTCAGCGTGGCCGCCGGCCGCCTGTCTTACGTCCTCGGCCTCACCGGCCCGAGCATGACCATCGACACGGCCTGCTCGTCGTCGCTGGTCGCGATCCACCAGGCCTGCCGCAGCCTGCAGCAGAACGAATGCAGCCTTGCGCTCGCCGGCGGCGTCGGGTTGATCCTCAGCCCGGTCCCAAGCATCGCCTTCTCCAAGGCGCACATGCTGTCGCCGCGCGGGCGCTGCCGCACCTTCGACGCCGGCGCCGACGGCTATGTCCGTGGCGAGGGCTGCGGCGTCGTGGTGCTGAAGCGTCTCGCCGATGCCGAGGCCGACGGCGACACCATCCTCGGCATCATCAGAGGCAGCGCCGTCAACCAGGACGGCGCCAGCGGCGGCCTGACCGTGCCGAGCGGAGCGGCGCAGGAAGCCGTCATGCGCGAAGCGCTCAGCCGCGCCGGCCTCGCTGCGTCGGACGTCGCCTATGTCGAAGCTCATGGCACCGGCACCCCGCTCGGTGATCCCATCGAGCTGCGGGCGATCGGCCGTGTCTATGCCACCGAGCGCAACGAGCCGCTGCTTGTTGGATCGCTGAAGACCAATTTCGGGCATCTGGAAGCCGCGGCCGGCGTTGCCGGGCTGATGAAGACCCTTCTCAGTCTGCGGAACGGCATCGTGCCGCCGCATCTGCACTTCGAGACACCCAATCCGAACATCGACTGGGATCACTACCGGCTTGCAGTGCCGCGCAAGCCGACGCCCTTGCCGCCGGGCCGACGCGTCGCCGCCGTCAGCGCCTTCGGCTTCTCCGGCACCAACGCCCATCTCGTCATCGAGGTGCCCGTGCCCGCGGATGTGCCGGCCATTCCGGCGCCTTGCGGCGACGAGCTGCTGGTGATCTCGGCAAAGTCCGCCGCGGCGCTGCGCGAGCAGGCCGAGCAGCACGCGGGTCTGCTGGACGGATTGCCGGCGGCCGAGCTCCGCGATTATTGTGCGACCGCCGCGACCTGCCGCGGCGCGTTCGCGCATCGCCTCACGGCGATCGCATCCGAGCCCCGCGCGCTCGCGCGACAGCTACGCGCCTTTGCATGCGGTGACGCCAATTCGCAAGCGGCTTCCGCAGTCGCTCGCAGCCTGAGCGGCGAGGCCGAACGGACGACCGACTGCCACGCCGCCGCTGCGGCGTTCCTCGCGGGCCGCAGCGTCGACTGGTCGATGCTCTGGCCGCGGCAGAGCTGGCGCAAGCGCGATGTCGCCACCACGGCGTTCCAGCGGCAGCGTTATTGGTTCGACCTCGCAAGCGGCACGCCCCGCTCTCTGATCGGCGCTCTCGTCCGCTCGGCCGCGCTCGACGCGACCTTGTTTCATTTCCGGCTTGGCCCTTCGCTGCAGCCGCTGCTTGACGATCACGAGGTGCAGGGCGCGATCGTTGTCGCCGGCGCCGTATGGATTGCGGCCGCCCGCGAGGCGGCCATGCGCCTCGGCGTCAGCAGCCTCAGCGACATCAGGCTGCCACAGCCCCTCACGCTGCCGCGTGGCGCTGACGTGGAGGTGGAAATCGCCGTCACTGATGGCGATGCCGATGGCGGCCAGCTCAAACTGATGGGCCGTGCCGCTAATGAGTCGGCATGGCGGCGGTGCCTGACAGCGCGCTTGCAGGACGTCAGCGGGGCTGCGCCCGCGAGCGATCTCGCTGCGCTCCGCGGCGCTTGCCCCGACGCGCTCGATGTCGTCGCGCTCTATGCGCGCGCCCGCCGGTTCGGGATCGCGCTCGGCCCGCGCTTTCGCCATCTGCAGCAGGTCTGGCGCGGCCGAGACCAGGCCCTGGCGCGCTGCGCGCCACTCGATCATCTCACCGCGGATGAAGCAGGTCCGCTGCATCCTGGCTTGATCGATGCGGGCTTTCAATTGCTGCTCGCGGCGCTCGGCGACGACTACAATGCGCCGATCGTCCCGGTGCGTTGCGCCGGCCTGCGATGGACGGGTGGTCCGGACCAGGCGACCGGCTGGTGGCACATGCGCCTGACGCGCCGCGATGCCGACAGCGTCACCGCCGACCTGCGCCTGCTCTCGGACACGGGCGATACGCGGCTCGTGATCGAAGGCTTCGAAGCGCGCGCCATGCCGGCCGACTGGCTGGCCCACGCGGATGCCGCGCCCGACGCCTGGTTCATCGCCGAGCATTGGCGCGCGCAGCGGCTGCACCGGCCCGCCGTCCGCAAGATCGCGGCATCGGTTGCCGCGACAGGCGAACGTCTCGCGGCAACGCCGGCCTACGTCGCCTATCGCGACGGCCAACGGCTGCTCGATGAGGTCAGCCTTTGCTATGCCGCCGGCGCGCTCCATGCGCTCGGCTGGCGCCGTCACCTCGCGCTCGACGGCTCGGTGGAGACGATCGCGGCGCGCTTCGGCATTGCTTCGAACCAGCGCGCCCTGCTCGCGCGCATGCTGTCGATGTTGGCGGAGGCCGGCCTCATCGCCACGACATCCACCGGCTTTGTCGATCGGCCCGACCGGCCGCTGCCGCCGCGCGCGCCCGCCAATTTGCCCGACATCTCGATCGCCGCCGAGTGGCGGCTGCTGTCGCGTTGCGGACCCCGGCTGCATGAGGTGCTCACCGGCAAGCTCGATCCGCTCGAATTGCTGTCGCCCGCCGGCGATCCGCGCCAGCTCGCTGAGCTCTATTCTGAGCCGTTGCCGACGCGCTGTATGAACACGCTGCTGAAGCAGGCGCTGGCGTCCTGGGCCGAACAGGCAGCCCCCGGTCAGATCCAGGTCCTGGAGATCGGTGCCGGGACCGGAGCGACCACGGCCGCCGTGCTCGATGCGCTGCCCAGAGATGCCACACGCTACGTGTTCACCGACATCGGCACCGTGTTCCTGACCGATGCACGCGACCGCTTCGGCGAGCAGATCGAGACGAAGCGACTCGATATCGAAGCGGAGCCAGCGAGCCAGGGTCTCACGCTGCGAAGCTTCGACATCGTGGTCGCCGCCAACGTGCTGCATGCGACGCGAGACCTTGCCGTCACGCTCGCCCACGCGCGCCAGTTGCTGGCGCCTGGCGGTCTGCTGGTGCTCGTCGAAGCGGTGACGCCGCAGCGCTGGCTCGATCTGACCTTCGGCATGACCGACGGCTGGTGGCGCTTCGATGACGACCGGCGCAAGACCGGCCATGCTTTGCTCGACATCGCCGGCTGGGGCCGGATGCTCACACGACACGGCTTCGACGAGATCTCACCGCTGCTTGGCGCAGAGCCGTTCGGTCAGACCGTCATCCTCGCGCGCGCCGGCCATGTCGTTGCCGAAAGCGAATGGCTTCTCGTGGCCGACGAGGGAGGTGAGGCGGCACGGCTGGCGCAGGTGCTGGCCGAAGCCGGCGCGCAATGCAGCCTGCTGCAACCACCCGAGCTGCATCGCCGTGCGGCCGAAGCGACGGGCCGCGTTCACGTTGTCGACTGCACGGCGCTGGATGCGGCCGGCGCTCCCGACGTCGCAGTCGAAACCATGCGAGAAGCGATCCTCGACACGACGGCGCGCAGTCTCGCCACCTTGCAGCTTGCTGCAAGCCTGTCCTCGCCCGCGCGCGTCAGCATCCCGACCCGCGGTGCGATCGCTGCATCACCGGGCGACCAGGTCGATGGTCTGGTCGCAGCCTCGCTGCCGGGGCTGATGAAAGTGGCAGCGCTCGAGCTGCCGAATCTGGCCGCACGACTGATCGATATCGACGCCAGCACGACCAGCGCCGATCTGCTGGCCGCGCTCGATTGCGACGAGGGCGAAACGCTTCAGGCGGTCCGCAACGGGCGCCGTTTCGTGCCGCGGATTGCGTCAGCCCCGCCGAAGCGGACCGAGGGTTCGCCCGCCACACTTTCGTTCGACGGCATCCAACTGATCACCGGCGGCTATGGCGGTCTTGGCCTGGCGCTCGCCGAAGCGCTGATCGCGAAGGGCGCGCGCAACATCGCGCTGGTTGGTCGCCGCCCGCCCGATGAGACCATTGCGCGGCGTCTCGCAGGCTGGAGCGCCGCGGGAATCCAGATCCATGCGCTGGTGGCCGATGTCGCGAGCGAGCATGCAATGCAGTCGGTGCTCTCTTCATTGCCCGCCGACGTCCCCATCCGCGGCGTGTTTCACGCGGCCGGCGTGCTCGACGATGCGCTGTTGACTGAACAGTCGCCGGAGCGGCTGGCCCTGGCGTTCGATCCCAAAGTGACCGGCGCGCTGGTGCTGCATCGGCTGTTTGCGCAGCACGACCTCGCCTGCTTCGTGCTGTTCTCCTCGGCCGCATCGCTGCTCGGCTCGGCCGGACAGGCCAGCCATGCGGCCGCCAATGCCTGGCTCGATGCGCTGGCCGCCCATCGGCGTGCGCGTGGGCTTGCCGCAATCAGCATCAACTGGGGCGCCTGGTCGGAGACCGGGGTCGTGGCCGGACACGATCATCAAGGCAATCTGCAGCGCCTCGGCATCGGCACGATCCGCACCGCGCAAGGTCTCGACGCGCTCTGGCGCATCCTCAACGCCAACCCGGCGCAGATCGGCGTGGTGCCGCTCGATGTCGATCGCTTCCTGGAGCGCCGCCCGGCGGCGCCTCAACTCGCGGAGCTGCGCGCCGGCCGCGAGCGGCACGTTCCAGCAAAGGCTCGGACGGAGATCGCGGAGCCACGTCCTTCGGATGAGACGCTGCTTGCCAGGGTCCTGGCCGATCTCGCCCGGTCGCTCGGGCGTGATGCAGGCGATGGCATCGATCCCGACCGGCGCTTCACGGAGCTTGGCCTGGACTCCCTGAGCGGCCTCGACCTGCGCAACCGCCTGCAGGGCCGCACCGGCATCCGCCTGCCGGCCACCGTGATCTTCGACCATCCGACACCGCGGCTGCTCGCATCGCATCTCGAAACGATGCGGACGGATGCGCCTTCCGCCGAGCCCGTTCCGGCAGGCGACACGCCAATCCTGTCCGACGGCGAGCTCGATGCCCTGTCGGAGGACGAACTCGATGCGCTGATCGACATGCTCGCTGCGGAGGGCACCGGCCGTGACTGACAACAATGCCATCAGACTGAGCCCGTCGCGGACCGGGACCGGGATGCCGGATCAGCCTTGCGGACCACAGCTCCATCTGTCCACCCGTGCCGTTCAAGCAACCGCAGAGCGGCAGACTCCGCAGCCCGCGATCCAGCCGGCCTCGACGGTGTTCTTCGACACTGTCGAGACCCTGCACGAAGCCGAGGCCAATCCGTTCGACGTGTTCTTCTATGGCGGCATGGGCACGCCCGCCGTCAGCAGGATCGAGACGGCGGTCGCCCAGCTCGAGCTCGGCGAACGCGCCATCCTGGTGTCGAGCGGCAGCGCCGCGGTGACCGCGGCCCTGATCGCCTTCGCCCGCGCCGGCCAGCATCTCCTCGTCGCCGACACCGTCGCGTCGAGCACCCGCCGGTTCTGCGAGACCGTGCTGCGCGGCCTTGGCGTCGAGATCGAGTTCTACGATCCGGCCGCCGGCGCCGACATCGCCCGGCTGCTGCGGCCGGGGACCTGCGCGGTCTACATGGAATCGCCGGGCTCGCTGTCGCTGGAGATGCAGGACGTACCCGCCATCGCGGCTGCGGCGCGATCGCACGGCGTCATCACCATTCTCGACAACAGCTGGGGCGCGTTCGGCGCGTTCCGGCCGTTCGAGCACGGTGTCGACGTGGTCGTGGTGTCGCTCGGCAAGCAGGCGGCGGGCCATGCCGACCTGATGCTCGGCGCCCTCGTCACCTCGCACCGCCATGCCGCGCGGCTGAAGGACATCGCCGTGCAGCTCGGGCACGTACCCGGCGCGCTGGAGTCGTATCTGGCGCTGCGCGGCCTGCGCAGCCTGCCATTGCGCGGCGAGCGCCAGCTGCGCACCACGATCGAGCTCGGCCGCTGGTTCGCCGCACGCGCGGACGTGCGCCGCGTGCTGTGCCCGGCACTGCCTGGCGCGCCGGGGCACGAGCTGTGGCGGCGCGACTGCAGGAGCGCAGCCGGACTGCTGACGATCGCCTTCGCCGCCGAGGCCCGCGACGACGTCATCGCCGCCATCAACCGCCTCGCTCTGAGCCGGCTCGGCTTCGGCTGGGGCGGCGCCGAGAGCCTCGTGCTGCCGATCCTGGAGCCGCCGCCGCGGCAGTTCGCCAAACAGCCGGCGGATGAATTCTGGGTGCGGCTCTCGACCGGCCTCGAGGAGGCTGCCGATCTGATCGCCGACTGGTCGCGCGCACTCGATGGAGACGCGTAGCGGTCACGCGCCGAGGTCGGCAAGGCTGCCGCCCTGCTCGAAATGATCGAGGAAAATGCCGCCGAGCACGCGCGTGGTGGTCATCGCCGTCAGCGAGAACACCGCGATCCCGTACAGGTTGGCGCCGGGCACCACACGACTCAGCGCCGCCGTGGTCAGGCCGCCCGCGACCACAGGCGCCGCAGCCGCCATCAGGCTGGCGACGATCGGGCGCGCCTGATCGTATTGGAACGGCACGCTGTACTCCTCGGCGAGCTTCTTCAGCATATGCAGCACGATCAGTCCGACCCCGACGGGGCCGGCGAAGGGAATCGGGATCAGCCCGCCCGCGGCGGCATAGGCAGCATAGCGCTCGACGATCAGTTGGCCGCGCTGCCGGTGCGACGGCACGACCGCCGACGACACGCCGGGCACCAGCGCCGGCGCGATCACCTCGTCGACCGGGTCCGAACCGGCATCCGCAGGCGCCGCCTTGGCCTTCACGCTCTTGCCCTCGGCGACCTGCGCGTCGTCGCCATCAGCAGCGCCGGTGCCGCGCATCTCCCCCATGGTCCGGCCGACCGCCTTCGGCAGCTTGCGGCTCATGCCGCGGCCTCGTGGAGGAACAGACGATCGATCTCGTCGGCGATCGCCGCGATGTCCTGCGCCGCGCGCCCGCCCTCGTCGATCAGCTCCGGCGTCGCGCCATACAGCGCCGCCTCGGGATAGGCGACGCGGTTCTGCATCTCGCTGTCGAGCAGCGGAAAACCGGCCTTCATGATCTCCACGCGGATGTGCTTGGCGATCACCGACTCCCGCGTCGTCTGCGTCAGCAGGCAGCGGAACAGCGGCCGCCAGCCCCTGATGCCGTTGACCAGGATCGCAAGCGTGTCGAGCATGGCATCGACATCCAGCGGCGACGGCTTCACCGGAACGATCACGAGATCGGCAGCGGCCAGCGCGCCGAGCGTCGAGGGCGTGCGAAACCCCGGCGTGTCGATGATCACCAGCGCCGATTTTGCGAGCTCCTTGGCGGTGCGCCAAACGCCTTCGGTGGCATCCTCGACGACGCGCAGGCCGGCGAGCGCACGCTCCCGCTCGGCGAGCCGCACCACCGATCGCTGCGGATCGGCATCGACCAGCACCACCCTGCGCCCGGCGAGGTGCCAATGCACCGCCAGGCAGGTCGCGACCGTACTCTTGCCGCTCCCACCCTTCAGCGTGGCCAGCGTGATGATCCGATGGGTCATGTCAGCTCACCCCGGGAGCCCATGCGCGTATCAGGATAGGAGCATAATGCGATGCAAGTCGATTCTGCCATAACTCCTCGGCTTGTCCAACGCGCCCCCTGCCGCTGTCCCCGCCCCATGCATCGCCTGGCCGAAATGCGCACCAGCGGGCAGCTTTCGCTTGACGGCGGCGGGCTGCGACGGGACTTATCCAGTCCCTCTGTCCGTCGAAGAAGTGCGTTGCCATGGCCGCCGATCCGCTCTCGATCCTCAAGACCGTGTTCGGCTATGACAGTTTCCGCGGACGGCAGCGCGACATCGTCGAGCACGTGATCGCCGGCCATAACGCCTTCGTGCTGATGCCGACCGGCGGCGGCAAATCGTTGTGCTACCAGATTCCGGCGCTGGCGCGTCCCGGCCTCGGGCTGATCATCTCGCCGCTGATCGCGCTGATGGAGGACCAGGTCGCGGCGCTCCGGCAGGCCGGCGTGAAGGCCGCGGCGCTCAACTCGCGGCTCTGGGGCGCCGAGAAGGACCTGCTGTGGCAGGACATCGAGCGCGGCGAACTCGACCTGCTCTACATGGCGCCAGAGACGCTGCTCAAGCCCGAGAACCTCGAACGCCTCAAGACCGCGCAACTGTCGCTGATCGCGATCGACGAGGCGCATTGCGTTTCGCAATGGGGCCATGACTTCCGGCCCGAATACCGCGCCCTCGACTGCCTCGCCGGGCTGTTCCCCACCATACCGCGCATCGCGCTCACCGCCACGGCCGATGCGCCGACCCGCGCCGAGATCGTCGAGCATCTCGCCATCGGCGACGGCAACAGCTTCATCGCCGGCTTCGACCGGCCGAACATCCGCTATGGCGCGGCCGAGAAGGTCAACAGCATGCAGCAGATGCTGGCCTTCCTCAA
Source organism: Bradyrhizobium sp. SZCCHNS3002 (assembly GCF_032377435.1). NCBI lineage: Bacteria > Pseudomonadati > Pseudomonadota > Alphaproteobacteria > Hyphomicrobiales > Nitrobacteraceae > Bradyrhizobium > Bradyrhizobium sp. SZCCHNS3002. The sequence goes on from NZ_JAUHHY010000018.1 coordinate 30,075, forward strand.
ATCGCGCGAGGGCGAGAGCGGCATCGTCTACTGCCTGTCGAAGCGCAAGACCGAGGAGGTCGCGGCCTCGCTCAGCGATCACGGCTTCCCGGCGCTGCCCTATCATGCCGGCATGGAGATGAAGGCGCGGGAGAAGAATCAGCGCCGCTTCCAGCTCGAGCAGGGCCTGATCATGGTTGCCACCATCGCCTTCGGCATGGGCATCGACAAGCCCGACGTGCGCTTCGTTGTTCATGCCGACCTGCCCTCCAGCATCGAGGCCTACTATCAGGAGACCGGCCGCGCCGGGCGCGACGGCCTGCCCTCCGAGACTCTGATGCTGTACGGGGCGGAGGACATCGCGCTGCGCCGCCGCTTCATCGACGAGTCCGACGCGCCCGATGCGCGCAAGCGCACCGAGCGCCGCAAGCTCGATGCGCTGCTCGGCTTCGCCGAGACCTGCCAGTGCCGCCGCCAGGTGCTGCTGCGCTATTTCGGCGACGATTGCGCGCCGTGCGGCAATTGCGATATCTGCCTCGATCCGCCGGAGACCTTCGACGGCACCATCGCCGCGCAGAAGCTCCTGTCCTGCATCCACCGCACCGGAGAGCGCTTCGGCCAGGCGCATGTCGTCGCGGTGCTGCTCGGCGAGAGCGACGAGCGCATCGAGCGGCTCGGCCACGACAAGCTCTCGACCTTCGGCATCGGCAAGGAGCACGATCGCAACGCTTGGCGCTCGATCGTCCGCCAGCTCGTCGCCCACGGCCTGATCAGCGTCGACGTCGCCGGCCATGGCGGCCTGTCGATCTCGCCCGAAGGCCGCCAGTTCCTGCGCGACAGGCCGCAGCTCAGCCTGCGCGTGCTGAAGAAGGCGAAGCGCGACCGCAAGGTCCGGGAGCGCCAGACCGCGACGGCGTTTCCCGACATCGACCGCGAGCTGTTCGACAAGCTGCGCGTGCGGCGGATGGAGCTCGCCAAGGCGCAGAACGTCCCGCCCTACGTCATCTTCCACGACAAGACGCTGGCCGAGATGGCGGCCCGCCATCCACGCTCCGTCGCGGAGCTCGCCAGCATCCCCGGCGCCGGCACGGTCAAGCTCGCGCGCTACGGCGAGGCCTTCGTGGCGGTCATCAACGCGCATGATGCGGGCGATTGAGACCGGCGGCACATTCGCTGGGCGCGCGCAAGGTTCCTCTCTACCAAGTTCACGGCGGCATTCGAGGTTGCGCAGGGATGGTCATGGTCAGATGCGCCGCTGCATCGACGCGGGTTGGAGATCCTGCTCGCAGCGACAGCTCTTCCGCGCCCTCTCCCGCAGGATCTGCGAAACCATCCGCTCCGTCCCGGTCAGGCCAGTCAGGATCGTCGCACCGACCGCCATGCCCGATCTCAATCCGGTGGGCATCGCCGCCCTCGGCAGGCGGATCTTCAGCGCGATCCGGTCTTCGTTGTCCGGCGAGCCGGACGCTGCGCCGATCAGTTCGGCATCCGCGACATGTCCATACAGCCGGATGGAAGGCAGGCCCGGCACGTCGATCGTGACCGCCTGTCCGATCGCGACATAGGTGATCTCGGAGACCGCGAGGGCAGCGATGATATCGGGCTCGCCCGGCGTGACCACGGCCATCAACGACCGATCTGCCGTCACGACGTCCCCGACATGGAGACCGCCTGCGGCCACGACGCCGGCGACGGGAGCGATGACGTCGTTCAGCGCGACCGTCGCGGCGCGCTCGTCCCGGTGCTCGATCCGTGCCAGAACTTGTCCCGCAACGATCTCCTGATTGTCGGTCACGAGCAGGTCCCTGACCCGGCCGGACACCGCCGACCTGACCGGGACTTCGTTCATCCTGACATAGGCGTCATCGGTGTGGACGAGATACTGGCCGACGGTCAGATATTCGACCATCCATGGCAGCGCGACGAGCATTCCGATCATCAGGCCGAGCCCGGCGAGCGGCCACAGCGCACGTCCAGCGGCCCCCCTGGGTGTGGCGCGCGGGTCCGCCGGCGAACGCTCCTTATGCACAATGCCCGGCCGGGATCCGCCCGGCGCTTGCTGTCCGTCCACCGTTCGCTCCTCACGACCACGGCATCGGGCGCGTTTGCTGCCTCGGCGCCGTCCTCGTGACGTGAGGGTCGCGCCCACCGGATGCTCGTGACGCCGATGTGGCGGCTCGCAGGCCGGTTGATAATGGCGCTTGGACCGAATTGGGTCTTCAATTTCTCGAAACAATGCCCGCATCGACGGCACCGCGACGCCACCTCACAGCTCGACACGAGACGGCGGTGACGGCCGCGGCGGAAGCGACCGGCGCAATCCACAATTTCCGACAGGCGTGTCGCCTTCCCTAATCGTCCGAGTGAGGCAGCATGCGAAGCAGCGTCCGGTCCCGGAAGATCCAGTGATGGATCAGCGCAGCGGCCGCATGCATTGCGGCCACGATGACAAGGGTGTGGGCGAGAATTTCATGCACTTCCTTGACGTTGTGAGCAAACGCGCGATCCTTGGGCCAGGGCGACGCGATCTCGGCGATGCCAAACAGCGGCAAGGACTCACCGCGCGCAAACTGCAACACGATGCCAATGACGGGCACGGCAAAGAGCAGCGCATAGAGAACATAGTGCGCGAAACGCGCGGCCGGATCCTGCCACTTTCCCATCCATGTGGCGAATTCGGTCGCTTCCGGCGGCGGAGATGGGTCGGCCAGCCGCCAAGCCAGGCGCACCACCAGAAGCATGAGGATCGCGATCCCGGCCGTCACATGGACGAGCAGGCCGGACTCGCGCGGCGCGCCCTTGGGCAGCACGTCACCGAACACCCCAAGCGCCCAGGCGACGGCCACGAGAACGACCGTCAGCCAATGCAGCGTCTGCGGAATCGCGCCGTAGTCCCTCGTCGAGTTGAAGAGCTGCATCTCAGACCTCTGTTAGCAAAAGATGCTCCTGGCGCGACCGTCCCTCGTTGATGTGGATCAAGCCCTTGCAGGTCTGGGTGCTCAGACCGGCGGGACGAGTGCCAGCTCTGCATCGGCCATGACATAGCGGACGTAGCGGTAGTCGCGGATGAAGCTGATCTTGCCGTCGCGCCAGCTCAGCCACATGAAGTAGCTGGGCTGCGGATCGCCCGGGCGTTCGAACACGGCGATCACTTCCCGGCCCTCCAGCCGGGCCGGCGCCAGCCAGACGCCGTCCATCCCGGCATAGATGCTGAAGAACATCCCGACATCGGCCGAGCCGACACGGACGGGATGAGTGGACTGGTGCAGTTTGACGTCGTGCGCCAGCAGCGCACGCAGGCCGTCCCAATCACGCCGGTTGAACAGGCTGACATAGCGTGTCACCGCATCGGAGGCGGGTCTCGCCGCCGGCCGTGCCTCGGCCAGAGCGTTGATCTCGGAGAGCCGCGCCCGGGCGCGGGCGAGATGCGCCTTCACCGAGTCCACCGTCAGGCCGAGCAGCGCCGCGATGTCGGCGAGCGGCTCGTCGAGCACGTCCTTCAGAACGAGGACGCTGCGCTGAGTGATCGCAAGCTCCGCGAAGCGCGACACCGCGGTCCGCACCGCCTCCTCGCGCATCATCATCTCCATGGCATCGGGCACGGTGTCGTCGGCGACGCCGTCGGCCGCCTCCATCGGTTCGGCAGCCCGGATCACACGGCTGCGCAGCAAGTCGAGCGCCCGGTTGTGCGCGACCCGGAACAGCCAGGCGCGCAGCATCGCGACGTCGCGCATCTCGTTCACCGCGACGAGCGCTTTTGTCAGTGTGTCCTGCACGACGTCCTCGCCGTCGATCACCGAGCCCATCAGGCGCGCGCAATAGCGATGCAGCTCCGGCCGCAGCTGCTCCGCCAGGGCCACGAGCTCGGCGCTGCGCACGCCGGGCGAAGCATGTCCGCCGTCACTCAAGCTGCCGCTCCTTCCATCACCGTCACGCCGTCGTCGCCGTTCAGACCGAACACGACACCATCGGCGAAGCGCTGGTCCTCCAGCACGGAGACGACGCGGTCGCCGAACGCGCGCGGCGGCATCGGCGCGCCGAAACGGGCAACGAACGCTTCCGGCGTAATGCCCATCGCGCCCGCATAGGCGCCCGCGGCCGTATCCCCCACTCCCGTGCCGAGGATCATCATGCGCGGCACGATCGCCTGGAAGCGGATGCCGAGCCTGTCGTCCTGCGACACGCCGTTGGCGTATTTCGCCATGAACCAGAGCATGCGCTTGGCGCCGCCATAGCCGCCTGACATCTGTGAACCGCCCACCGCCGCGCCGCTCGATCCGACCAGGACGCGGCTTCCTGATTTCAGGGGGAGCTTGAGCGCCGCCTGGATCCAGTACAAGCCCGCCTTGACGTCCGTGTCCCAGGCGATCGAAAAATCCTCCCACCTCAGCCGATCCAGCCGGTCCATGTGCGGCGTCGTTCCGGCGTTCAAGACCAGGATGTCGGGGCGGATATCGCCGACGATGCGATGCGCGGCGTCCTCGTCGGTGACGTCGGCCGCGATCGTGGCCACGCCGAGGCGGGCGGCGACGGCATTCAACGCGCCGGTTCCGCGCGCGACGACGGTCACCTTGGCGCCGCGATCGACGAGGGCCTCCACGACTCCCAGGCCAAGGCCGCGGCTTCCGCCGGTGACGACGATCGTCTTGTCTTTCAGGCTCATGATGATGCTCCAATGTCGAGATGACATGAAGACGATCGAGGCATCGGAAAAGAGTCAGGCGGCGAAACCAATGCGAGCCCTCTTGCGCAACCGGCCGCCCGGCTGGATGCTCCGGGCACATCGTTCATCATGGGAATCGCTTCATGTCCGTCGACACCGCCGCCGCCACCGATCGTCTGATGCGTTTTCTCGCCGTGCAGGGCGTGACCGGACAGGAAAAGGCGATCGGGCGCGAGATCATGGCGGCGCTGAAGCAGGCGGGGGTCCCGGCCAAGGCGATGCGGCTCGATGATGCCAACACCCGGATTCCGCTGCCGACCGAGACCGGCAACCTGATCGTCGAGCTGCCCGGCCGCGGCACGATGCACAACCAGCCGCGCGTCATGTTCATGACCCACATGGACACCGTGCCGCTGTGCGCCGGCGCGCAGCCGAAGATCTCCGGCCGCAAGATCGTCAATCAGGCCAGGACCGCGCTCGGCGGCGACAATCGCTGCGGCTGCGGCATTCTCGTCACCCTCGCGGCCGAGCTGATCCGCGAGAGGCTCGATCATCCGCCGATCACCCTGCTGTTCTGCGTGCGCGAGGAGAGCGGGCTCTATGGCGCGCGGCACGTCAACACCGACGACCTCGGCGGGCCCGAGATGGCGTTCAACTTCGACGGCAGCTCCGCCTCCGCCGTCACGATCGGGGCTGTCGGTGCCGACCGCTGGGAGGTCGAGATCTTCGGACGCGCCTCGCATGCCGGCGTCGCGCCTGAGCGCGGCATCAGCGCCACCATGATCCTGGCGCTCGCGCTCGCCGACGTCAAAGCCGGCGGCTGGTTCGGCAAGGTGGTGAAGGGCAAGGGCAAGGCCGCGAGGCTTGGCACCAGCAATGTCGGCCCGGTCACCGGCGGCGAAGGCCGCCCCGCGGGCGACGCCACCAACGTCGTGACCGACTACGTCCACGTCCGCGGCGAATGCCGCAGCCACGATGCCAAATTCATCCGCGAGATCACCAAGGCCTACAAGACGGCTTTCGAGAAGGCGGCCAAGCAGGTCACCAACAGCGAGGGCAAGTCCGGCCGCGTCAAGTTCAAGGCCGAGACCGACTATCATCCGTTCCGGATGAAGGAGACCCTGCCCGTCGTCAAGCGCGCCACCGCGGCCGTCGCCGACATCGGCGCCACGCCGACCTTGCGCGCCGGCAATGGCGGCCTCGACGCCAACTGGATGGTCCGCCACGGCATCCCGACCGTGACCTTCGGCACCGGCCAGAACGAGCCGCACACGACAGACGAATGGATCAACCTCGACGAATACGACCGCGCCTGCGCGCTGGCGCTGCGGCTCGCGACGATGGGCTGACACGACGCCGATGCAGGAAGCCTGCGCAACGCCGGCGCGGGACATCGTCACCACCACTTCCCTCCTTCGGGCGATCGATCTGCAGACAAGGCCGAGCGATCTCGCGGCGGCGTACGCCCGAGTTTTGCATGGAGTTGACCTCTCCTACGAAGAAGAGGCGCAGGGAAGACCGGGTATCGGCTGATACCCGCGGTCCGCGTGCAACAAGAAGCACGCGGCAGAACCACAGGTTCAGCCCAATATCCGGCCTTCCCTGCGCGACGGTTTGACAGCTTATACGAGCTCTCCCCGGGGAACGGCTGTCTTGCCCCCGTCGCCTGCGGATCATCACCGCCGGCTTGGCATCAGCACCGCGATGCCAGGACCACACGATTTCGCCGTCGCGTCGCTCCGTTCGTCGGCTCGGCTGTGACACCAGGCTGCGGAGCAACACGCCCATCGCATCTTCCGGCTCGACGCTCGTGACGATCGCGAAACGTCCCTCTTCAGCGAGCCGGGATGTCCGGAAATGTGGAGGTGATTTGCCCGACGTGACAAGGGAGAAGTCCGCGACAAACTGGCACGACGGCCAGTTGGCGCATGGAGGGCATGCGAGGATTGCCCGTCGTGCACATCGGCCGGATCCGCACGCGTGCCGGCGGGCAAACTGCGCTTGCGCCTGGCGCGACCAGACGATTCCGTTCGGCCCATGTCAGACGGCGGTAAGCTTGATGACGTTCACATCACGTGGCGCAGGTCGCATAGGCAGCTTATTGGAGCGAGGAGAGCCTTTGACTCATGACATCGGCGAGAGCCGCGTGACACTCGAGATCGCGGACAACCGGAATCTGCAGGGCTTCAAGAGAGAGTTGCAGGAGGCCTTCTCGGCCGCCGTGATGGACGAGGTCGGCTCGGTCCCGGACCAATCGATCCCCTCCGACGACGATATCGAACAGTCAGTCAACGCGGCGGGCGCCGTGACATATCAAATCCTGTTGGACGGCACACCCGTCGGCGGCGCCGTCCTGACCATCGATCCAATCTCGCATCACAATTCGCTCGATCTGTTCTACATCTCGATCCGGCAGCATGGCCGCGGCATCGGGCAAAGGGCCTGGCACGCGATCGAGGCGCGCTATCCGGACACAAAGGTCTGGCAGACCTTCACGCCCTATTTCGAGAAGCGCAACATTCATTTCTATGTCAACAAATGCGGCTTCAAGATCGTCGAGTACTACAACGCCTACAACCCGCTGCCGCACCAGCCGCCGCTGCAAGGCATGCCTGACGACGGCGACTTCTTCCGCTTCGAAAAGCTCATGCAGGACGGTCGGTGAGCGGATGGAGCACGTTGGCGCTGAGCGATCGATCAGTTGTCTTGCGCACGGTATTTCGGCCGTCAACGCATGCTTTGCGTGGAGGCCGCCGGTGTTGCGGCGACCCGTCGCTTCATCCTCACGGCGCAGGCAAGCGGGCCGGTGCCCCGGCAAGCCCATCGCACGTGTCGCGCAAGCTCATCTAAACGCGCATCTGTTCATGGACGAGCGCTCGTGGTCGGGTCGTCAGCTCTTTCGCTCGAGCGTCGAGACGACTTCGTAGAGGCCAGGGTCGGCCTGGCCGAAAGCGTTGTTGCCCTGGATCAGGCCGCGCGCCATGAGGTGCTCGATGACGCGCGCTGCGGCGTCTTGATCCACGCTTTGCGCGTAGTTCACCACGCGCGTCCCATCCAGGCTGCGATGCAGGCTCGCGGATATCCACCCGTCCACCTCTCGAGCCGCTTCGGCGGCCCTTGCGAGATGGTCGATCAGTGGCTCCTGCTGACGCCGGAGAAGTAACGCCGAGGTTCCAGGAAGTCAATCCGCCGACAGACCCACCTCCACGGCGATTCGACGACGCGCACAAGTTCGGTCGGCGACCCGGAACTCCAAAGGGCAGCAGCGGTTCTAATGCGGTGGACCCTGACATTCACTTTGGGAACGCCGCTGGCGCCTGAAGCGAAGTCGGATGCAGCACGGCAACTGATCATCCGTCTACCGGCATGCCTCGCTTCTGACAGTCGTCAACAGTTCTCGGCAGAGCCGGACACCTCAAGACATCCGCCGATCACGGCGCACTTCACTGGAGGCCTGACATGTCGACCAAGAAATCTCTGCTCGGCCGCACGGCCGCAATCGCTTCATTGACTGCGCTCGCGATCGGCGCCTTGACCCCGACCAGTGCCGATGCGCGGAATGGGCGCTGGCACGGCGGTGGTGGCGCTGCCGTCGGCGCGGCGCTGGCGGCCGGAGCCATCGGCACCGGTCTTGCGATCGCCGCAAGCCGCGACGCCTATGATTACTACGATGGTCCGGTCTATGGCGGCCCGGCCTATTACGAGGCTCCCGCCTACTATGGCGTGAACCCCCACGCCTATGGCTACTACCGCAAGGGCGAATACCCCTATCAGGTCTATGGCGGCGACAGCCCGAACGCGGTCTGCGCGCAGGGCACGACCTGGAATTGCCGCTGAGGCCGCTTCTGATTGAAACCTCGGCGCGGCACCGGGCGAGGTCTCGTGGCGCTCGCCCGGCGCTGGACTCCCTTTTATGCCGTCGTGACCAGTCCCGTAGCCGCCATGAGCGCAGCGACATGCAAGACCGACCTCTCGCCGGGTCGCTTCCCCTGACGCCCATTGAGCCGCGGCGGGCGCGACGCGTCGAACGCGAGGCGGATGACCGATCGCGACCTACTGGCATGCACACCCCTGCCCAGATGCGGCGCGCCAGCCCGCATCGTGATCGCTATGCGCCATCCAGCGGGATGACGCCCTTGCTGAAGATGAAGCAGCCGTAGAACCGGCGCTCGCCGGTCGCGATCACGCAGTAGGCGCTCTTGGCCATTTCATAGAATGCGTAGCGCTCGACGCCGACCAGCGGCCACGGCCTGCCTTCGGCGCTGTTGGTCACCGCCTGGACCTCCTGCTGCACCGGCGTCACCTCCTCCGGCTTGCCGACGACCTCCATCCGGATGGCGGCATCGTCGATGAAGGTGTCGAGCGGAAGCACCGACAGCACCGCCTGGACGGCCCTGGCCGCACTCACATTGTCGATGCGCAGCAACTCGCCGAAGACGGTCTGCCGCGCGATCGCATCCGCCGGAAAGTTGGTGTCGCAGATCACGAGACGGTCGCCATGCCCCATCGCTCTGAGCGCGTAGAGCACGTCGGCATTGAGCAGCGGATCGATCCCCTTGAGCATGTGGTCTCCCTGTCAGTTTTCATGGACGGACCATGTCGGCAGTTGCGACCGCAGCCATCGCATTGCGGGCTACGCTCGCCCCTCGCCGACCAGCCGAAGATCGATGCTGCCAATCAGGTCCGCGCGCAGCGTTTCAGCGGCAGCCATCGCCGCCATGGTCTGTCGCAAGGTGCTCACGTTCGATCCGAGCGAAACGATGCCGCCGAGCACCGCGGCAATCGCCCCGAGGACGACGACCGCATTGGACCCGAGCAGGCCCAGTACCGCCCCGAGCAGCAATGCGGCGCCGCCGGATATCACGATCTTCGAGGCCAGGATGATCTTTCGACACCGCTCGGCCATTTCGGCAAGCTGTTCGATCCGCCGCTCGATGAGGGAGATTTGATCGCTCGGGTCGTCCTCATCCATCAGACCAACTGTTCTCCACGGTGTTTGCTTTGGGCGAATTCCGTCCCGCCCACCAACGTACGGCCATTGACTGGACATTCCAAGAGATGGTTTGCAGCCGTGAGGAAGCGACCTTGATGAAGCTCGCGATCATCCGACATGGTACGGTGTTGGATCACGCCAACACATGACATTTGGCTTTGCCACGGCGCGACCAAGGCGAGGAGGCTCTCGAGGCTAGGCCGGCACGGGAACCCCGGCCTTCTTCTCCAGCGCGGCCACCCGGTCGCGAAGGCTGCGGATCTCCGCGACCAGGTCGAGGACGTCCGGCGCGGGTTGATGCCCGATCATCCCGACATGGGTCGTGGTCACACGAATGGTCGACGAGTTGATCTCCATGCTGGTGTGGGAGCTCGCAACTGGACCCGGTTGCAGTGCAGGCGTTGCGGGGACTGCGATCGTAACGCCACCGGCCACGATTCCGTCTGGAGCGGCAACGGTTTTCTCGAACCGCGCGGCGCCTTTGACGGTCACGTCTTCGAGTTTCGCAGCACCGTGAATCGAAACGCCCCCCGCGTAATGCTTGCCATCGTTGAGAACAAGTTCGTCTGCCTGGGAGTGCGAGAGCGCCGCGCGCGCCGCCGGGGGCACTTTCGGGCTCTGGAGCTGCACCGTCTCGACGTTGCATACCATCATCGCTCGCCCCAGCCAGGCCGGAGCCAGCAAGAGACGCCCCGCGTGGGCCTCCGCGCCGTCAAACTCGATTCTGAGCATGCCGGGATAGCCCTGCGCGTCGACGGGAATCCTGACGTTGCCGCTCTGCAGCACAGTCGTTGATCCTTCCAGGATGACCGACGTGTCGGTGAGTTTGATGTCGCTCGTCATGTTCGCCGCCTCCCGTTGAAGATGTAGCTTAAAATATCGTCAACTCGGCCGCCGCGGGTTGATTCACGTCAACGCTCCATCGGCTGGCGCCTGCGACCGTTAGCTATCAAGTAGGATGTTCTGGCGCGCGACAGGCCGCGCTTAGAACATGCGAACTGGCGGGGTCTTGAAATGCCCAATGATCTGCACACCGTCCTGAGCGGCATTCACGGATTGAAGGTCGACGCAGTCGAGAGGTCGGTTCCGGCCTGCGCGGACCATGCCTTTGCCTGGGCAGGCAAGCTGCTCGCCGCCCCCCATCCTCGCGCCCGCGCCGATTTCAGCTCGGCTCATCAGCGGGCCTGGCTCGAGGCCATGAGCAATCTAAGTGCATGGAAGACGCGGCAGATCGATCTGAACCTGCCGGCATCCGAGAAGCTGCTGATTGTCGGATGGTACTTCCCGGAGCTCGCGAGCCTGCTCGGCACTGCGGAAAAAAAGCATGTGATCGTTCTGGTATCGAATGATGCTCCCTGGCTCTCCGAGCTGAAGGACGCGGGCACCACACTGAACTTCCGGGCCGAAGGCGGTGCGTCGGCGCTCGCCGCGTACATGCGCGAAGGCCGCAACGTGTTCGCGATGATGGACAACATTCATCCGGGCACCGAGTTCATCCGCAGCCCATTCTTCGGGCGCCCCGCCAAGACCCCGGCCGCCATTCTGAGGCTTGCGATCCGCAACGGCTACACGCTGGCGCTGATAGCGCCCAGGGACAACCGTGTGGAGGTGGTGGCGACACTGCCCACCGCCGGCAAGCAGCCGGAGGATCTCGCTGCCTGGGTAAACCAGAAGATCGAACAGGAGGTCAGACGGGCGCCGGAACGCTGGCTGTCCTGGCCGACGCTCGCCTACCGCTTCCAGGCAAGCTGATTCACCAGTCAGGAGGACGCGCGCATGCCCACCACGTCGTTCAATCAGCTCGCGCAGCAGGCCGACGCACTTCACCCGCCGCAATCGCTGCACAGCCTCTTGTCCAGGCTGCGCTACCCCGGAGCGGCACCGGGAACGACCCTGCCGACGGCTTCGTTCGCCGACGCAGCTTGGCGCCTGTCGGGCCCCTCCACGACACGAATTTCATTTTTGCACTACAACATCTGGTGCCTGCGCGCGAAGATCGGACTGAAGGAGATCGTCGCCGCTGCCGGGGGAGTGGGCCACTTCGCGGCTTGTCTCGGGGTCTCGTCGGCCGAGTTCATCGGCAAGGCACTGGAGATGGTCGGGGCCGACATCGGAGATGTCTGCGACCGCATCTTCCCACCGATCGTGGAAGTCTGCGGCGTTTCCGTCAACCCGCTGAACGATGCCTGCAAGCTGGTGGGCGACTGCCTCTCGCTCGGCGGATACATCATCGAACATCTCAGTTCCGACCTCGACTGGCTGATAAGCCTCTTCTCGATCCCGGAGGAGGTCGTATTCGAGCTGCTGATGCAGATGGTCGCGCCGGTACTTGGCGTGTTCGAAGTGAGCGCCATGGAGAAGCCGGTTATCCCCGAGCGCGCCGACGAAATCGGCCGGAGGGTGTTCGCCTACGACCTCGTATCGCTGGTCGAGGCTTGGGACCAGGATACGAGGGATAAGATCCTGGCACATGGCACCGCGCAGCATGTCGAGGGACCGACCGGCTCCCTCGCCTACAAGCAGCTGCAGAGTGGGATTCTCGTACTCAGCCCGACGCGGACGATCGAGAATGGCGGCGGGCATGTCTATGCCGCGGACGGCGTGTCGCGAGTCATGCCCGGCGGATGCGAGATGAGCTACATGTTCGATTCCGACAAATGGGCGAACAAGGGGGTGCAGCTCACGCGTATCCCGGTTGGCTTTGGTGCGATCGAGCTATATTCGACGCACGTTTATGCCGGCGACGGCGGCCTTCTGTCGCCCGGCCCGACCGACGCGGAGAAGATCGACGTCAGGCGCAGGCAGATTGACGAGTTGATTGCCTTCATCAAGGCGACGCACCTTCCATCCAACGTGGCCATTGTCGCCGGAGATTTCAACATCGGCGCGGACACCGACGAATACCACAATCTGGTCGCGGCGATGGAGCAGGCCGGCTTTTATGACCTGTGGACCGTCCCGTTCGATACGATGAAAAGCGATGGTTTGACCGACCGTCACGGCGAGGGCGACGAGCCGATCTACAACGACTTCAATACCAACTGTAAGGTCTATCGCGCCAGCGAGGCATATCGGCAAGCCTACGATCCGGCCCTTGCCACGCCAACGATGTCGGACGATGTCGATTACTACTGCGACGACATGCAGCCGGACGACGCGAATCCCACCGGGTCCAGGATCGACTACCTGTTCATGGAACGTGCGACTGCATTTCACGGCTTCAATCTCGACGTCTCGCGTGTGCGCCGGCGCGCTTTCAAGTCACGCATTCGCTGGGTCGTCACCCCCGGCCCGCAGGACTATCTCTCGGACCACATCGGATTGGAGACGACTTTGTTCGCCAGCCCAAGGCACTAACACAAGGCACTAACCCAAGGCACTAGCCCAAGGCACTAGCCCAAGGCACTAGCCCAAGGCACTAGCCCAAGACACAACACACAGGGTGTTCAAGAAGCGCGGCAAGAGGCTCCAAGTCACTGAATGGGTCGCTCAGTCGACAATGCCGACCCGGCCGTCTGCGCAGCGCTCGACGGCGGGAAGCCAAGTTGAGGCGTCTTCGCACTCGACCTGGTAAACGGCAGGCCACGCTACAGCGGTCGCCCCCTCCGACGTCCGCGCCGAACTACCAACCGTGGGCCGCACCGTCGCTCCGTGGATCTGAACCTCCGGCCAGTATGCCACTCTGCGGGTCGCGCGTAATGCCGTGGGCGTGGCCGGCCATCTCGTTCCATGCGCCCCAGCGGTTGATGATGTGCCCGCGCCGCGCCAGCTCGCTGACCGTCTCCTCCGGGAAGCGGCCTTCCATGTGAAGCGTATCCCGGGCCTCGCCGAGTCCGAAGCGGCCGGAGAGGAAGCGCGGCAGCTCGATGGCCTCCTGGATGTCGAGGCCGTGATCGATCATCGCCGAATACAGCTGGAGCTGGATCTGCGGCTGCCCGTCCGCGCCCATGCAGCCGAGCACGCTCCACAGCCGGCCATCGCGCTTGGCGATCGAGGCGATCAACGTGTGCAAGGGGATCTTGCCCGGCTCGAGCCGATTGGGATGGTCGGGATCGAGCGAGAAATACGCGCTGCGATTCTGCAACAGGATTCCGGTGCGGCCGGCGACCAGGCAGGATCCGAACGCACCGTACAGGCTCTGGATCAGCGAGACCGCGTTGCCGTCGCCGTCGACCACCGCGACATAGACGGTGTCGCCGGCCAGGCTGCCATAGGAGGGAATCTGATCCCAACGCAGCGCGCGACGAGGATCGATCAGTCCGGCGTGGCTGTCCGCATAGGCTCTGGAAATGAGCTCCTGATCCGGCACATCGACGAAGGCGGGGTCGGCGAGCACGCGGTCGCGGTCGTGATAGGCGATCTGCTTGGCCTGGACCATCAGATGCACGCGGTCGGGACCGAGCAGATCCTTCTCGTGCAGTCCGTGAGGCTCGAGCAGATTGAGCATCTCGAGCACCGAGAAGCCCTGGGTCGGCGGCGGCGTGTTGTAGATCTCGACGCCGCGGTAGCGGCCGACCAGCGGCGTGCCCCAGCCCGCCCGCTGCCGTGCCAGATCGCTGTCGCCAAAAAAGCCTCCCGCCTCGCGCGAAACGCGCGTCAGCTCGTCGGCCACCGGCCCGCCATAGAAGCCGGCCCAGCCCGCGTCCGCGATGGCGCGCAGCGTCCGGGCGAGATCCGGATTTGCGAGCCTCGCGCCCGCCGCGGGGATTGCGCCTCCGGGCATGAACAGCGCGGCCGCCTCCGGCTGGCGACAAAGCTCGTCACGCATCAGCTCGATGAAGCTCGCCAGCCGGGCTGTGACGGGAAAGCCATCCTGCGCGTAGGCGATGGCGTTCTCGAGCACCTTGGCGAGCGGCAGGCAGCCGAAGGCGCGATGCGCCTCGGTCCAGCTGGCAACCGCGCCCGGCACCGTCAGCGTGGCCGGGATGATGCCGCGCAGCGGGATCTCGCTGATCCCTCTCTCGCGCAACGCCGGCAGCGAGGCCGATCCGGCTGCCTTGCCGCCGCCGTTCAGGAATTTGACCGCTCCGCTGCGGCCGTCATGGATCAGCCAGAAGGCGTCACCGCCGAGGCCCGTCATGTGCGGATAGACCACCGACAGCACGGCGCTGGTCGCGATCGCGGCATCGACCGCGGAACCGCCGGCGCGCAGGATGTCGACCCCCGCGCTCGAAGCGAGCGCATGCGGCGAAGTCACCATTCCGCGGGGCGCAAGCGTAACCGGCCGACCGGTGCTGATGTCCATGACAGATCCTTTGACAGCCAATCAGAGGCCGGGTGGCCGGGCGAAGCCGCCCAGGGCCTGCTCGACCAATTGGGCAAACTTCAGCGTGGTGCGATCGCCGAGATACGGTCCCACGACCTGCACCCCGGCGGGGACGCTGCCGACCTTGCGGCCGGTCGGAATGGCCGTGGCCGGCAGGTTGGCGACGGTGACCAATCCGGGCCAGGCCAGATTGTCCATGTACGGAACTGTGCCGCCATCCACGGCCAGGCGACGGGTGAATTGCGCGGCGAGATCGAGCCGCTCGACATCGTGCGGGAACGCCACCGTGGGCGTCACCGGACAGATCAGCACGTCGTAGTCGGCGAAGAAGCGACGCCAGGCGCGATAGAGCTGATGGCGCTGCTCCGCCGCGGCGAGATGCTGCGGCAAGGATTGGCTGACCGCGTCGGCGACGCGGCGCGCGTAGCTGCCCTGCTCCGCCTGCTCCCCCGCGGCGAGCAGCGCGTCGCGGGCGGGCGGCGGCAGCCCGGCCCCGATGATGCCGAACAAGGTCTGCAGGTAGAGTTGGTAGCTCGCAGCAGGATCGATCGGCGGACGCGCCTCCCTGTCGACCGTCACGCCGAGGCGAACGAGATCATCGACGAAGGCGTCGATCGCCGCCGCGTAGCCATTGTCGAGCGGATAGGACTTTGCATCGCTCCACACCGCCACGCGGAAGGCGCGGAGATCCTGATGCCGTGCGCGCGGCAGCCGCAGCTCGGCCCCTGCAGCCTCGATCTCGGACATGCCCTGGACGACGTCGAACAACAGCTCGAGATCGAACGCGCTGCGCGCCAACGGGCCGGCGACACCGAGCTCAGCAGGTGCGATATGGCCGGGCGGCGGCGGAATGTGGCCCTCGGTGCTGACGAGGCCGTAGCTCGGCTTGTGACCATGGACACCGCAGAAATGCGCGGGCACACGGATCGAGCCGCCGATGTCGCTGCCGAGCTCCAGCGACGTCAGGCCGGCTGCGAGCGCTGCGGCCGAGCCGCCGGAGGAGCCGCCGACGGTGCGCTCGCCGTCCCACGGATTGCGCGTCAGGCCGAACAGCGTGTTGCAGGACTGGTGGTCCGCCGCTCCCGCCGGCAGGTTGGTCTTGCCGAACATCACGGCGCCGGCGGCGCGGATCTTCGCCACGGCGACGGCGTCCGACGGCGGGCGATAGTCGCGCAGGTCTTCGAGCCCGCAGGTCGCGGCCATGCCCGACACGGCGAAGGAATCCTTGATCGTCATCGGCAGGCCATGCAGCGGCCCGGTCTGCTCGCCACGCGGCATTATCGCGTCGGCGGCGACGGCCTGACGGCGCGCGCCCTCCTCATCCAGCGCGACCACGGCGTTGCAGGATGGATTGACGCGCTTCACGCGATCGAGATGCAGGTCCAGCAATTCGCGCGCGCTGATGCGCCGCGAGGCGAGCAGCTTGCGCTGCTCCGTGGCGCTGAGAAAGCAGATCTCGTCGGGAGCCGTCGCGGTGGTCGGCATTCCGTTCACAGACATGGCGCATTATCCCATTTGTCCGGCCTTGTCGGCCAGCGGAGCAAGCGCGGGCGCGGCAGGGGCTGTCCGGCCGACGCCGAGAAAATTGAGCCCGAATCGATCGCGCAGCGGCGGCCACAGCCCGCGCGGCGACCACAACATGATGATCACGGCGACCGAACCCAGCGCGACGAGGTACCAGCCGGCGGATAGTCCGAGCTGGTCGGTGATCAGCTCGCGCAAGCCGAAGAAGATCACCGTGCCGATGATCGGGCCTTCGAGCGTGCCGATGCCGCCGATCATCACGACGAACATCATGTAGACCACCCAGTTCACGTCGAACGCCGCGGCGGGCGAGACATAGAGGTTGCCCAGGAAGGAGACCGCGCCGGCAAGCCCGCAGCCGGCGGCGGACAACACGAACACGATGAAGCGATTGCGCTGGACGTCGACGCCGACGCTCATTGCCGCCAGATCGTTGTCGCGCACGCTCATCAGGCCGAGTCCGAAGCCGGAGCGCATCAGAACAAACAGGCCGCCGATTGTCCCGAGCGCCAGCGTCCCGGCCATCCAGAACAGCGCCGGCTCGAACCAGTCGAGATCCATGAGCCGGCTCGATTTCAGCGGCAGGCCCGACGTCCCGCCAAGCCAGCCGGCCTTCATGACGAGGGCGGCAACGATCTCCGAGAACACCCACATCGCGATCGAGAAATACGCCTCGCGCAGCCGGAACAATGGTAGCGCGATGATCGCAGCGACGGTCGCGCACGCCAGCGGCGCGACCGGCAGAACCCAGTAAGGCGACAGCTCGAACGTATCGGAGATCAGGAACAGACCGTAGGCGCCGATGCCGACGAACACCTGATGACCGAACGACACCAGCCCGGCATACCCGGCCAGCAGATTCCACATCTGCGCCATCGCCAGCACCAGCAGGCACTCGGTCGCAAACCGCAAGGTGCCCTCGCCGAGCAGCCATGGGCCGGCGACGAGCAGCGCCGCGGCGATGGTCGAGGAGATCACGATTGCTCTCATCGGATCACGCCCTGCTCGCGACCAGGCCGGCGGGCCGGATCAGCAGCATCACGAAGAACAACAGATGCGCATAGAGCAGGCCCGCATTCGCGTCCCATTTCAGGCCGGCGAGCTGCGCCATGCCGAGCACGATGCCGCCGAGCAGCGCGCCCCAGAACGAACCGATGCCGCCGAGCACCACGACCTCGAAGGCGATCAGCAGGCGTTCGACGCCGGAGAACGGGGTGAAGCTCGAGCGAACCGCCAGCAGCACGCCGCCGATGGCGCCGAGCGCCAGCGACAGGCCCATGACGTAGTTGTAGACCATGTCCGGCCTGACGCCGAACAGACGGACGATGTCGCGCCGGTCCGCGGTGGCCCGCACGATGCGGCCGAACACCGTGCGCTTGAGCGCCCATTGCAGCAGCAGGAACAACAACACGGCCACGCCGAGCGTCAGCAACGGCATGACGCCGATGGTCAGCCCGAACAGACTGATGCTCGCGCGGGAGAGCTCGCCGAGCTGCAATCCCCTGACGTCTGCGCCGAAGATCTCGACCATCAGGTTGCGCAGCACGATCGAAACCCCGAAGGTCAGCAAGAGCGGCGCCAGCGGGTCCGGCGCGCGGGCCACCCGGTTCATGATAGCTGCCTGATAGAGATAGCCGACGCCGAACGCCGCGACCACAACCGGGATCAGCACGAACAGCGGATGCACCTGCGGAAACAGGCCGACGAGCATCACGGCGAGATAGGCCGCCAGCACCATGAACTCGCCATGGGCAATGTTGACCAGCCGCATCACGCCAAAAACGAGCGCAAGCCCGATGCCGAGCAGGCCGTATAGCCCGCCCAGCAGCGCCCCGTTCACCAGCGTCTCCAACCAGGCCATGTCCCCTCGCTTACATTCCGAAATAGGCTTGCGTCAGCTCGGCGAGACCGACCTCGCCTGCGCTCGCCGACAGCGACACGCGTCCCTTGAGCAGGCAGTAGATGCGGTCGCTCGCACTCGCGGCGCGCTTGACGTCCTGCTCGACGAGCACCAGCGCCGTCCCCTCGCTGCGAATGTCGGCGAACGCGCCGTAGATCTGCTCCACCATCACCGGCGCCAGGCCGAGAGAAATCTCGTCGCACAGCAGCAGGCGCGGATTGCACATCAGCGCGCGGCCGATCGCGACCATCTGCTGCTGCCCGCCGGAGAGCTGCCGCGGCATGTGGTTGCGCCGCTCCTGCAACGCCGGAAACAGGTCGTACACGCGCCGCAGGGTCCACGACCCCGGCCGCCTGCTCACCTGCCCCATCAGGAGGTTTTCCTCGATGGTCAGCGTATCGAACAGCATGCGCCCCTCGGGCACCATGCCGAGGCCGAGCCGCGCGATGCGCTCGGCCGGCATGTTCACGATGTCGCCGCCGGCGAACCGGACGCTGCCGCGCTTGCTGTCGATCAGTCCGACCAGCGCACGCAGAAAGGTGGTCTTGCCAGCGCCATTGGCGCCGACCAGCGCCACGGCTTCGCGCTCGGCGACCGTAAAGTCGAGACCAAACACCGCCTGCAGATCGGCGTGAAAGACGTCGAGGCCCGCCACCTCAAGCAATGTCATCGGCCGCGAGCCCCATGTAGATTTCCTTGACCGTCCGGCTCTCCATCACCTCCGCAGGCGGTCCATCCAGCACCTTGCGACCGAAATTCAGCACGAGGATGCGATCGGCGACGGCGCGCAGGGCGTGCGGAATGTGCTCGATCCAGATCATGGCGTGATCGGCCTTCACGCCCGCGATGATGTCGATCAGCCGCTCGACCTCCGGCTCGGTCAGTCCGGCAGCGATCTCGTCGAGCAGGATCAGGCGCGGCCTGGAGGCGAGCGCCTTGGCGAATTCGAGCCGCTTGCGGTCGATCAGCGGCAAGGCGCCGGCGACGCGATCCGCTTTGCCGGCGAGCGAGGTGCGGCCAAGCACCTCCATGGCCCAGTCGGTGGCCGCGGCGCCGTGCAGGCGGCCGCCATAGGTTGCGGCGACCAGCACGTTTTCATAGACGGACAGATGGGGGAATGGCTGCGGAATCTGGAAGGCGCGGCCGATGCCGAGCCGGGCCCGGCGATGCGGCGGCTCGGCGGTGATATCGCGGCCATCGAGCATGATCGTGCCGGCATCCGGCTTGATCAGCCCGACGATCAGGTTCAGTACCGAACTCTTTCCGGCTCCGTTCGGACCAATGACGCCGAGGCACTCGCCGCGCGCGAGCTCGAATTCGAGGTCATCCGCAACCCGGATAACCCCGAAATTCTTGCAGAGACCTTCTACACGCAGCACGCGGCCATTCCTCAAGCGAGCTTTGACAGCAGTGCGAGATCCGCCTGCTTTGGAATGAACGGCGCGGTGCCATTGTGTACGATCAGGAGCTCATAGGGCGACTTGCCGCTCTTGGTCTTGCGCCATTGCCCGCCCGACAGCGAGGTCACCGCGACATTCTTGATCGGGCTGCCCTTGAATTTCACCGGGCCGACGACGGTCTCGAGATCGAGCCCGGCGATTGCGTCGCGCAGCGAATTCTTGTCCTTGGGATCACTGTTGCGCAGCGCCGCGAAGCCGACCTCCCAGAGCGCGTGCGCATAGCCGATCGGCTGCGTCCATTGCTTGCCGGTCGTCTTCTCCCACTCGGCCGCAAGCTCAGCGGCACTCTGGCCGGTGAGCGAGGATCTGAACGGATAGGCTGGCGTCCACCACACCTCCGTCGACATGCCGTCGCCGCGGTCGCCGAGCGCATTGACCGCGCTTGGAAACAGGAAAGCCGCCGCGACGGTGCAGATCTGCGGTTTGAAGCCGGCCTGCGCGGCCTGGTTCCACAGCGTGACCCAATGATTGCCGTAGGCAAAGCCCGAGACGATGTCCGCACCGGCATTCTTGAAGGTCGACACCTGATTGGAGAAGTCATCGGTTGCGATCTGGAAGCTGCCGGTCGAGACCTCCTGGAAGCCGGCCTGCCTGATGCCGGCCGGCAGGCCGAGCTTCTGATCGGAAAACGCCGTGCCTGCGGGATTGTCGATGTAGAGCGTCCCGACCTTCTTGTTGGTCTCGACCGACTGCCACATGCCGACGAAATTCTTCACGACGTCGTCGGCGCCCCAGAAGAAATGGAACGTGTATGGGAAGCCTTTGTCGGGCGTGGATTTGCGCGGAAACATCCAGCCTTGCCAGGGCAGCATGGTCGAAATCGTCGGCACGCCGCGGGCATCCGCCAGCTCGCCGATCGGGATCTCCGCGTCGCCATCCTCGACCAGGATGAGATCGCATTTCTCGCGCAGCACGAGCTCGCTGGCCACCACCGACGCACGGTTGGGATCGGACTGATCGTCCTTGATCACGAACTCCACGGCGTAGTTCTTGCCGCCGATCTTCAGACCGTCCTTCACCAGACCCTTCATCCGCTCGTGGATCCATGGATCCGGCTCGGCAAAGGGGGCGCGTACGCCCGAAAGGCAGCCGCACCAGCCGATCTTGATGGTACTCGACGCGGCTCCTGCAATATTCACCAGCGGCACATTGCTGGCCGCCGCCAATCCTGCCGTTCCGGCCGCCTTGAGCAGGCTGCGCCGACTGACCTTCCCGCTACCGATCTTCGTCACGACATGTCTCCTGCAAATCAAGCGTTAATGGAAAGCCGCCGGTCTCATGCAGCCGGCCGCGCAATGCTGTCGCGACTGATTTCGCCGAAACGCGCGAGCGTGTGCTCGATGGCGTGGGCGGCAATATCGCGGACGATGAACACGAGGCGGGAGCTGCGGTCGTCCGACGGCCATGACTCCAGCGCGATCGGCGGATGCAGCACATGCTGCACCGCGTGCACCACCAAGGGCCCTTGCGGCCGATCTTCGACGTTGACCAGCGCCTTGAACCGAAGCAGGTCGTCTCCCTTGAGCGCGACGACGTAGTCCAGCCAGCGCGAGAAGGCGGCCCAGCGTATCGGCTCGTTCACGACCAGACTGAAGGAAGAGATGCGCTTGCCGTACGCGTGATGATCAGGATGCGGCTGCGCGTGGGCCGCGGCGGCCGCTGCAAACCAGGCTTCGACCCGCTCCGATCGCACCTGCGGCGTGAACAGGCCGGCCTCGAATACGGCGTCCGGCGCGATCGCTCCGTGCGCCACGCGGATGACGGGGGCCGTCGGATTGATGGAGCGGATCGACTGCTCCACCGCAGCGAGGGTCCCAGCTTCGGCGAGATCGGATTTTGTCAACAAGATCCGGTCGGCCATCGCGATCTGCTTGACGGCTTCTTCGTGCCTCTCGAACGAGGAGATCGCGTTGACCGCGTCGACAGTCACCACGACACCATCGATCCGATAGCGCGCGACCACGCTCGGCGCCGTCATCAACGTGTGCAGCACCGGCACCGGATCGGCAAGACCGGTGGTTTCGACCAGGATGCGCCGGACCGGCGGTAGCGCACCTCTGGCTTGACGCGACGACAGGTCGTCGAGCAGCGCGACGAGATCCTCGCGGACCGAGCAGCAGACACATCCATTGTCGAGCAGTGCGAAGCGCTCCTCGCTCGTCTCGACCAGGAGATGATCGAGGCCGACCTCGCCGAACTCGTTGATGATCGCGACCACCCCGTCCATGCCGGGCTGACGCAACAGATGGTTCAGCACAGTGGTCTTGCCGCTACCGAGAAAGCCGGTCAGAACGGTGATTGGAATGAGCGAGTCACTGCTCATGGTTTCGCTCATAGACTTTGCGCCCCTCGAAGAAGGTCATCTGCACAATCGTTTCCGCGAGCTGATCAGCAGGGATCTCGAAGAGCGGCTGGTTCAGTACGATCAAATCGGCAGACTTGCCGACCTCGATCGATCCGGTGAAGCCGCCGAGGCCCGCGGCTCGCGCGGCATCGATGGTGTAGATCTCGATCACTGTTGCCAGGTCGAGCGCCTGCTCGGGCCAGAGCGCCAGGCCGGGAAAGTCGCCCGCTGGATTGCGTCGCGTCACCATGCCTTCGATGCCGTGCCAGGGATCCGGGTTCGGGATGACCGGCCAGTCCGAGCCGCCGGCCATCAACGCACCGGCCAGCTTCAGATCGCGATTGGGCCAGAACCGCTGTGCCCGCTCCGCGCCCATCGCTGCCTTGTGCGCCTCGAGGAAGACCGTCGGAAACCAGATGATCGGCGAGAGGTCGGCCGCGACACCGAGATCGGCGAAGCGCCGGATATCGTCGGGCGCAATGTAGCTCGCATGCGCGACGTGATGGATGAGTGCCGTCGGCCCGTTGAACGAGCGCACCACCTCGATTGCATCGAGCGCCTGCGTGACGGCGGCATCGCCGGCACAGTGGATCTTGGCCGCGAGGCCGAGCTTCTCGCATTTTCCGAGCCAGCGGATCAGCTCCGGCACGGTCAGCATGGTGGTGCCGCGAAAGCAGCAGCCGCGCACGGGATCGGCCACGTAGGGTTCGTGAAAAGCGGCCGTCTTGGCGCCGGGGACGCCATCGAGAAACATTTTGGCGTAGTCGGGCTTCACGTGGGCGGAGCGATACTGATCGCGCAACGCGAACAGTTCCTCGCCCGAGGTGCCGAACATGAAGCCGGGCTCCACGATGGGCATGGCGCAGACCGCCCACGCCGACAACTCGCCGCGGTCGTCAAGCCCCTTCAGCGCGGCCAGGATCGGCTGCATGCTCGCGGCGTCGACGAAGCCGGTAACGCCGAACGAGTTCAGCACGGCGATCGAACGGGCGACCGCAGCGCGGTCCATCTCCGCGGTGTAATGGCCGACCTTCGCGAGCGCGCGCTCGATGATGCCCGAGGCTGCTTCCACCATCAGCCCGGTCAGCCTGCCACTGTCGAGATCCCGGCCGATCTCGCCGTCGACGGGGTTCTCCGTCTCCTCGGTGACACCTGCGAGCCGTAACGCCTCGGCGCTCGCCCAGCGATTGTGATAGCTGTCGTCGCGCAGCAGCACGGGGTGGCCGAGGCTCGCAGCGTTGAGCTCCGCTGCCGCGGCATCGGTGTTGAGCCTTTGCAACAGGTCGTTGCCGAACTGTCCACCGACGATCCAGCTTCCGGGAGCCGCCTTCTCCGCCGCCCCCCTCACGGCACCCGCGATTTCGCTGATCGAATGGCTCGACGAAAAGCGCAGCTCGTAGAGATCGGCCTGACCACCCATCATGATGTGGTTGTGGATGTCGACGATGCCCGGCATCGCCATACGGCCCGCAAGATCCACCACCTCGGTGTCGCTGCCGACGAAGGGTTCGATGTCGGATTCCTCGCCGACGGCGACGAAGCGCCCTGCCTTCACCGCCGCGCAGCTTGCCCAGGGACGGCCGGGATCGACAGTGTAGATCCGCCCGTTTCGGAACAGCATGTCGGCGCTAGTCTTGATCTCGCTCATTTCCCGATCCCGATTGCGCCCTGAGCTTGTTCCGCGCGTCCGCCTGTCACAATCAGCCGTTTGGTTGATGACGCAGCGAGTCCCGTACCTGCCGGACGGACGGCCGCCCCGCACACGACCACGGGCCGCTCCCGGCGACCCGTTCGCGTCGATCGGTGTCACGCCTGGCCTTCATTTGTTGATGAGTAGTCGCCGCGGCGCGCGGCTACTGCGGCGCCAACGGCTCGCGCATCAGCCCCATTGTCGTTCGACTGCAAAGCCCGTCTCGGGAAGCGTCGCTCCCCCGTCGACCACAATGGTCTGCCCGGTGACGTAGCGGGCCTGCTCGGAGGCGAGATAAAGCATCGCGTAGGCAACGTCGTCGGCAGTCCCGATCCGTCCCATCGGAATATGGCGAGCGACCCGGGACAGATTTTCGGGAGTGCTAAAGGTCCCTCGCCCGGGCTTGGCGATGAACCCCGGCTCCACGGCGTTTGCCGTGATCCCGTCGCGCGCCAATTCGAAGGCCGTGCCTCGGATGAATGCGTTTATCGCTGCCTTTGCGGCCGAGTAGTGCGCGCCTCCCCCCATCGCCAGCCGGGCCGAAATCGACGAAGTCACCAAAATTCGCCCATATTGCTGCGTGCGCATGAACGGCACGGCCGCTTGGATGAGCCAGATGGCCGCGGTGAGGTTGATCGACATGGCCTGATCGAGCTTGTCTTCGTCGAGCTCCTCGATGCCGGCCCAGGGGCAGCCGCCTGCGTTGTGCACCAGAATGTCGAGCCGGCCGAAACGGCCAGCCACGTCACTCACGAGCTCGTGCAGACCGCCACGATCGAGTTTATCGAACCCCGCGACGCTGGCCGCGAGATGCCGTCCGCCCAAATCGGCCGCGAGCGATTCGGCCACATTACGCGAGCGATTGGCGATCACGACGTGAGCTCCCGCCTCCGCCAGCCGCGTCACGATCGCAGCGCCGATACCCCGGCCGCCGCCGGTCACCAGAGCAACGCGCTCCGTCAGGTCGAACGGCGACGCCACGATCAGATCACTCCTGCATCCCGGACCAGCCCGACGAAGCGCTCGAAAATCTCGCCATGCGTGTCCACATCGGCGGACGATGTTGCAGGGCAGGTCAGCAGCATTCCGTGAAACGGCGTGATCAGGATGCCCTCGTTCATGTAGTAGGCGTGCATCAACGTCTCGAGATCCGGCTGTCGTGCCGCGATCACGTCGGCTCCATTGCGCGGCGCATCAGGCATGAACATGATCTCGATGCGGGCGCCGATCTGGGTCACGTGCCAGGGCAAAGCGTTGCGGGAGATCAAGTCTCCGACCCGCGCGGCGAGGCATTCGGCATGTCCAATCATGCGTGCATAGGCTGGGGCCGTCAGCACGTCCTCCAGGACGGCACGCATCGCGGCCACCGCCAACGCGCCGCCAGCCAGCGTGCCGCCGAACCCAAGGTGCGCCGATTGTCGCTGCCGCGGATTGACCTGTGGCACGATGTGCCACAGCTGCTCGGCAACGGCCTCATCGAGACCGAGAACACCGGCCGGAATGCCGCCGGCGATTGCCTTGCCGGCGACGAGGATGTCCGGCGCAAGCCCGTGAAGCGCGGTGTAGCCGCCCGGCCCGCACGACAACGTATGCGTCTCGTCGATGATCAACACGGTGCCGGCGCGCCGCGTCGCCTCGCGCAGGGCGCGGTGGACCCCGTCGGCGACCGGGATCATGCCGAAATTCGTCATCACGGGCTCGGTGAGCACGCAGGCGACATCGCCTTCCGCAAGCGCCATCTCCATCGCCGCAACGTCGTTGAATTCGACCACCTTCGCCACTGCGTCATAGGCGACTGCATTTGGGTGAATCATGTTGCGCAGCCCGACCCGCCCGTCGCGAAGTTCGACATGCGCCTCGTCGACCCCGCCATGATAGCAGCCGGAGAACACCAGGACCTTGGCACGACCGGTGATCATGCGTGCTATCCGAATGGCCGCGCGGTTGGCATCGGTTGCCGAGGTCGTCAGGGTCCAATAGCGGGGACCGAAGCGGCGCGACAGCTCGGCGCCGACCCAAAGACTGTCCTCGGTCGGCAGCATCATCGTGGCGCCGCGCGCGATTTGCCGCGTAACCGCTCGCGTCACGGCCTCGGGCGCGTGGCCACACATCGCGCCCGTATCGCCAAGGCAGAAGTCGACATAATCGCGACCGTCGATATCCCTGACATGGGCACCGGACGCCGCATCGACATAGACCGGAAAGCCGCCCGCCCAGCGACGCATCCAGTGCGACGGGCCGCCATACAGGAAGTGTCGCTGCCCCTCCCGCCACGCGGCCGCCGAGCGCGGATGTTCGCGCAGGAAGCGCGCCTGCTCCGCGTCGATCAGCCGGTCGAGCGCCGGATGTGCTGGCGGCGTCATAGCGCAATCCAGGCGGTTTTCCGATCGGTGTATTCGTCGAGCGCGTGCAGCGACTTGTCGCGGCCGAAGCCGGACTGCCTGAAACCTCCGAGCGGCACCGTCAGATCAGTGCCGCCATAGGTATTGACATGCACCACGCCGGCATTGATCGCGCGCACCATCCGATGCGCTGTCCGGAGCGATCCGGTCCAGACCGCGGCGGCCAGTCCGTAGACGCTCGCATTGGCGAGCCGCACCGCATCGTCCTCATCCTCGAACCGCGTCACCGCAAGCACAGGGCCGAACACCTCTTCGCGCCACAGCTGCATGCCGGGGCTCACACCGGCGAAGATTGTCGGAGCCATGTAGTAGCCGCCGCCGGTCTCATGCAGCCGCTCACCCCCACACAGCCGCTCTCCCCCCTCCTCCTCCGCCTGCCGTACGACGTCGAGATTCTTGCGCAATTGAGCATCGCTGTTGACGGCGCCGATATCGGAGCTGAGATCGAGGGGATCGCCGACCCTGAGCTTGGCTGTGACCGCGAGCAGCTCGCTCAAGAACCGGTCATAGATTCTGGACTGTACCAGCAGCCGCGAGCCGGCCACGCAAACCTGACCGGAGTTGCGGAAGACGCCGTTCGCCGACACCTTGGCGGCCTGCTTGATGTCCACGACATCGTTGAAGACCACGTTCGGCGACTTGCCGCCGAGCTCAAGATAGACTCGCTTCAGATTTGAGCGCGCCGAATACTCCAGCAGCCGTCGCCCGACTGCTCCCGACCCCGTGAACGCCAGAACGTCGACATCCATGTGCAGGGCCAGCGCCTCGCCGGCGGTGGCGCCGCGCCCGGTGACGACGTTCAGCACGCCTTCGGGCAAACCGGCTTCGCTCGCCAGCTCCGCCAGGCGCAGCAGCGTCAGCGACGCGGTCTCTGGCGGCTTCACCACCACGGAGTTTCCGGCGGCAAGCGCGGGCGCGATTTTCCAGGCGCCGATCATCAACGGAAAGTTCCATGGAACGATCACGCCGATCACGCCGAGCGGCTCGCGATGGATCAAGCCGAGCACATCGCGGCTGGTGGGCGCGATCTCGCCATAGACTTTGTCCATGGCCTCCGCGTAGTAGCGGATGGAGCCTGCTGCCGACAGCGGCTCCGCCTTGTAGGCCATGCCGATCTCGGTGCCGTTGTCGCGCACGCCGAGCACCGCGAGCTCGAGCGCATGGCGCTCGACGAGATCGGCGAATCGCAGCAGCACCGTCTTGCGCTCCGCGGGCGCCGCGCGCGACCATGCTCCGCTGTCATAGACTCGTCGCGCGGCCAGCACCGCGCGATCGATATCTTCGGCGCTGCCGTCAGCAATCGTCGTCAGCCGCCTGCCATCGATCGGGGAGATCACGTCCAAACGACTGCCGGCCGAACTCTCGGCAACGGCACCGGCGATGAAGAGCCGTTGCGCAGAGACAGCCGCTCCACGCAACGCGTCGATTTCGGATTGTAACATGAAGGAGCCCTGTAAAGAACCGGCTGATCGATCGCCACGCTGCCGAGTCCGATCGTACCTCATTCAGCCGGATGAGCCTTTTCTCGCAATCCACCGATAGGTGGATGTCATGCATTGCAACAACTTCATAGGTTGCGGGCACCACTCGGCTGCTCACGACGACAGATTGCCGCCCTCCTCGCATTCGAGACGACATTCCAAGACCATGACCAACAGATCACCTCCGCGCATCCTGCTGATCGGCACCGGCGATACCAAGGCCGACGAGCTCCTGTTCATGCAGCGCTGCATCGGCGGCGCCGGCGGCGAGGCCGTCATGATGGACATCAGCGTGCTCGGCGATCCTCCCTACGCGGCAGCGCACGACAAGCATGCCGTGGCTGCCGCTGCCGACACGACGATCGAGGCGGTGATCGCCAGCGGCGACGAGAACTCATCGATGACCCTGATGGCACGCGGCGCGGCGCGCCTGACACGACGGTTATGCGACCAAGGTGAGATCGACGCCATGATCGCGATCGGTGGCACCATGGGCACCGACCTGGCGCTCGACGTCGCACTTGCGCTGCCGCTCGGCTTTCCCAAGCTGATCGTCTCGACAATCGCGTTCTCGCATCTGATCCCGCCGGAACGCATCACGGCCGATCTGATGATGATCCTGTGGGCGGGCGGGCTCTATGGCCTCAACGGCACCTGCGCCGCGGTGCTGTCGCAAGGCTGCGGTGCGATCGTCGGCGCAGCCCGCAGCGCGATCAGGCCGCGGCCCGACCGGCCGATCGTGGCGCTGACGTCGCTCGGCAAGAGCTGCCTGAGCTACATGGTCGATCTGAAGCCTCAGCTCGAGGCGCGCGGCTACGAGGTCGTGGTTTTTCATACCACCGGCATGGGTGGCCGCGCGATGGAGTCGATCGCTGCGCATCGCGGATTTGCCGCGGTGCTCGATCTCAGCCTGCAGGAGGTCGCCAATCAGCTGATGGGCTCGGTGGTGAATTCCGGCTCCGATCGGCTGACGAATGCGGGCCGCAACGGCATTCCGCAGATCGTGGCGCCCGGCGCCATCGACATGGTGGACTTCCCCGCCTGGCTGCCGGTGCCGACCGAGCTCGCCGACCGCCCGTTCCACGCGCATAATCGTCTGCTCGCTTCCGCGACGTCGCGTCCCGCCGACCGGCGCCGGATCGCGCGCGCGATCGCGGCCAAGCTCTCTGCGATGAATGCGCCAGTTGCGTTTGTGCTCCCGGCCGGCGGGATCCAGCAATGGGATCAGGACGGCGAGCCGCTGCATGATCCGGAGGGCCTCGACGCCTTCGTCACGGAAATGCGCGGCGCCCTGCATCCGCCGGTCGAGCTGCATGAGATCGAGGACCACATCAACGACAAGGGCTTCGCTGCAAAGGTGCTCGCGATCTTCGATCGCTGGGTTGCCGGCGGCATCATCCCGGCCGGCGTGCCCCACGCGGAGCAGCGATGACCGCCGCCTCGTCACGTGCATTGGTTCTGGATTTCGGCGGGGTGATCTCAAAGACCCTGTTCGAAACCCACGACGCAACGGAGGCCGTGCTCGGCCTTGCCGCGGGCACGCTGACTTGGCGCGGCCCGTTCGATGAGGACAGCGATCCGCTCTGGTCGGCCATGCAACGTGGCGAGTTGTCCGAGCGCGACTATTGGGCGGCCCGAAGCCGCGAGGTCGGCAGGCTCGTCGGCGAGGACTGGCGCGACATGCAGACCTTCGTGCGCCGCGCGCGCGGCGCCGATCCGGCGCTGGTCATCCGTCCCGAAGCCGAGCGCGCCATTCGCATTGCGAGCCGCGCCGGCTGCAAGCTTGCCATTCTCTCCAACGAGCTCGACCTCTTCTATGGTGAGGACTTTCGGCACCGGCTGCCGCTGCTCGCGCATTTCGACGTCATCATCGATGCCACGCACACGGGGATCCTGAAGCCTGATCGCCGCGCCTACCTGGCGACGTGCGACGCTCTGCGGCTCGCGCCGCAAGCCTGCGTCTTCGTCGACGACCAGCAGCGCAACATCGACGGCGCGGTCGCCTGCGGCTTGTCGACCGTCTGGTTCGATGTCCGGCACCCCGAAAAATCGTATAGTCAGGCCTTGCAGATGCTTGGCCTCGTTTTCGACTGACCACCATCGGAGCACTCCATGCGCGACATCAACTTTCTCATCGAGAACAACGCCCGGCGCATCTGGCACCCGATGGCGCATCCGAAGGAGATGCGGGACCATCCGCCGCGCATCATCGCCAAGGGCGAGGGCGTCCACGTCACCGATATCCATGGCAAGTCGGTGCTCGACGCGGTCGGCGGCCTCTGGAACGTGACGCTGGGCTATAGCTGCGCCCCGATCAAGCAGGCGATTGCCGATCAGCTCAGCGAGCTGCCGTATTATTCCGGCTTCCGCGGCGTGTCGACAGGCCCGGCGATCGAGCTTGCCTACGAGCTGACCGAATGGTTCAAGCCCGAAGGCATGACCCGGGCGTTCTTCACCTCGGGCGGCTCCGACTCGGTCGAGACGGCGCTGCGGCTTGCGCGGCAGTACTGGAAGATCAAGGGTCAGCGCGACCGCACCAAGTTCCTGTCGCTCAAAAAGGGCTACCATGGCACGCATTTCGGCGGCGCGTCGGTCAACGGCAACGCCAATTTCCGCCGCAACTACGAGCCGCTGCTGCCTGGCGCCCACCACATCCCCTCGCCCTGGACCTATCGCAATCCGTTCAACGAGACCGATGCGGCCAAGCTCGCGCAGCTCTGTGCCAATGCGCTGGTCGATGAGATCGAATTCCAGGGCGCGGATACCATCGCCGCCTTCATCATGGAGCCCGTGCTGGGCGCCGGCGGCGTGATCGTGCCGCATGACAGCTTCATGGGACTCGTGCGCGAGATCTGCGACCGCACCGGCATCCTGCTGATCTCGGACGAGGTCGTCACCGGATTCGGCCGCACCGGCGCCTGGTCCGGCGCACGGCTCTGGAACGTCAAGCCGGACATGATGACGATCGCGAAGGCGGTCACGTCAGGCTATTTCCCGCTGGGGGCAACCATGATCGGCGACAAGATGGCCGAGGCGTTCGAGAGCGACGAGACCAGCTTCGGCTCGATCGGCCACGGCTACACCTATTCGGGTCACCCGGTGGGTTGCGCCGCCGGCATTGCCGCGCTGGCTGAAACCAAGCGGCTGCAACTCGATGCAAAGGCCGCAGCCTCGGGCATCGTCCTCAACGACGCGCTCGCCGCGCTGAAGCAGAAGCATGACATCGTGGGAGATGTCCGCGGCAAGGGATTGATGGCCGCGCTGGAGCTGGTGGCGGATCGCGCCACGAAGAAGGCGCTCGACAAGAAGACTGTCGGCAGGATCGCCGATGCGATCTACGAGGCCGGCGTGATGGTGCGCGTCTCCGGCAGCAACATCATCCTGTCGCCGCCTCTGATCATCACCGCCGACGATGCGAGAACAATCGCCGCCGCCATCGACCACGGCCTCGCAAGCACCTGAGCGAGAGCGGCCGCGCGCTAGTTCGGCCGCGCCATCAGCGCCACGACGGCGGATCGCGTTTCCACGCCGAGCTTCTCGAAGATGTGGATCAGGTGCGTCTTCACCGTCGCCTGGCCGATCTTCAGACATTCGCCGATCTCACGATTGGTGCGGCCGCAGCACAGGAGCCGCACCACATCCATCTCGCGGCTGGTCAGACCGTAGCGTTGCCCGTCCTCGGACCCGGCTGGCCGGCCGACAAGGTTGAATTGAAGATACTGATGAATCTTCTGGGCGATGGCCTCAGCCCCCTCAGGAATCCGTGCATCCTTGTTCCATGCGACACTCATGCCGGCGACGATCTGGTCATCACGCCGGAAGAAGAAGTCGACCATATCGACGATCCCGCACTGATCGACGAAGGCGCGGTAGGGCGCCATCTCGTCGGGCTGTTTGCCAGACATCGTCCTGCTCAGCCGCGCGACCGCAAGAGCTCCCGCGTGACGCGGATGCTGCGGATCGAACTCGCTCATGCCCTCGAGATACTGCCGGTGAAACGGCTCCGGAATGCCCGACAACAGGAAGCGCTGGAGATTGTACCCTCCGTCGATCTCATAAAATGCTGTCGCCGATCCGTCCAATATGGACTGGGCGAAGTGCACGGCTTCGCTGGTTGCCGCGTCCGAGCGGCCCAAAAGCATCAGCATGGCCTCCCCTCCTCGATTTCACTCCATTCGGGACATCTGCCGTGTCCTCGCGCTGATGACGCTGAGACAGGCACCACACTTAGTCAAGCAATTTCCGGACCACGCCGATCATTTCGCGCCGGCCCCCTGAGCCGACGAATCCGGGTCTCAACCAATCGGTTGATTGACTGGCCAACATCCATGTCTTTCCAGCGGGTGCATAGTCCGGTTCGTGTTGCACGACGGCGCGGACGGCCGATGCATGTCCACGAACGGGCTTTCGTCGAAGGGCTCCTGGAAAAGGACACATGGCAACGCCAGCGCGGAATAGTCTGGGCCCTTCTCCACGTTTCAAACAGCAGGCATGACTGGGCTGTCTCGCGGCGACCTGGGCCCGAGCTCTGCGATCAGTCGACCTCATACTCCAGCTGGAGCCGAGCAGGCTCGCGTGCGCCGAGCTGATATCGCGCGATTGCACGGCCCGCTTGTCTCAGGGCAGCTCGGCAGCACGGTGGCACGCAACGTAATGATGTGATCCGATCGCATCCAGAACGGGGAGACGCTGCGAGCATTCGTCGATCGCCATCGGGCAGCGCTGCGCGAAACGGCAGCCGGGCGGCGGATCGACCGGGCTCGGCGGATCGCCCTTGACGAGATAGCGGCGCTTCAGGTCCTCACGCATCGGGCCGGGCGGCGCGGCGGCCGCAATCAGCGACCACGTATAGGGATGACGGGGCGCGGCGAAGATGTCGGCCGCCGGCGCCTGCTCGACGATCTTGCCGAGATACATCACCGCGACCTCATCGCAGAATTTCTGGATCACGCCGAGATCGTGCGAGATGAAGATGTAAGTGAGATCACGCTCGCGCTGCAGCCGCTTCAACAGATTGAGGATCTGCGCCTGGATCGCCACGTCGAGCGCGGACACCGCCTCGTCGCAGACGATCAGGTCGGGCTCTGGCGCCATCGCCCGAGCGATGCACAAACGCTGGCGCTGGCCGCCGGAAAACTGATGCGGAAACAGGTCGGCGGCTTGCGGCGGCAATCCAACCTCGGCCAGCAGCCTGCGCACCCGCTCGTCGCGCTCGCTGCGCGTCCCGATTCCGAGCAGGTCGAGGGGCTCGCGGATCTGATCGCCCGCGCGGCGGCGCGGATTGAGCGCCGAGAACGGGTCCTGGAACACGATCTGCAGATGCCGCCGCACCTCGCGCAGCGGCTGGCCGGTGAGGCCCGCAATGTCGCGGTTGCCGAACACGATCTGGCCGGATGTCGCCGGCACCAGCCGCATCACGGCCTGCGCGGTGGTCGACTTGCCCGAGCCGCTCTCGCCGACGATGCC
The DNA here is from genome assembly GCF_032377435.1 of Bradyrhizobium sp. SZCCHNS3002. NCBI lineage: Bacteria > Pseudomonadati > Pseudomonadota > Alphaproteobacteria > Hyphomicrobiales > Nitrobacteraceae > Bradyrhizobium > Bradyrhizobium sp. SZCCHNS3002. The sequence goes on from NZ_JAUHHY010000018.1 coordinate 63,243, forward strand.
GAAGGTGGTGCCGCGGCGAACGCGAAAGCTGACGCCGTCGACCGCGTGCACGAAGGACGGCTTGCCATGGCGGCGGCCGGCCGGAAAATGCACGACGAGGTCGTTGACGTCGAGCAGCACCTCTTGGGCGCCTGTCCCGCGGATGGCTTCCGCCATGCTCATGCCGCGATCTCCGTCCTGCGCCAACACGACACGGCGTGCCCCGGGGCAATCGGCTCGAGCGCAGGCTGCAGCTTCGCACGGCAGATGTCGCGGGCCTGCGCGCATCTTGCGAGAAAGGCGCAATCGGCACCGCGCGCGCCGAGTGGCGGCACCATGCCGGGGATCTCGCCGAGATCGACCCAGGGCCGCGGCGGCTCGCCAAGGGCGAGGTGCGGAACACAGTTCAGCAGACCCCGCGTATAGGGATGACGCGGCGCTGTCGCGATCGCGTCCGCGGCCCCCGCCTCGATGCAGCGTCCGGCATAGAGCACCAGCATCTCGTCCGCGAGCTCTGCGACCGCGCCGAGATCGTGGGTGATCAGCAGGATCGCCGTGCCGGTGCTGCGTTGCAGCTCGGCCAGCAGGTCGAAGATCTGCGCCTGCACGGTGACGTCGAGCGCGGTGGTCGGCTCATCGGCGATCAAGAGCTTCGGCCGCCCGGCCAGCGCCATTGCGATCATCACGCGCTGGCGCATGCCTCCCGACAGCTGGTGAGGATAGGCATCGATCCGCTGCCCGGCCGCCGGAATCTGCACGGCGCGGAGCAGCTCGATGGCGCGCGAGCGCGCCGCCGCGCGATCGAGCCCCTGGTGCCAGCGCAGCACCTCTCCGATCTGATCACCCACGGTGAACAGCGGATTGAGCGCCGTCATCGGCTCCTGGAAGATCATCGACATAGCGCTGCCGCGCAAGCCCCGCATCTCCTTCGGCGGCAAGGCGAGCACGTCCCTGCCCTCCAGCACGATGCGGCCCGAGGTAACGACGAAATCCTCCGGCAGCAGCCGCATCAGGGCCAGCGCCGTCATGCTCTTGCCGCAGCCGGATTCACCGACCAGCGCCAGGGTCCGCCCCGGTGCGATCGTGAACGACAGGTTCTCGATCACCGGGACGAGGCGGCCGGCCCCGTTGCGCATGCTGACGTTGAGATCATCCACTTCGAGCAGCGCACTCATCACGACCTCCGCCGCAGACGCGGATTGATCGCGTCGTTGAGACCGTCGCCGACCAGGCTGATCGCGAGCACCGCAAGGAAGATCGCCGCTCCCGGGAACATCACCGCCCACCAGGCATCGAGAATGTAGTTGCGGTTCTGGCCCAGCATCAGTCCCCAGCTCATGACGTTCGGGTCGCCCAGACCCAGGAAGCTCAGCCCGCCCTCGAACAGGATCGCGACACCGATCGCCAGCGTCGCCGACACGATCACCGCGGGCAGCGCATTGGGCAGCAGCACGCGCAGGATCAAGTTCGCGTTGGAGGCGCCCGCCGCGCGCGACGCCTTGACAAAATCGAGATCGCGCAGCCGCATGAATTCCGCCCGCGTCAGCCGCGCCACAGAGGTCCAGCTCACGCCGCCGATCGCAAGCGTGATCGTGGTCAGCTTCGGCCCGAACAGTGTTACCAGCACCATCGCGAACAGCAATGGCGGCAGGATCTGGAAGAACTCGGTGATCTTGACCATGGTGGCATCGATGGCGCCGCCGAAAAAGCCGCCGACCGCGCCGATCACGAGTCCGATTGCGATCGTGATGAGGGCTGCGACGGCACCGACCGCGAGCGTCGCGCGCCCTCCATGAATCAGCCCGGCCAGGACATCGCGGCCGAGATAGTCGGTGCCGAACCAGGCATCGGCATCGGGCGGCATGAACGGCGCGCCGACGAGATCGAGTGGATCGACCGGATAGAGCGACGGCCCGACCACGGCCACCAGGATGATCAGGACCAGCATGCAGGCGCCGGCGACGCCGGACGGGCTCTTCATGAACTGCCGCAGCGCCAGGCGGCCCGGCGACGCGGCGGTTCGCGCGGGCAGATCGGCCGGCAACGTCGACACCTGCGAGGTGCTCTCGATCACCGTCATCGCCGTCCTGTCCGAATTCGCGGGTCAACGAGGCGGTAGACCACGTCAGTCAGAATGTTGGCGGTCATCACCATCAGCGCAGAGAAGAACAGCACCGCCATCAGGGTCGGATAGTCGCGACGCAGGATGGAATCGAACACCAGCCGGCCCATGCCGGGCCAGCTGAACACGGTCTCGACCAGCACGGCGCCGGCGAACAGATTGCCGAACTGATGGCCGGCGACGGTCACGATCGGGATCAGCGTATTGCGCAGCGCGTGCTTGCCGACCACCAGCCATTCCGGGAGCCCCTTGGCGCGGGCGGTCCTGACATAGTCGGCGGACAGTGCCTCGATCATGTTGACGCGCGCCAGCCGGCTGTATTGGGCGATGAACACGAGTGCGAGCGTCAGCGACGGCAACACCAGATGGCGGCCGACATCGAGCGCGTAGGCGAAGCCCTGCTTGGGATTCACCACGTCCGTCATGCCGACAACCGGAAGGATCGGCCATACCGAGCCGAACAGCAGCAGCAACATCAGCCCGGTCCAGAAGATCGGCGCGGCATAGCCCGCCAGCGACACCACGGTGACGGCGTGGCTGAACAGGCCGTTCGGCCGCCGCGCGCTGACCACACCGAGCAAGGTGCCGACCGCGAGCGCACCGGACAAGGCGCACAGGGTCAGATAGAGCGTCGCCGGCAGCCGCTGCAGGATCAGGCCGAGCACGGGCTGGTTGAAATAGTAGGAGTAGCCGAAGTCGCCCATCGCGACGTTGCCGAGATAGATCGAGAGCTGCTGCAACAGGCTCTGGTCGAGGCCGTATTTGGCCCGCAGTGCCGCGACGACCTCCGCCGATGCGCCGCCCATCTCGCCGGCGATCACCTGGACGGGATCGCCGGGAGCAAGATGGATCAGGCAGAAGTTGAGCACCAGCACGGCGATCAGCAGCGCGACAGCATTGATGATCTGCCGGGCCAGATGGGTGGCGAATGCCATGGTGCAGCAAGTCTCCTCGTGGCTCTCACGAAACCGGGGATAGCTCCGCCTCAGGTCTTCGGCGGCGTTTCCCAGTAGAGCTCGTCGAGCGGCGACATCATGCCCCAGATCGAGTTCGGGAGATTGCCGAGCCCCTTGGCGAAGGCATTGTAGTACGGGCTGACGTTGATGAAGTAGATCGGCACATCCGAGACGACGATCTTCTGGAACTCCGAGTACAGCGCCTTGCGCTTCTCGGGCGAGGTTTCGACCGCCGCCGCCTGCAACAGCTCGTCCACCTTGGGATTGGAGTATTGCTGCGTGTTCGACCAGATGACGCCCTTGCGGATGTTCGACGTCAGATAGGTGCGGTTGACGCCGATCACCGGGTCACCCCAGTTGTAGACGGTGTCCATGGTGAGGTCGAAATCGAAGTTCGAGACGCGCTGCGCCCAGGTCGGGAAATCCGGCGCGGCGCGCACCTCGAGATTGATGCCGACCCGCTTGAGCTGCGAGCGCAGGTACTCGGCGACGTTGCGCTGTTGCTCGTCGCCGCCCGGAATGTAGTCGATGGTCAGCGAGAAACGCGAGCCGTCCGCCCCCTTGGCGTAGCCGGCAGCATCCAGCAGCGCGGCCGATTTGGCGTAGTCGACCTTGTAGGGTTCGACGGCGGCTTCGGCGAGCGGCGAATCCGGTGCGATTGGCCCCAGCGACGGCGTGGCCTTGCCGCCCATCAGCTTGGAGACGATGAAGTCGCGATTGGCCGCATAGGCGATGGCCTGGCGCACGCGGACATCATCGAGCGGCTTCTTTTTGGTATTGAAGGCAAGCCAGTTGAGCGGGCCGACGCCCGCCATGCCCTTGTCGGTCACGACAAGGTTCGGCGACTTTTGCAGACGATCGATGTCGCGCGCGCCTGCGATGAAGGGAAACGCGTTGAAATCGCCGCGTTCCAGCGAGACGACGGCCGCATTCTGATCCGACACCAGCCTGACCACGATCTTGTCGAGCTTGGGCCGGCCAGGGATGAAGAACTTGTCGAATTTCTCCAGCGTGTAGTATTCGCCCTGCTTGTACTCGGTCAGCTTGAACGGGCCGGACCCGATCGGCTTCAGATTGGCCGGATGCGTCTTGAGGTCCTGGCCGTCGCCATAGATGTGCTTGGGAAGGATCGGCATCAGCGCCGGCGACATCGCCAGGAGCAGCGACGGGCTCGGGTTTTTCAGACGGAGGATGGCGGTCGCGGGATCAGGCGTCTCGACCTTGTCGACCGCCGCCAGCATCGTCTGGAACGGATGGTTGGCCTTGATGGCCATGATCGAAAATGCGACGTCCTCGGACGTCACGGGGTGGCCGTCGTGGAAGACGGCGTCCTTCACCAAGTGAAGCGTGACTGAAAGCCCGTCAGCCGCGACCTCCCAGGACTGCGCCAGATAAGGTTGCGGATTCCACTTGTCGTCATAGCGCAGCGGGCTCGCGAAGATCTGGGCGGTCGGCATGGCCGTCGCCATGCCCGACTGCACGGCGCCGTTGAAATGCCGCGGCACCTGCGTGGTCGCGACCACCAAGGTGTTGCCGCCGGATGACTGCGCCTGCGCCGCGGGGGATGCGGCCGTGGCCGCGACGAGACCGAGAGCTCCGAGCACAAAATGTCGTCTGATCAACATGGCTATCCCGCTTCCTGATTCACGACCGGGTGGATGATGAGAAACTGGCGTGGTGGTCCAATGGGCTCTGATGTCATTGCGTCACGCTGCGGTAGACAGGGCATGGTCGAGGATCGCGTCGAGCTCCTGATCCGATGGCAGATCCGCGGTCCCCACGCCGGCGAGCGTGATCGTCTCCGACGCGGTCGCCGGACCATCCTCGGCCGGCGTCAGCGACCAGTTGCGCGACACCAGTTGGAACACCTGCGCGCGGCCGTCGCCGTCGACCCGGCAAATTCCCTTCAGCCGCAGCAATTCGCGCGGCAGGGCGCCCACCGCGGCGGCCAGCCTGTCGCGATTGAAACGTCCGGCCCGCTGATAGGTCCAGCGACGGAAGTCGTTCTCGTGGTCGACCGTCTCCGCGACCAGATCGGCGCGGAAACGCGCCGCCCGCCCCCGCCCGAAGACCGCCTGATGCACAGGCGTCAGGGTCGACAATTGTTCGATCGGCACATTCGGCCGGATGGCGCCGATGGCGGCGCACGCCGCCTTGCGCTGGCTCTCGCTGGCCAGATCGCATCTGCTCAGCAGCACCACGTCGCATTTGGCGAACTGATTGCGGATGGTCTCGCCGATGTGCCGGTCCTCGCACTGCACCGTGATGCGGGTTGCATCGGCCAGCACGACGACGCCGTCGAGCTGCAGCGACGGCTCGACCAGCGCGATCTCCGCGATGCGCCAGGGATCGCCGACGCCGCTGGCCTCGATCACCACGCGATCGAAGCGCCCGATATCGTCGAGCAGCCGCGCCAGCGTATCGAGAAAGCCCGTCCCGATGCTGCAGCAGACGCAGCCATTGGTGAGCGACATCGTCGTGCCGTCGTGGCTGCGGATCAGCGCGGCATCAACATTGATCTCGCCGAAATCGTTCACCAGCACGGCGCAGCGCTCGGTGCTAGCCGACAGCAGACGGTTGAGCAGCGTCGTCTTTCCGGCGCCGAGAAAGCCGCCGATCACGGTGAACGGAATGGGCGCGGATGCCGTCATGCGCGCGGCGCTTCCTTGACGATGCCGCCGACGACAGTGCCCCAGACCGCAACGTCCTTCAATGTCTCCGGCGTGACCGTCAATGGATCCTGCTCCAGGACCGCGAAGTCCGCGTACTTGCCGGTCTCGATACTGCCGATGAGATGATCGAGCTTGAGCGTGTAGGCTGCGCCGATCGTGATGGCACTCAGCGCCTGCTCCACGCTCAGCGCCTCGGTCTCGGCACCGAGCTTGCGGCCCGACGAGGAGACGCGGTTCACGGCGCACCACGCGGTGAACAGCGGCGACAGCGGTGTGACCGGCGCATCTGAGTGGATCGAGTAGGGAACGCCGATCCGCTGTGCCGTGCCTGTCGCATCGAGGCGGTTCGCCCGCTCTGGTCCCATCGTCAGCTCGTAGTGGGAATCGCCCCAGTAGAAGACGTGATTGGCAAACAGGTTGACGCAAAGACCGAGCGCCTTCATGCGGCGGAACTGCGCGGCGTCGGCCATCTGGCAGTGCTGCAGCGTGTGGCGATGATCCAGCCGCGGGTGAGCGGTCTGCGCCTTTTCCACGGCGTCCAGCGCAAGCTCGGTCGCCTCGTCGCCATTGGTGTGGATGTGAAGCTGGATGCCGGCCTTGTGGTAGAGCTCGACCAGGCGCGGCAGCTCCTCCGGCGCGATGTACCAGAGGCCGTTCGGCGCGCCGTTGTGATATCCAGGCCACCGTAGGCGGGCCGTGAAGCCCTGGATCGACCCGTCGACGACCAGCTTGACAATGCCGTAATGCAGCTTGTCGTTGCCGGACTCGCGCAGCGCCGCGATCTTTTCGATGGCCTTGTCCGGAGGATGCGTGGCCGAGGCCAGCGCCGGTACCAGGCGCACACCGAACTCCGCCTGCTGCGTCGCGGAGCGATAAAGGTCCAACGTGTTGTCGGTGAGATCGTTGTGCAGATCGGTGATCGTGGTGACGCCCTGCACGCAGGCCGATGACGCGTAGCGCTGCACGTCGGACATGGTCAGCAGCTCCGACAGCGGATTGCCCACCAAGCGGAACGCCCGCAGCCGGGCTGCGATACCCTGCAGTTCGCCGCTGGCCAGACCGCCGGCTCCGGCGACGACACCGGAGATGTCGGTGGCATGCAGAAGCTGCGTGCGCTCCAGCACCAGCGTGTTGACCACACTGATATGGAAGCTGGCGTGGATCACCATGATCGGCCGCGTCGTCGAGACCCGGTCCAGTGCTTCGCGCGTCAGCTTCTCACCACCGATATGCAGCGGATCGAAACCCCATGCGAACAGCGTTGCGTTCGGATCAGCCATCCCGGCTTCGGCCTCGCGGAGGCGTGCCACGATCGCATCGATGTTGGGAACGCCGGCGACCGCCCTGCCCTCCGGCGAGCGCCGTTCGAAGGCCCCGACATAGGGCAGCGACCACATCATGCCTTCCATGATGTGGCTGTGGCCCTCGACGAACCCAGGTAACAGCACCTTGTCGCGGAAGCGCGTGTCGATCCGACCATCAGGAGCGAATTGCGCGATCTCCGCTTCACTGCCAACGGCAACGATCCGCCCCTCCCGCACCGCAACGTGCGTCGCAAACGGGCGTGACGGATTCATCGTCACGATCCTGCGGGCCGCGTAGACGACGGTATCTGAGCTCACCGCGAACTCCCTCAACTTCCCAAGCCGTTGTCGAAACCTGCGGTGTCGGATGGGTCCAGGCCAGCGCCAGATGCCATGCACAAATGGAGCCAGCCCATGCGAGCCACGCCCGCAATCATTCCGCTATGGCGCGGTTTTTGCTTTAGTTTGAGCGCCTCACGGCTTTCAGGACCAAATACCTCGATGGCAAAATTCGCGCCCCTGCTGCGATCCCCAGCGACCGGACCGGCTGTTCCGATCCATGACGTGCTGTTCTGGATCTCGCTGTTCGACGGCCTGGACCGCGGCGGCACCTTCCTGCAGCTTCAGATCCGGCAGATGATCGTGACCGCGATCGAGGACGGCCGTCTGCCGCTCGGCGTCCGCATGCCGTCGAGCCGCGATCTCGCAGCCCTCCTGAAGGTATCGCGCAACACCATCGTCATCGCCTATGAGCAGCTGGTCGACCAGAACTTCCTGGTGTCGCGCGAGCGCAGCGGCTACTTCGTGGCCGGCCTGCCCAAGCACATCGGCGAAGCCCGGCAGCCTGCGACGGAGGTCTACAGCCGGCGCTGGACCGAGCGGTTCGCGCTGCAGCCGTCGGCGCTTCGCAACATCGTCAAGCCGCTCGACTGGCAGACCTATCCCTATCCCTTCATCTTCGGGCAGTTCGACCCGAGCCTGTTTCCGACCAACGACTGGCGCGAGAGCGCGCGCGCGGCGCTCAGCGTCCCCGAGATCAACAACTGGGCGCGCGACATGATCGACGGCGACGATCCGGCGCTGATCGAACAATTGCAGCGGCAGGTGCTGCCGCGCCGCGGCATTCGCGCCCGTGCCGACGAGATCATGCTCACGATCGGAGCACAGCACGCCCTCTATTTGATTGCGAAGCTGTTCCTGCAGCCCGACACCCCGATCGGCATCGAAGATCCCGGCTATCCCGACGCACGCAACATCTTCGGCATGATGACGTCGCAGGTTGTGCCGCTTCGGCTGGACGATCAGGGCCTGGTCCCTGACGAGGCGTTCGCGCGCTGCGCGCTGGCCTATGTCACGGCGAGCCACCAATGCCCGACCACGACCGCGATGTCGCGGGCGCGGCGCGAGGAGATTCTCCAGGTCGCTCGCGAGCGCGACATCGTCCTGATCGAGGATGATTATGAAAGCGATCTGATGCCGGAGGGCAGCAGCCTGCCGCCGCTGATGAGCCTGGACCGCGACCAGAGCGTGCTCTACGTCGGCAGCCTGTCGAAGGCCTTGGCCCCGGGCCTGCGGCTCGGCTACGTCGTGGCGCCTGCGCCCGTCATCCGCGAGTTGCGCGCGTTGCGCCGGCTGATGCTGCGCCATCCGCCGCTGAACAACCAGCGCGTCGCGGCCTTGTTCATCGGTCTCGGGCACTACCGCTCCCATCTGCAGCAGGTCGGCCGCGTGCTGCTCGAACGCGCCACCCTGCTCGACGCGCTGTTGCCGCAGGCGCTGCCGGGCTGCACCTGGTCGCGCGGCCCGGGCAGCACCAGCTACTGGATCACCTGCCCTGCGGGAACGGATACGATCAAGCTGTCAGAGGTCGCACGCGCCGAAGGCGTGGTCATCGAGCCCGGCGACGTGTTCTCGATCAACCCGGAGGCGACGCGCAACTGCTTCCGTCTCGGCTTCTCCTCGATCCGCACGGACCGGATCGCGCCGGGAATTGCCAAGCTGGGCCAGATCTTCACGCGGTACATGTCGTCGCAAACGACCTGAGCGGCTACAGCAGGTCGCTCAGCCCCTTGAGCGCACTACCGAGTGCGACCACCGCGAGACTTGCGATCGACACCCGACGATGCAGCGTGTCGCTGCCGCGATGAAAGCCGAGATCGCCGAGCCAGGTGCCGACCAGCATCACGGGAACGCCGAGCGCGGTCAGGACCGCAATGTGCAGGTCCAGGAGATCGAACCAGGCGAGGCTGGCGGTCGCAACGATAGAGGAGACCAGGAAGAACACCATCATCGACGCGCGGGCGGCAACCCGGTCGAATGCGCCCGCGTTGTAATAGACGATCACAGGTGGCCCGGGCATGCCTGCAAGGCCGTTGAACAGACCGGCGGCGAGGCCGACCAGCGCCGTGATCCAGCGCGCTGGCGCCGCCGCCAGCCGAAACCCCGCATTGAGCAGCACGACCGCGCCGACGGTGATCAGCGCGATGACAACGCGTGCCACTGAGGCGGATACCAGACTCAGGACCAGCACACCGGTCGGTGAGCCGATCAGGCCTCCGAGAGTCAGCCAGCGCAGAGACGACCAGTCGCAGACCCGCGAGGCGCGCGGCAGATCGCCGAGCCCGATCAGAAGCTGCAGACAGACCGCAACCGGCACCGATTGCGTCGGCGGCATGAACAGACCGAGCAGCGGCACGGCCGTCAGCGCAAAACCGAATCCCGTGAAGCCGCGCACGAGCGCCGCGGCAAAGATCGACAGCGCCGCAGCGAGTCCCAGGGCCGGGCTCGGCAGCGATGTGGCGGCGATGTCATGGACCGCGACGGCCAGTTCCTGCAGGGCCATCGTCAGCGTGGGGCGTGAGAGCACAAAGGCGGCATCATCCGGCCAGTCAGCAACTCCGCCATGGTGATGAAAGGGCCAGCCGGCGCCCTACCATCGGGCCAGTTCTGGCCGCAGAGGTCGCGCGCTCTGGTTCTAGGGCCTCCAGCCGATCGCGTGGCACATGCGAGCCAAGCTCCAGCCGCGGCGCGATGCGCAAGGACATGACATGGCCGATCTCGAAACCGTCCGCAGCGAACTGCTCGATAATCTGTTCGCCGCCTTCAACCGGCACGATGGCGCAGGCGTGATGGCCTGCATGACCGACGACATCGTGTTCGACGCGGCCGCAGGGCCCGACAGCTGCGGCCGTCGCATCAGCGGCGCAGCCGATGTACGCGCCGCGTTCGAAGCGACCTGGGGCGGCATGCCCGACGTCAGCTGGGAGTGCACGCGCCATACGGTGTTCGGCGATCGGGCCCTGTCCGAATGGATCTTCCGTGGAACTGCACCGGACGGCCGGCGCATCGAGGTGCAGGGCTGCGACCTGTTCGGCTTCCGCGGCGACAAAATCTGTACGAAGAGCGCCTTCCGCAAGGACCGCCCGCCGCAGCCGGCCACGAGCGCGAGTGCCGCGCGATGAACATGCATGCTTTGCCCACGGCTGCGTATGATCCCCATTACGACCCGCTGGTCGCCGACGGCCCGGGTCGCAACCGCGACTACGCTCCGACCTACTGGATCGCAACGGCTGGCACCCCTCCGGAGAGCGACGGTCCGATCACGACCGACACGACGGCCGATGTCGCCATCATCGGCTCGGGCTATACCGGTCTTGCCTGCGCGATCTTCCTGGCGCGCGAGCACGGCATCAAGGCGATCGTGCTCGAGGCCAACCGCGTGGCCTGGGGCTGCAGCACGCGCAATGGCGGCCAGGCACAGAATGCCTCGGGCCGCCTGACGCGCTCGCAATGGATCGAGCGCTGGGGGCTCGACGTCGCCAAGCGCATGCATGCCGAGGTGTCCGAAGGGTTCGAGGCCTTCGAGGAGCTGGTGCGATCGAGCCCTGTCGATGTCGAGCCGCAGCGCGGTGGGCACCTCTACGTCGCTCACCGCCAGCGCAATCTCGACAAGATCGCGGCGGAGTCGAAGGTGCTGAATGACGTGTTCGGCTACGCCTCGCGCGTCATCTCGCGCGAGGAATTGGCAAGCGACTTCGTCAACGAGGCCGAGGCCGTCGGCGCGGTGCACGAGCCGCTCGGAACCGGCGTGCATCCGGCCAAGCTCGCCTTCGGCTATTTGCAGATGGCGCGCGCGCTCGGCGTGCGGGTTCATACCGCAAGCCCCGTGACGCGCATCGAGCAGTCCAACGGCAGATTCGTTCTGCATACGCCCGGCGGCGCCGTCAGCGTGAACGGCGTCGGCATCGCCACGGGGGCCTATACGTCGCTCGGGCTGACGCCGGAATTGTCGGGCCGCTGCATGCCGATCCTGTCGAATTCATTGGTGACGCGGCCACTCTCCGCGGCCGAGCTTGCTGCGACCGGCTTCAAGACGCGGCAGGTGATCACGGACACGCGCACCTTGCGCTTCTACTACCGGCTGCTGCCGGACGACCGGGTTCAGATCGGCAGCCGAAGCGCCATCACCGGCGCCGATGCCACGCATGACCGGCACCTCCAGCTCCTGATCGACGGCCTGCACCGCAAGTTTCCCGCACTCACGGGCATCGAGATCGATTACTCCTGGTGGGGCTGGGTCGATGTCAGCCACGACATGATGCCGCGCATCGTGCGTCCCGATCCCAAGGCGAAGCTGGTCTATGCGCTCGGCTATGGCGGCAACGGCGTATCCTATTCGGCGCAGGCTGGCCGCCGCATGGCGCAGATGCTGGCGGGCCAATCTTTCAAGGGACAGGACCTGCCGATCTTCACCTCGCCGCTGCCGACGCATCCCTTCGCGCCGTTCCGACGCATCGGCCAGCGCCTGCTCTATCGCTGGTATCACCTGCGCGACGAAGCAAGTTGAGCCTCTCAAGCTTGATGCAACATCGATCAAGCGAGCTTGCGAGCAGAATTGACAGCTTTCATGGCACAGAGGCCTGCCTGATCTCCACGCGGATTGGTGTCGGATCGAAACCGTTGCAGGGATTGTTGACCTGCGGACAATTCGAGATCACGAACAACACGTCCATCTCCGCAGTGACGTCGACGTAGTTGCCGGCCGCCGAGGGGCCGTCCAGCACGGTGAAATTGCCGTTTGGGTCGATCGGCACGTTCATGAAGAAGTTCAGGTTGGAGACGATGTCGCGCTTGGTCAGGCCGTAGCGCGACAGCTCCAGGATGAAGTTCTCCCGACAGGCGTGCAGGTAGCGGGTCGCCTCGCCGAAGCGCACGGCATTGCTCTCGCACGAACAGCAGCCCGCCGAGGTGTCATGGCGGCCGCAGGTGTCGGCAGTGATCCGCGCCATCACCCGGCCGCGGTTGGAGATCAGCCGCGTCCCGAGCTCGAGATAGGCCGAGCCCTGGACGCGCAACGTGTCCTGTGCGCTGTAGCGCTCCGCGGTGTCGTCGGCGACATACATCAGCGCGTCCACCGCCTGCTCGCCCTCGCTGTCGATGATACGCAGCGTCTGGCCCTTGTTCAGCACCCGTGACCAGGGCTGCTCGGCGGGAATGTCGAAGACATAGACGATGCGGTCCGGATCGGTCGGCGACATGAGCGCTCCTCAGGCGAACAGCTGATCGGTGAAGGCGTAGGCGCGCGACGCTTCCGCTGACGCCGTGCGGCAGACGTCATCGGCCGCGGGCGGCGGCAGCCGATGCTGGATCAGGGTGATCGGCGCGCTCGCCACCGGCCGTGCCGGATCGAGCGGATGGGCGCAGTTGGAGACCGCGACGATCAGGTTCATCTCGGCGCGCAGATCGACGAAATCACCGGGTCGCTTGCGCGCGGCGTGCCAGACGAACCGCCCGGTCACGTCCGTCGTCACGGGCGCAAAGAAGGTCACGCAGGGCGGGATGTCGCGCACGCCCAGTCCGATCCTGGCAGCGGCGGAGATGAAGTTCGCCTGCGTGTTGCGCGTCACCTCGCCATAGGCCGCGAGCGTCGAGTCCGCGGTCGAGCCGCCGACCAGAAGATCGTGCGCACCTGAGGTATCCTCGATCACCGACAGCAGCACACGTCCCATGTCCGACAGGATCATCCGGCCCTTCGACAGCGCTGCGCTCCATTGCACCTTCACCGTGTCGGCACAGTTGATCCGTTCGCTCGGATCCTCGGCGCGCCATGCCAGCAACGATGCGCTCGAGCGCCCGTGATCATCGATGATGCGCAACGCCTCGCCGCGCGACAGCCGCACCGTCGTGTGCCAGCCGGACGGCACCCGCTCGCTCCGGACGATCGCGCCCTCCGCGATCGGCGCGGCATCCAGCGCCGTCGGCGGCGGCAGCTGCTTCAGCTCCTGCCCGGCCGCACGCAACTCCTCATAGCGGCGGCGGTTGGCGGCGGCACGCTCCGCCTCGCTCTCTGCGCTCATGCTGATGTCACCGTGAAATGCGCCTCGACCGGCTGCCCCGCCTTGCCGTTGATCGGCAGGATGTCCTGCGGACAGGCCGAGAACGCGATCACCAGGTCCATCTCCGCGCGCAAGCGCACATGGCCGCCGGGAACGGGGCGCGGCGGCGCGGCAAAGCCGAGCGTGCCCTCGGCATCCCACGGAATGTTCATGAACAGGTTGAGCGGGCTCGGCACCTCCGGCGGCGTCAAGCCAAGCTCCGCCATGCCGGCAAACAGATTGTCGGTGCAATTGTCGTGGTGGCCCTCGTGTCCGAGGAACGCGTAGCGATGGCGGTCGCAGGCCGCGATCAGCGTGTCGTGGATGCCGCCCGAGGTGTCCTCGACCAAGGTCAGGATCGGCCGGCGCATATTGGTCCGGAGCACGTCGCCCGGCCGCGGCACCAGATGCAGCGAATGTGCCCGCGTGTGCTCGTTCGACATGAACTCAGACAGGTCGGCGCGGTTGAAGGCCCAGGTGTCGACCACCTGCTCGCCATGGGTGTTGATCACGGTGACCACCTGGCCTGCCCTGACGAAGGCCGCCTTGCCGCGCCGTGCCGGAATCTCGATCGGATCCATTGACCTCTCCCTCAGGGCTTGTAGGCGACCATGTCGATCTCGACGATGCCGCCGCGCGCCAGGTCGCAGACACCGATCGTGGTCCGGCCCGGCCGGTGCTCATCGTCGAAATGGCTCGAAAAGATTGCGTTCATCGGCGCGTAGTCGCGCTTGAAGTCGGTCAGGTAGATGCGGGCAAACACGACGTTCGCGAAGCTCATGCCGCAGCCCTTCAGCACGCGCGCGAGATTGTCCATCACCTTGCGGGTCTGCGCCTCGATGCCATCGGGCAGCGGCAGCGCGTCGTCGTCGGGATCGGTCGCGAGCTGGCCAGTGACGAACAGGAACGGCCCAGCCTGCACGGCATGGCTGTAGGGCGTGACCGGCTTCGGCGCATCCGGGAGCAGATGATAGATCGGATCCATGGCGTGTCTCTCCTCGTGTCGTTTCTGGTTCATCCGGCGGCATAGCGCTGGATGAACTGGCGCGCGCGCTCGGTATCCGGGTTGACGAAGAAGCGCTCCGGCGGCCCGGTCTCGACGACGCGGCCGCGATCGAGAAACAGGATGCGGGTGGCGGCGTCGCGGGCAAAACCCATCTCGTGGGTCACGATCACCATCGTGCGCCCTTCGCGCGCGAGCTCGCGCATCACCACCAGCACCTCGCCGACCAGCTCCGGATCGAGCGCACTGGTCGGCTCGTCGAACAAGAGAACATCCGGCTTCATCGCCAGCGCCCGCGCAATTCCGACGCGCTGCTTCTGGCCGCCGGACAGCCGCGCCGGGAACACATCGCATTTGTCGGAGAGCCCGACCTTGGCGAGCAGCGCCATCGCCTCCTCGCGCACCTCGGCCACGGGGCGCTTCTGCACCTGCACCGGCGCCTCCATGAGATTCTGAAGGACGGTCAAATGCGGCCACAGCGCGAAATGCTGAAACACCATGCCGATCCGCGTGCGAACTCGCGACAGCTCGCGATCGGACATCACGACACCGCCATTGTTGATGCCGATGCGGCCGCCATTGAGATAGATCTGTCCGGCGTCGGGCCGCTCCAGCCAGTTGATGCAACGAAGCAGGGTCGACTTGCCGGAACCGGACGGGCCGAGCACGCAGACCGTCTCGCCACGCGTCACCGTGAAGCTGATGTCGGAGAGCACCTCCAATTCGCCAAAGCGCTTGGAGATGCCGGCGACGTCGAGCACGGCCATGTCGTCGGTCATTCCAGGTTCCTTTCAGCGCCGCGCCGCCGCCAGCCGGTCGATGCCGCTGACGGCGGCTTCGATCACCAGGCAGAGGCCCCAATAGAGGACCACGGCGGTGATGAAGGCGGCAAACGGCACGTAGTGGCGCGACTGGATCGAACTTGCAGCATGCGTCAGCTCGGGCAGCGCAATGATGGTGAGAAAGGCGCTGTCCTTGACGATCTGGATCATCTGGTTGCCGATGACGGGCCCTGCCGCGAGCAGCAGCGGCGGCAGGATGATGCGGCGGAACAATCGCGCCCCGGAGAAGCCGAAGGCGACACCGGCCTCGAGCGGCTCGGGCGGCTGCGCTGCCCAGGCGCCGCGCAGGATCTCGGCCAGATAGGCGGCGTGATAGACGGTCAGCGCCACCAGTCCCGAGCTCCAGTTGTCGAGCCGGATGCCGAACGAAGGCAAGCCATAGTAGACGATGTAGGCGAACAGCAGGAACGGCACGCAGCGCATGCCGTCGACGAACACCCGCACCGTGAGCGCCAGCCAGCGCCGCTTCGACATCAGCGCCGGCGTCAGCACGAACGCGATCACGAGGCCTGCGATGGCCGACAGCACCGACAGGATCGTGGTATTGCCGAGCCCGCTCAGCAGCAGATCCCGCTCGCTCCAGACGATGGCGAAATCCCGGATCATGCCGCCTCGCTTGCGCGCTGGCGCTTCTCGATGAAGCGCTGCAGGGAGACGAGCGCGAACACGATCGGCGCATACATCGCGATCGCCACCAGGAACGGCGGCAGCGGCTCATAGGTCTCGGCGCCGATGCGCACCGCCGCGCGGGTGATGTCGACGACGCCGACGACCGCAAGCACCGGCGTCACCTTGATCAGCAGCGACATCTCGTTGACCAGGCCAGGGAGACTGACCCGCACGATCTGCGGCAGCACGATGCGGCGGAAGCGCAGGCTCGCATGCATGCCCACGGACTGCGCCGCCTCGTACTGCTCCTTGGGAAAATTCATCAGGGCGGCGCGCCAGACCTCGCAGTTGAACGCCGAGGTATTCATCACCAGCGCCAGGATCGCCGCCGACACCGGCCCGATTGCGATCCCGATATTGGGCAGCGCGAAGAACAACAGCAGCAGCAGGGTGACGAGCGGCGTCGCGCGCAGGACCGAGACGTAGACGGCCACGATCCGTGCGATCACCGGCACGTCGGCCCAGCGCAACAGCGCGAGACCCAATCCGATGGGAAGCCCGATCAGGATGCCGACGAAGGACAGCGTCACCGTGACCACGGCGCCCTGCAGGATGGCCAGGACGTCGGCCGCGCTCATGACCATCCATCCGCAGCGCCGCGCGGCGTCCGGCGCCCTGCACCGGCCGACCGCGCCCGCTGGAGGACCACGCGACCGTCAAGCGGACGGGCGCGCAGCGATCGCCACCCGCACATGAATTGCCCTCGCCGCGCCGTCAGAATTCCGGCTCGAACGTGACCGGCAGATCAGGGAAGGCTTCGCCGAACCACTTCTTCTGCAACTCGGCGAAGCGCCCGTTTTCCTTCTCCTTGGCGATGAAGCCGTTCAGGAATTCCACCAGCTCAGTATTGCCTTTCGCGACCGCCCAGGCCGGATACGACTTGCCGGAGACGGGCTGGCCGACCGCGAACACGTTGGGCTTCTCGGCGACCAGCGCCTTGATGTTGATGATCGTGTTGACGACGTAGTCGACGCGGCCGAGCGCGAGATCCTGATAGGCTTCCGGATAGGAGGTGTATTCGACCACCTTGCCGAGCTTGCCGCCCTCCTTCTCCAGCATCGCCTGGAGCTCGGGCAGCCGCCCCAGCAGCGCGCTGCCGGCCTGAACGCCGACCGTCTTGCCGCTGAGATCCTTGATCGCGTTGATGCTCTTGTCGTCCTTGCGCTTGACGTAATAATGCGTCGCGTCGGCAATCGGACTGGTGAAGTCGAGCGACTTCTTGCGCTCCTTGGTGATGATCGCCGCGGTGATGGCGACGTCGTATTTGCCGGTGGAGACGCCGGCCAGGATGCCGGTCCAGGGCAGGATCTGCTGCTTGATCTCGAACGGCGCATATTTGCGCAGATCCTCGATCAATTCGTTGTCGAAGCCGGTCGGCTTGCCGTCCTTGACGAACTCGAAGGGCCGGAAGTCGTCCTCGGTGGCAACGATGAGGCCCCGCTTCTTGATCTCGTCCATGCTGCCGGCCTTGGCGGTGAACGCGGCCGGCAGCGTCAGCGCGGCCGCCAGCAGGGCCAGCGCGACGCGCCGCGACGGCGCCGACAGGCGGAGAAACGAAGGCTTGGTCATCTCACATCTCCTCATATGAAACTGATCAGTCGAAGCTGAAGCCGTGCGCGCGCAGATAGGGTGGGAAGGCCGCGCCCTCCGCCTTGGCGGCCTGACGCGCCTTGTCCTCCGACCAGCCGTAGAAGTCGGCCTCGCCGAACTCGGCATTGCCGCGCTGCTGCTCCTTCGGAATCGCGTGCCGCGCATGACGCCGCCGGTCGTAGTCGTCGAGCGCTGCGGGCAGCGCATTGTCGCCGTAGCGGTCGACATGCGTGGTGATGCTGCGCGGCAGCCGCAGGCTGACATGGCCCTCCCCAGCGGGATAGCCGAGGCACAGCCCGGCGACGGGGAACACCATGTCGGGCAGTTCCAGCACCTTGGCGACCGTGTCGATCTCGTTGCGGATGACGCTGATCGGACAGGTCCCGAGACCGGCCGACTCAGCGCACAGGATCATCGTCTGCAGCGCCAGCGCGGCGTCGACCGAGGCGTTGAAAAAGCCCTCCAGGGTCCCGTTCTTGACGGGCTTGGCACGCAGTTCGCCGATCCGCTGCAGCCGCCGCGCATCGCCCAGAAACACGAAGAACGCCGGCGACACTCCGATCCAGGGCATGCTCGGAAACAGTCTGCCGATCGCCACCCGCTTCTCCGCGTCACGCACGCGCATGATCGCGGCCTGCTGGAAATCCGACTTGGCCGAGGCGCTCAGCGCGCAGGCGACGAGCAGATCGAGCAGCCCCTCTTCCGGCATCCGGTCGCTATAGCGGCGCACCGTCTTGCGGGACAGCACGCCGTGCAAAAATGCGCTCGACTGGACGTCGCCGCCATCGGGCCCACCATCTCCGAAGCGTGTTGCGATCGCATCAGCATGTTCGGACATCACGACGCCTCTCCCGCGTCGCGCGCAACACACCGCGGCGCACGGACGCCATTGACCGGAGCAATGATCGGCGGATCGCGCCGCGGCAGACATAGCATCGCTCACTCCACACGCCGCGACATCGGTGTCGCCGCCCGGATTCATGTCGCTGCGACTTCCGCGCAGCTATCATTCGAAGCGTCAGCAAGGGACATGCCAGACGTCGGAGCGCCTTGCGCATCGGCGTTGGCGCACCGGGTCCCGCGACGACATCCGGGGAAATAGAGCTACCAAATAGCTCGTTTGCGGACAAAACGCCGCGGTGCGGAAATGCGGAGCATGCTTCGTAGTTGCGGCGGCTGGCACCCTTACGGGGTACCGCGCTCCGGCGAGGCGCTGCTTTTCGGGCAGCACCATGCCCATTATCTAATCGGAGCTCATCGCCATCGGTTGCCGTCAGTCGGGCGACCTCGTCGCATTGAGCCTTTGCTCCTGTGCCTTGACGATCGTCTGCATCATGGCAATGAACCGCTTCTGATCGACCCTGGTCAGATCCGCAACCGTCGCGAGATGCGCCGCCCGCGCCGGCCGCTTGATCTTGCGCAGCAATGCGAGGCCGGAACTGGTCAGGCGGCAGGTGCGCGACCGCCGGTCGTGCGGTCCGACACTGCGGTCGATCAAGCCGCGCGCCTGCAGCCGCTTCAGCGCGCCGGTCGTGGTGGTCCGGTCGAGAGCGATGTCATGTGCCAGCGCCGTCTGGTCCGCCGTCCCGCGTTTCGCCAGCGCCGTCAACAGGCTGTACTGTAACGGCGTGACCTCATAGGCGGCGCATTTTTCCTGGAATAGCGCGACGTGGATCTGGTGCAGCCGCCTAATCAGATAGCCTGGACGTCCCTCGAGCGGCCAAGATGATCCATCGGCTTTCGGCTTGTTCCTTCCGGCCATCGAACGACTCCCCGCATAAGCACTCATCACACTGCATCAATTTCAAGCTGTCTATGGCACGGATCTTGATGTAATGCGAAGCATGCTTCGTAATTGGCCGGCGGATCGTCCGCGCCGGCGCGTCGAGGAAGGTTTTGACCGGGACAGACATCCCGCCCGGAAAGGAGACCTTGCATGTCCGTGAGCGCCTCGTTCGACCTGCTGCTGCGCGGCGGCCGCGTCATTGACCCCGCTTCCGGCATCGATGGCTTGAGAGACGTCGCCATCCGCAACGGCCGCATCGCGGCCGTCCAATCCGACATTCTGCCGACCAGCGCCAAGGACGTCATCGATGTCAGCGGCCAGCTCGTGCTTCCGGGACTGATCGACACCCACGCCCATGTCTATCAATACGTCACCGGCCGCTTCGGCATGAACGCGGACATGGTCGGCGTGCAGTCGGGCGTCACCAGCCTGATCGACCAGGGCGGCCCGTCCTGCATGACCCTGCCCGGCTTCCGTCACTTCGTCGCAGATCAGGCGCAATCGCGCGTCTATGCCTTCCTGTCGGCCTATCTGGTCGGCGGCCTCGAGGGCCACTACTATCCCGATCTCTACCGGCCGGATTGCGTCGACATCGATGCGACGGTGAAATCGGCGGTTGCCAACCGTGACCTCGTTCGCGGCATCAAGGCGCATGCCGAGATCGGCGGCTTCGCGCGCTGGGGCATCCGTGTCATCGAGATGGCGGCCGAGATCGGCCGCCGCGCCGAGCTTCCCGTTTACGTCCATTTCGGCCAACTGTGGGGACTGCCCGCAAGCGGCACCAATGGCGAGGATGTCGACACCATCCTGGAGCGTGTGATCCCGCTGCTGCGGCCGGGCGACGTGCTGGCGCACCCGTTCACGCGGCATCCCGGTGGCTTCGTCAACACTAAGGGTGAAGTTCATCCGGTGATCCAGGCCGCTCTCGACCGCGGGCTCAAGGTCGACGTCGGCCATGGCAGCCATTTCTCCTACCGCCTGGCGCGCAAGGCGATCGACGCCGGCATCGTGCCGCACACGCTCGGCGCCGACATCCACGGCTACAACACGCACGTGCCGGCCCCCGCGGGGACGCCGGACGAGCATGCCGACGACGAGAACCATCCATTCGCGGGCCAGGCCAAGTTCAGCCTCGTGCAGGCGATGAGCTCGATGGTCGCGCTCGGCCTGACATTGGAGCAGGTCGTGCCGATGGTGACGTCGAACCCCGCCGCCATGCTCGGCCTGTCCGATCAGATCGGCGCGCTGCGCCCCGGGATGGCGGCCGATGTCAGCGTGCTCCGCGAGCAGCAGGGCCGTTTCGTGCTGCGCGACAACGAGAAGACCGAGGTGATCGCCGAGAAGCTGCTGCAGCCGGTGTTCTGCCTGCGTGCCGGCGTCCGCCACGATGCGACGGCCCCGATCCTGCCTGCAGCGGTCGCGGCCTGACGTGACGGGCGCGGCCCCGCCCGTCTCGGATGCCCGCGCGCCGCGTGGCGTCGGCGCGCGCCTGCCGCGCAAGGAAGACGACCGTTTTCTGCGCGGCCGCGGTCAGTATGTCGCCGACATCAGGCTGCCGGGACTGAAGGACGTCGCCTTCGTGCGCAGCCCGATCGCGCATGCCAGGATCAAGGCGATCCACGTTCCCGCTGAATACCGCGACGTCGTGTTCACGGCCGATGACCTCACTGGCATCAACCCGATCCGCGCGGTCTCCGGCCTGCCCGGCTTCAAGATCTCCGAGCAGCCGGTGCTGGCGACCGGCAAGGTGCGCCATGTCGGCGAGCTCGTGGCGATGTGCGTCGCCCGCAGCCGCGCCGAAGCGGAGGACATCGCCGCGGCGGTCGAGCTCGACCTGGAACCGCTGCCGGCGGTGCACGACATGCGCATGGCGCGCGAGGCTGGCAGCGCGCTGGTGCACGAGCACTGGGGCGACAACGTCTTCCTGGAAACCAACTTCGAGGTCGACATATCAGCCGCGCTTGACGCGCCGATCAAGGTGACGCGCGAGATCACGACCGCACGCCAGTGCATGGCGCCGCTGGAGGGCCGCGGTGTCGTCGCGACCTTCGATCACCGGCTCGATCAGCTGACGCTGCACACCGGCTCGCAGATGCCGCACATCGTGCGCAACGGTCTGTCCGACTGCCTCGGCATCGAACAGGGCCGCATCCGCATCATCGCGCCTGACATCGGCGGCGGCTTCGGCCACAAGGGCATCCTGCTGCCCGAGGAGGTCTGCCTCAGCTGGCTCGCCATGCACAGGGGCTGGACGGTGCGCTGGCTCGAGGACCGGCGCGAGCATCTGAGCGCCAGCGCGAATTGCCGCGAGCACGCCTATCGCATCACCGTCTACGCCGATCGCGACGGCCGGCTGCGCGGCATCGACTGCGTGGCCACGGTCGATTCCGGCGCCTATTCGTCCTATCCGTTTTCGGCCTGCCTCGAAGCGGCGCAGATCGCGAGCATCCTGCCAGGGCCGTATCGGATGCCGGCCTATCGCTGCCGGACCTACTCGGTCGCGACCAACAAATGCCCGATCCTGCCGTATCGCGGCGTCGCCCGCACCGGCGTCTGCTTCGCCCTCGAGCTGCTGCTCGACGCCGTCGCGACCGAGGCCGGGCTCGAACCCGGCGAGGTCCGGCTGCGCAATCTGGTGCAGCCGCAGGACATGCCGTTCGACAACATCACCAACAAGCATTTCGACAGCGGCGACTATCCCGGCGCGCTGCAGCGGGCGCTGACGGCGATCGATGTCCCCGCCGTGCGCGCACGACAGCAGCGCGGCGAGCCGGACGGCCGGCTGATCGGCACCGGCGTGTCGATCTATTGCGAGCAGGCCGCGCATGGCACCTCGGTCTATGCCGGGTGGGGCATCCCGATGGTGCCCGGCCATGAGCAGGCCACCGCGCGGCTGACGCCCGACGGCGGACTCGAGCTGCGTGTCGGCGTCCACTCCCACGGCCAGGGACTGGAGACGACGCTCGCCCAGGTCGCGCACGAGATCCTCGGCGTCGATCCCGACAAGATCCGCGTCGTGCTCGGCGACACCGCGATGACGCCCTACTCCACCGGCACCTGGGGCTCGCGGTCGATGGTGATGGCCGGCGGCGCCGTGGGCACGGCCTGCGCGCAACTCGTCGCGCGCGCCACGCGCATCGGCGCCAAGCTGCTGCAGCTCGCGCCCGAGGCGGTCACGTGGCGCGAGGGCCAGGCCTGCGGGCCGAACGGCAGCGTCAGCCTCGCCGAGATCGCTCACACCTGGTACCGCCGGCCGCAGGACCTGCCCAACGACGTCGATCCGGCGGGCCTTGAGGCGACCGGCGGCTACAAGCCGGTGCGTGACAGCGGCACCTTCTCCTACGCGGCGCATGCCGTGACGGTCGCCGTCGATCCGGATCTCGGCGAGGTCGAGCTGCTCGACTACGTCGTCGTCGAGGACGGCGGCGTCCTCGTCAATCCGATGATCGTCGACGGCCAGATTCTCGGCGGCCTCGCCCAGGGCATCGGCACCGCGCTGTACGAGGAGATGCCGTTCGACGATGCCGCGCAACCGCTGGCGACAACCTTGGCCGATTACCTGCTGCCGGGTCCGACCGAAGTCCCGGAGCCGCGCCTGTTCCACATGGAGACGCCGTCGCCCTACACGATGTTCGGCGTCAAGGGCATCGGCGAAGGCGGCGCGATCGCGCCGCCGGCGGCAATCGCCAACGCCGTCAACGACGCGCTGCGGCCGCTTGGTGCTGAAATGATGCAGTCGCCGCTGTCGCCGCGCCGGATCGTCGCGGCGGTGCTGGCAGCGAAACAGGCGAGCTCGCCGTGAAGGCCGCCTCCTTCAACTACGCGCGTCCCCAGAGCGTCAGCGACGCGGTCGGCCTGCTCGCGAAGGCCGAGGACGGCACACGGATCATGGCCGGCGGACAGTCGCTCGGTCCAATGCTCAATCTGCGTCTCGTGCAGCCGCCGCTCATCATCGACATCGCCGGCCTTGCCGAGCTTCGTTCGGTCGAGCGCGATGGCGATGCGCTCGTGATCGGCGCCTGCGTCACCCATGCCGACATCGAGGACGGCCGCCTCCCCGACGTGACCCATGGCATCTTGCCGCGGATCGCCCGTGGCATCGCCTATCGCGCCGTGCGCAATCGCGGCACCATCGGCGGCTCGCTAGGTCATGCCGACCCGGCCGCCGACTGGGTGACGACGCTCACGGCCCTCGGCGCCAGCGTGCAACTGACAGGCGCGGCGGGACGGCGTGACCTCGCCGTGACGGAGTTCATCCAGGGCGTGCTGCAGACGGCGCTGCGTCCCGGCGAGCTGGTCACCGCGATCCGCCTGCCCTCGCTGTCACCCACGGCACGCTTCGGCTACGCCAAGGCCTGTCGCAAGCCTGGAGAATTCGCCCATGCAATGGCCGCCGTGCTGATCGAGCCCGACACCGCCCGCAGCCGCATCGTCATCGGCGCCATCGACACGACACCGATCATCATCGACGATTCATCCCTGTTCGGCGGCGCGACCAGCCATCTCACCCCGCAGTTCGATCGCGCCCTCGCCGACCGCCGGCTCATCCAGGCCGGCGTGGCCGATCCGGCCGCCCGGCACATCCATGTCAGCGTGCTCGCGCGGGCGATCGCGGAGGCGGCCGCGTGAACAAGATCCAGCTCACCGTGAACGGCAGCGCGATCGAGCCAACGGTCGAACCTCGCACCCATCTCGCCGACGTCCTCCGTGATCAGCTTGACCTGACCGGGACGCATCTCGGCTGCGAGCACGGTGTCTGTGGCGCCTGCACGCTGTTGCTCGACGGCGCTCCGGCCCGTTCCTGCATCACGCTCGCCGTGGCCTGCGCTGGCGCTGCCGTGACGACGATCGAAGGCCTGGACGAGGATGAGATCGCCGCCGAGCTGCGCGTGGCTTTCACGCGCGAGCATGCCCTGCAATGCGGCTACTGCACGCCCGGCATGATCATGTCGGCGCGCGACCTCGTGCTGCGCCTCGATCACGCGGACGAACACGCCATCCGTGTCGGCCTGAGCGGCAATCTGTGCCGCTGCACCGGCTATGTCGGGATCGTTCGCGCTGTCAGCGCTGTGATCGCGGCACGACGGCAGCGGGGCATCGCGGCCGTGATCGGCGCAGGTCGGACATCGCTCGGCCCGGTGGGATCGCAGCCAGGCGCCATCGCGGCCGCGGTCGCGCCAGCGCGGCCAGCGGCGGTGGGCATCATGCTCTCCGGCGACCTGGCCCTCGGTTCGCTCGATCCTTCCGAGGTCATGCCCGCCAAGAGCTTCGATGCGTCGTTCACGGTGAACGCCGCGCCAGAGCAGGTCTTTGCGCTGTTCGGTCAGCCCAGGACCCTCGCCGCATGCTTTCCCGGCGCCACCATCACGGACATCCCGACCCCGGATCGCATCGAAGGTGCGATCAGTGTCGCCATCGGACCGCTGTCGGCTATCTTCCGCGGCTCTGCGCGCATCGACCGCAACGCGGCGGATTTGTCGGGCCGGCTCGTTGGCACCGGACGCGACCGGCTGAGCCGCACCTCGACCTCCGGACAGATCAGCTGGCGCATGCTTCCGATCGACGACGGACGAGCCACCCGCGTCGCGCTCGCGATCGGCTACAGCCTCTCCGGCCCGCTGGCGCAGATCGCGCGTGATGGGTTGGTGCGCGATCTGGCGTCGCGCATCACCACGACCTTCGCGCAAAACTGCGAGCGGCATCTCAACGGCACCGCGGACCCGACGGAGACACCAGAGCCGCAGCGCCTCAACGCGCTTGCCCTGCTGCTCGACGTCGCACGCAAACGCCTCACCGGCTTGGCCCAGCGCCTGCGCGGGCCATGAGACCGCCGCGCACCGGCGAACCGGCTCTCGCTCACGGCCGGCTGTGACATCGGCGCTGAAAACCCGCGCGCGCCTCGTCCCGGCACCTGTCTCCACGTTTCAAACAACGGGCATGCCCCGGCTTTCTCGCGGCGAGATTCGCCCGAGCTTTGCCATCCATCGACCTCTTCGTCCGACGAAGAGGCGCAGGGAAGACCGGGTATCGGCTGATACCCGCGGTCCGCGTGCAACAAGAAGCACGCGGCAGAACCACAGGTTCAGCCCAATATCCGGCCTTCCCTGCGCGACGGTTTTGCGGGTTATAGGCGCTCTCCCCGGGGACCGGCTGTCTTGCCCCCGTCGCCAGCGGATCATCATCACCACCGGCTTGGTCTCAGCGTCGGGAGACCAGGACCACGCCACTTCGCCGTCGCATCGCTCCGTTCGTCGGCACGGGCTGTGACACCCGGCTGCAGAGCAACGCGCCCGTCGCATCCCCAGCTCGACGCTTCATGACGATCGCGAAACGTCCCTCTTCAGCGAGCCGGGATGCGCGAAAATGTGGAGCTGATTTGCCCGACGGCGCAAGGGAGAAGTGCGCGACAAACTGGCACGACGGGCACTTGGCGCATGCGGGGCATGCGCGGATTGCCCGTCGGGCAGATGCTCAGTTGGACGACGACGGACTGTCCGCGCATGGCTCTCGCCGTCGCCACGTCTCGACCAACTTTCTCGATGGTAGCGAAGGGCCAACGAGTTTGGCGCAATGTCGTCGCAACCCTGTACAGTAGCGAAGAAGCTATTGACTCGGCGGCAAGAACCTTGCGATTCGCACGAACGCAGCCTCAAACCGCGCAAGGGTTTCTTGAATTGGCTTGCCTTCTCCTTTAAGCAACTCTGGGTGCTGCAGAAGGTAAAGAGCTGGATCAAAGTGACTGTACTCAGCAATCTCAGCCGGGAGCAGCTTGAAGTAGGCTTCGGCCTTTTTTACTAGCCTAGCCGTACTAGTATCCGCTGCCTCCAACTTTTCAACCGTTAGCTCATGAACGCCTCTTAGCGCGTATGTTTTGTTGACAAGATCGACAAAGAAAGCTGGGTCGAAAAAGTCTTCGATATCCGCCTCATCTTTCCCCGCAACTTCGGTAGCAAGAATTATACGGTCATTGTTGAGGAGGGCCGCCCTGTAAAGATCTTCTAACTTTCGCTTCTGCCCGCGCTCATAGTCGGTTAGCACGGCCACATTGAGCTTATTGCCGTAGAACAGTCGCACGAACGGCAATACTTTATCGATGCCACCCGACGGGCACACAGCCCAGGATGGAGAAAGGTGCGACCTCCCCGCCTCCTTAAGCGCCGACGAAGCTGCCTGAAGAAAAAGAATATCACTCGGCCCTTCGACTAACAATGTATTGGTGCCGATAACAAGAGTTTGCGTGACTTCAAATCCCATTGCCCCAAAAATAGGAAAATTGGTTTGAGGATCGGTCGTGAGCACGTCAGACCGAATCTTAGTACCGATCGACACTTTCCGACCGCGCCTATCGATCTCAACAACATCCTCAACAGTGCGAACTGAAACGAGATCGTTAGCAGGCACCATAAAAGGTGAATGCGTCGACCAGATTACCTGATGCTTAGGCGCAATCTGCTCGTAGAAAAATCGCAGAAGATCCTTTTGCGCAGTCCCGTGAAGCGTAAGGCCAGGCTCATCCAGCAATAGGATCACATTGCCGTTAGTCTTTCGAATTTGAGCGAACTTGACCAAGAAGGAGAAGAACCAGATGAAGCCTGCCGACCGCTCAGAAAAGGGAACTGTCACGCCATGAAGCGCGTTTTCGACGCGAGCACGCGCGACCGGTCCGGAGTTAAACGGAGCCGGATCACCGCTCTTTCCCTCCGAGAATACTACCTTTATCTTCAATTCATCATTTTGCGTCCAATACTCAAAAATTTGATCTGTGATACGGAGCGCAGCCGCTTCACACTTCGCATTTAGCTCCTCAAAATGAGTGGTAGCTACCAAGTCCTCCAACGTAGTTCCAGCATACTCAAGAAAATCGAGAAATACGCGGTCTCCGCTCGACAGCAGCGCCCCATTTTGCTTGTCTTGATTCAACTGGTTGACCGAGAGAGCGCCACTCATTCGATCGTAATGCGAGAAGTACATAAACTTGGGCATTCGCGCCGAAAGAATATCGATTGCGCGCAGCACTGCCCGATGCTGACGCCACTTCCCGATGATCGCAATCATGCTTTCTTGGCTAGGGGTCCGACTTGTTATGCCAGCCAGAGCTTCGTAAACCTTTGCCGTGGTCTTTGCGGCACTGATCGGAGCCGCATCTTCTTCAGTCAGTCCTGCCAGCTTGGAGAGATGCCCAATAACCTTTTCTTCATCGACATCGATCTCCCACGTGGTTGTTTCAGACTCATAAGTTTTGGAAACGCAGACACAGGAGCTTTTTAGCGCCCCTTGTCCAAGCTCAGCCTCCAAAGCTTTGATGTCGAAAGCGTCAAGCTCCCAATACGTTCGCATGACTTCAGCATCCCCGTCTGGATGTCGCTCAGCATAGTCGGCTAGATGCCGACGGGGGTAATTTTCGATCTTACCATAGTCCTTGAAATTGGGATCGACCGAGCGAATGCCTTCGATGGCCTTAAGGAAGGCCGACTTTCCAGCCTCATTCTTGCCGACTAAGCAAGTAGTTTGCGCGATCTCGACTTCATTAGAATCAATGATGTTTCGATAGTTGGTCGCTCGCGCTTTGATGAGCCTCATTGAACGCCCTCCTAAATCAATATCCAGAATGTTGCTCGGTACAAAAACAAACCTGAAACGAACGAGCGTCTACTTCAAGTGGTATCTGTGAATGACAATCGTCGGTGCGAGGCACTCCAATCGCTGCACTCTTTACTGAAAGCGGCCCTGCACCGCGACTAGTGGCTAAAAAAAGAGGTTAGACGATCGACAAAACTCCATCTCAAGATGGTAGGTGGCTTTCGCTGAAAAGCACCATCGAAGTTGACGTTTCCCCTACTCCCACTCGATCGTCCCCGGCGGCTTGCTCGTCACGTCGTACACCACCCGGTTCACGCCCTTCACCTCGTTGATGATGCGCGTCGCCGTGTTGCCGAGGAACTTCATGTCGAACGGATAGAAGTCCGCCGTCATGCCGTCCGTCGACGTGACGGCGCGGAGGCCGACGACGTAGTCGTAGGTGCGGCCGTCGCCCATGACGCCGACGGTCTTGACGGGGAGCAGCACGGCGAAGGCTTGCCAGATGGTGTCGTAGAGGCCGGCCTTGCGGATCTCGTCGATGTAGATGGCGTCGGCCTTGCGCAGGATGTCGAGCTTGTCGACCGTGATCTCGCCGGGGCAGCGGATGGCGAGGCCGGGGCCCGGGAACGGGTGGCGGCCGACGAACACGTCGGGCAGGCCGAGCTCGCGGCCGAGCACGCGGACCTCGTCCTTGAACAGCTCGCGCAACGGCTCGACCAGCTTCATGTTCATGCGCGCCGGAAGGCCGCCGACATTGTGGTGCGACTTGATCGTCACCGAGGGGCCGCCGGTGAAGGAGACGCTCTCGATCACGTCGGGATAGAGCGTGCCTTGCGCCAGGAAATCGGCGCCGCCGATCTTCTTGGCCTCGGCCTCGAACACGTCGATGAAGAGTCTTCCGATGGTCTTGCGCTTCTGCTCCGGGTCGGTGACGCCTTCGAGCTCGCCGAGGAAGAGTTGTGAGGCGTCCACATGCACCAGCGGGATGTTGTAGTGGTGCCGGAAGAGATCGACGACGGTCTCGGCCTCGTTCAGGCGCAGCAGGCCGTGATCGACGAACACGCAGGTGAGCTGGTCGCCGATCGCCTCGTGGATCAGCACCGCGGCAACCGCAGAGTCGACGCCACCGGAGAGGCCGCAGATCACCTTGCCCTTGCCCACTTGCGCGCGGATCTTCTTGATCTCCTCCTCGCGGAAGGCGTGCATGGTCCAGTCGCCGCCGAGGCCGGCGATGTTGCGGACGAAGTTGCGGATCAGCTTGGCGCCATCGGGCGTGTGCACCACCTCGGGGTGGAACATCAGGCCGTAATATTTGCGCGTCTCGTCCTGGATCACGGCGAAGGGCGCGTTCGGCGACACGCCGGCGACCGAGAAGCCCGGCGGCATCTGGGTGATGCGGTCGCCATGGCTCATCCACACCTGGTGCTGCTCGCCCGGCTGCCAGACGCCATCGAACAGCAGGCTGTTGGTCTTGACCTCGACGTCGGCGCGGCCGAACTCGCGGTGGTGGCCGCCCTCGACGGTGCCGCCGAGCTGGGCGGCCATCGTCATCTGGCCGTAGCAGATGCCCATCACGGGGACGCCGCTCTCGAAGATCAGCTGCGGGGCGCGCGGGGAGCCGGCCTCGTGGACGGATTCGGGGCCGCCGGAGAGGATCACGGCTTTGGGCTGCATGTCGCGGAAGGCGGCCTCCGCCTTCTGGAACGGCACGATCTCGCAATACACGCCGTCCTCGCGCACCCGGCGCGCGATCAGCTGCGTGACCTGGCTGCCGAAATCGACGATCAGGATCTTGTCGTGGAGCGCGGCCACGGAGGTGTCGGTGGCGGCGGCGGTCGGGGTGTTGGCTGGGGCTGTCATGGCAAGGAATTACGCCGCTGCGGGGGGACTCGCAACCCTTGGCAGCGGGGGATTCACCGCGCCGTGCAACCGTTTCACCGACACGCTTTGCAGGGCTGCCCGATGCAGCGCCCTCTCCCCTTGTGGGAGAGGGCATCACCGGCCCATCCACGCACGCGGTTGGGTGAGGGGTATCTCTCGGCGAACAGTGCTCGCGGAGGCATACCCCTCACCCGACCGAATCTGCCGAGCTGTCCTGCATGCCCTCTCCCACAAGGGGAGAGGGCTCAGTCATGGGCAGCCCGCGTCAGGCGGAGCGGCGCAGCACCGACACGAAAAACCCGTCCGTGCCCGTCCGGCGGGGGGTCATCAGCCAGCCCTCCGGGGTCTGCAGGGCGGCCTCGGCGAACGCCTCGGCCTTGTCCCAGAGGACGGTGGCGGTCTGCTCCGGGGGCTGGACGGAAAACTCCAGGTGCCGCGCCACGAACGCCCGCACCTGGTCGCCATTCTCCGGCTGCAGCACCGAGCAGGTGATGTAGCCGATGCGGCCGCCGGGTTTGACCAGGCGGGCGGCGCGGTCGAGCACATCGGCCTGGTCCTTGAGGCGGATATCCAGGGCGCCGGGGCGCATGCGCCATTTGGCGTCGGGGTTGCGGCGCCAGGTGCCGGTGCCCGTGCAGGGGGCGTCGATCACCACCAGATCAGCGGAGGCGCTGATGTCGGCGAGCGGGTCGGCGTCGCCCTTCGGGGTGCGGATCTCGGCGTTGTGGACGCCGGCGCGCGACAGCCGCTCGTGGATCGGCGCGAGCTGGCGCTTGTCGGCGTCGGTGGCGATCAGGCGGCCCTTGCCCTGCATCATCGCGGCCAGCGCCAAGGTCTTGCCGCCGGCGCCGGCGCAGAGGTCGATGACCTGCTCGCCGGGCTTGGCCGCGGTGAACAGCGCCGCGAGCTGCGAGCCCTCGTCCTGGACCTCGATCGCGCCCTTGATGAAATCCTCCTCGGCATGGATTCCGGGATTGCGCGCATCGGCCCCGAGGATGATGCGCAGGCCGAGCGGCGACCACGGCGTCGGCACGGCGCCGAGATGCTTGAGCGACGCCTGAACCTTCTCGCGCTTCGCTTTCAGCGTGTTGACGCGCAGGTCGAGCGGCGCGCGGCTGGCCATCGCCATGGCCTCGGCGACGCGGTCGTCGCCGAACACGGCGGCAAGATACGGGTCGAGCCAGTCGGGATAGTCGCCGGCGACCGGCGGCGGCGCGCCCTCGGTGGTGCGCGAGGCCAGCGCCTTCTCCTCGGCGGCAGTGAGCGGCGGCGGCGCGAAGCGGCTGCCGTCGCACATCGCGGCGATGGTCGGCACATCCAGGCCGCGCTCGAGCTTGAGCATGCCGAGCACCCGCGCCCGCGCGGTGTCGTCCTCCATGACATAAGCGCTGGAGGCGCGGCGGCGCAGCACGTCCCAGACCAGGCCGGCAATGGCGGCGCGGTCGCCGGAGCCGGCGAAGCGGTGGCTGGTGCCCCAATCCTTCAAGGCCTTCGCCGCCGGCGCCCGCTGGGACTCGATGGACTCGATGATGTCGATGGCGGCGGACAGCCGGGCGGCGGGGGTCATTCAGTATCCAGTCTCAGATCAGGAGAAGCATCTTCAGGGCGAAATACAGCCACATCGCCAGCAGCACCAGCGCCGAGGCGGTCCAGGCGAGGGAGCGCTTGTCTGCCCCACTGATAAAGCCGGCATTGACGAAGCGGGTGACGACGAACACCCAGGACAGCAGCACGATCACCAGATCGGCATGGCGCAGCGGCAGCGCCAGCGCGATCAGGGCATAGAACAAAGTCGGCAGGCCGAATTCATCGGCGGCATCCGTGGCTTGCGCCTTCCTCTTATTCCAGAACAGCAGCGCGAAGGTCAGTGCAACCTCGACGAAAACGGGCAGCAGCACCATGGGCAGCGACATCGACAATCCCCCCTTGGGAAAAGTGAAGGCCCGGCATGATGCCGGGCCCTCGTGGATGAACCGGTTCCCTCAGGACTCCCGATAAGGGGCTGTGGTTCCCGCTTTTTTGCGGACAGGCTGAAGAATCACATCAGGTGTGGCTCAGGCCTTGTCCGGCCCGACCCGCACCAGCTGCTTGCCGAAATTGGCGCCCTTGAGCAGGCCCATGAACGCCGCGGGCGCGTTCTCCAGGCCCTCGGTGACGTGCTCCTTGTACTTGACCTTGCCGTCGCGGACCCAGGCCGACATGTCCTTGAGGAAGTCGCCGTGGCGGGAGGCGAAGTCGGAGACGATGAAGCCGCGGATCAGGAGCCGCTTGGTCAGGACGTTGCGCATCAGCGCGCCGGCCCATTTCGGCGCCACCGACTGGGTATCGTTGTAATGCGCGATCAGGCCGCAGACCGGCATGCGCGCGAAGGCGTTGAACAGCGGGAACACCGCCTCGAACACCGGGCCGCCGACATTCTCGAAATAGACGTCGATGCCCTTCGGGCAGGCTTCCTTCAGCTTGGCGGCGAGATCGGGATCGCGATGGTCGAGGCAGTCGTCGAAGCCGAATTCCTTCTTCACGTAGTCGCATTTGTCCTTGCCGCCGGCGATGCCGATGGCGCGGGCGCCCTTGATCTTGGCGATCTGCCCCACCGCCGAGCCGACCGCGCCGGAGGCGGCGGCGACCACGACGGTCTCGCCGGCCTTGGGCTGGCCGATGTCGAGCAGGCCGGTGTAGGCGGTCATGCCGGGCATGCCGAGCACGCCGACCGCGGTCGAGATCGGGGCGAGGCTCGGGTCGACCTTGGCGAGACCGCGGCCGTCGGAGACCGCATGCGTCTGCCAGCCGGCGCGCGCCAGCACGATGTCGCCGGCCTTGAAGCCGGGATTATTGGAGGCCGCCACCTCGCACACCGTCCCCGCCTCCATCACGCCGCCGACCGGCACCGGCTGGGCGTAAGACGGCCCGTCGCTCATGCGCCCGCGCATGTAGGGATCGAGCGACAGCCAGATCGTGCGCAACAGCACCTCGCCGGCGCCGGGAGTCGGGATGGTGTGCTCCTCGAGGCGGAAATCAGACGGCTTGGGCTCGCCGACGGGACGGGACGCGAGCACGATGCGCTTGGCTTGGGACATGGTGTTTCCTCTTGTTTGTTGATGTGGCGTTCGGTGCCGACCCCACGGGAGCCGTCATTGCGAGCGAAGCGAAGCAATCCAGGGCCGCGCGCGCAACCCCTGGATTGCTTCCGCCGTCGCCCTTCGGGCTATGGCGGACAAGTCGTCGCTTCGCTCCTCGCAATGACGGAGAGAGCGGTGGTTGTTTACACCCCGCCCGGATAGTTCGGGCTCTCGCGGGTGATCGTCACGTCGTGGACGTGGCTTTCGCGCAAGCCCGCGCCGGTGATGCGGACGAACTCGGCCTTGCCGTGGAAGTCCTCCAAGGTCTTGGCGCCGACATAGCCCATGGCCGCGCGCAGGCCGCCGGCGAGCTGGTGCATGACGTTGCCGACCGGACCCTTATACGGCACCTGGCCCTCGATGCCTTCCGGCACGAGCTTCAAGGTGTCCTTGATGTCCTGCTGGAAGTAGCGGTCGGCCGAGCCGCGGGCCATCGCGCCGACCGAGCCCATGCCGCGATAGGCCTTGTAGGAGCGGCCCTGCCACAGGAACACCTCGCCGGGCGTCTCGTCGGTGCCGGCGAGCAGCGAGCCGACCATGGCGACGTCGGCGCCGGCGGCGAGCGCCTTGGCGAGATCGCCGGAGAACTTGATGCCGCCGTCGGCGATCACCGGCACGTCGGCCTTCTTGGCGGCTTCCACCGCATCCATGATCGCGGTCAGCTGCGGCACGCCGACGCCCGCCACGATGCGGGTGGTGCAGATCGAGCCCGGGCCGATGCCGACCTTGACGGCGTCGGCGCCGGCGTCGATCAGCGCCTGCGCGCCGTCGCGGGTGGCGATGTTGCCGGCGATCACCTGCACCGCGTTCGAGATGCGCTTGATGCGGTTGACGGCTTCCAGCACGCGCGAGGAATGGCCGTGCGCGGTGTCGACCACGACGAGGTCGACGCCGGCCTCGATCAGCTTCTCGGTGCGCTCGAAGCCGCCCTCGCCCACGGTCGTCGCCGCGGCGACACGGAGTCGGCCCTGCGCGTCCTTGCACGCGAGCGGATGCGCGACCGCCTTCTCCATGTCCTTCACGGTGATCAGGCCGACGCAGCGGTACTGGTCATCGACGACGAGCAGCTTCTCGATGCGGTGCTTGTGCAGGATCTTCTTGGCCTCGTCCTGGCCGACGCCCTCGCGCACGGTGACGAGGTTCTCGTGCGTCATCAGCTCGGAGATCTTCTGGCGCGGATCGGTGGCGAAGCGGACGTCGCGATTGGTCAGGATGCCGACCAGCTTGCCGGGGATGCCCTTGCCGCCGCCGGTGACGACCGGAATGCCGGAGAAGCCGTAGTCCTTCATCAGCGCCAGCGCGTCGGCGAGCGTCGCCTCCGGCGAGATCGTCAGCGGGTTGACCACCATGCCGGATTCGAACTTCTTGACCTGGCGCACCTGGGCGGCCTGGCCCTCGGGGTCGAAATTGCGGTGGATCACCCCGACACCGCCGGCCTGCGCCATCGCAATCGCCATGCGCGCCTCGGTGACGGTATCCATGGCGGACGCCATGATCGGAATGTTGAGCGGGATCTCGCGCGTCACGCGCGAACGGATGTCGACCTCGGAGGGCAGCACATCGGACAGGCCCGGCTTCAAGAGCACGTCGTCGAAGGTAAAGGCTTCGCGAAGTGTCTGGACGGTCGCCATCGTCAACTCCTTGTCTGCGGCCAGAACGGCCGCGATGCGGTTACGGATGAGCGGCGCCGCCGTCGAGACCATGCCTCGCCGTCGAATCGGTGCCCATCGGTGGGGTTGACGCGGGTCGATAGCATGGGCCTGTGACGAATCAAAGGGCCGATCCGCCATCCTCCCGCGATTGCGAAGAACGGCCCAGACCGGCCCTGATCAGGTCCGAAACGCGCAATAAAAGGTCGCGGACGCCCCGATTCCGGAGCAGAAGTTCCGCGCCTCTAGCGCCAAGCGCCCGGCGGCGGCCCATAGCGGCGGATGGCCTCGACCACCTCCCGGTGGCGCCGGTCCTCCCGCCGCATGTGCACGGCGATCAGCGCGTGCGCCGACGGCACCAGCAGCAGCACGTGGAAGAACAGGCCGAGGACGAGGCAGACCAGGCAGAGCAGCAGATTGAAGATGGCCGCGAACGGCTGCCCGTTGAGCAGCAGGCCCAGTGGCGGCACCAGGGCGGCGAGCAGATAGATCATCGGCACATCTCCAATAACGATGACGCGGCAGCGTCACGCTGCATCTAGGGGGCCATGCCAGCAGCGCAATGGCCTCGTTCGTCGCAGGGTGCTACAGCCGCGGCGCCGGCCTTCCCCGTCCCTCCCGAGATTCGATGAACAAGCAACGCGTCATTCCGCTGATCGTCGCCACCGCGCTGTTCATGGAGAACATGGACTCCACGGTGATCGCGACCTCGCTGCCGGCGATCGCCAGGGACATCGGCACCAGCCCGCTGACGCTGAAGCTCGCCATCACGTCTTATCTGCTGTCGCTGGCGGTGTTCATCCCGGCGAGCGGCTGGACCGCCGACCGGTTTGGCGCGCGGCGGGTGTTCTCCAGCGCGGTCGCGGTGTTCATGATCGGCTCGATCGGCTGTGCGCTCGCCAACTCCGTCGAGAACTTCGTGTTCGCGCGCATCCTGCAGGGCATGGGCGGCGCGATGATGACGCCGGTCGGACGTCTCGTCCTGTTGCGCTCCGTCGACAAGAGCGCGCTGGTCGGCGCGATGGCCTGGGTCACCATCCCCGCGCTGATCGGTCCTGTCATCGGACCGCCGGTCGGCGGCTTCATCACCACCTATTTCTCCTGGCACTGGATCTTCCTGATCAACATCCCGATCGGCATCGTCGGCATCATCATGGCGCTGCGCTTCATCGATCCGATCAAGAGCGACAATCCCGAGCCGTTCGACCTCACTGGCATGGTGCTGGCCGGCATCGGCCTCGCCGGTCTCGCCTTCGGCCTCTCGGTCGCCGGTCTCAACCTGCTGCCGTGGTCGGTGGTCGCGAGTCTCGTTGCAATCGGCGCGATCTCGATGACGCTCTACGTCCGCCACTCCTGGCGCACCAACTCGCCGGTGCTCGATTTCTCGCTGCTGCGGCTGCCGACCCTGCGCGCCTCGATCGTCGGCGGCTTCATGTTTCGCCTGGGCATCGGCGCCCTGCCCTTCCTGCTGCCGCTGCTGATGCAGCTCGGCTTCGGCCTGTCGCCGTTCCAGTCCGGCCTCGTCACCTTCGGCTCCTCTGCCGGCGCAATGGGCATGAAGGCGCTGGCCGCGCGGCTGATCAAGGCCTTCGGCTTCCGCCATCTGATGACGGTCAATGCCGTCGTCAGCTCGGTCTTCCTCGCCGCCTGCGCGCTGTTCACGCCGGCGACGCCGCTGCTGCTGATCCTGATCATTCTCGTGGTCGGCGGCTTCTTCCGCTCGCTGCAGTTCACCGCGATCAACACCGTCGCCTATGCCGAGGTCGAGACCGCCCAGATGAGCCGCGCCACGACGCTCACCAGCGTCAACCAGCAGCTCGCGATCTCCGCCGGCGTCGCGGTCGGCGCGTTCTCGGTGGAGACCACGATGTGGATGAACGGCGCGAGCCAGCTCACCGCCTCGTCCTTCGCGCCCGCCTTCATCGTCGTCGCCATCACCTCGGCGCTGTCGTCGATCTTGTTCTGGCAGATGCCGGATGACGCCGGCAGCGAGATCTCGGGCCGCAAGGTCGCCGCGATCGCCAGCCGCAAGGGCGCCGAGAAGGGCGCGGAGAAGGCCGCCAGGAAGTCGGCGAGCGAGACCACGCAGGATGCGCGGGATCAGCGGCTGGGGTAGCGGACGGTTCTCCGGTCAAGGTCTCCGCGCGCCGGACCTCCAGAATTCGGCCAGGCGATCGGCCCACATCCGCGCGTGAAGCTCGGTGCCGGCGTGGCTCATGTGGCAGCTGTCGTGGCGCAGCGGAAGGCCGATCTGGTCGGTGTCCGGCCCCGGATAGACGCCGGTCGCAGGGTTCGGCACGGCGGCCTGCGCCGACCGGATGATCTCGTCGGGAACGCTGCCGCAGAGCGTCGCCGCGGCAACGAAGATCGGCGCGGTCACGTCGGCCGCGCGCAGCCCGGCCACGATCTCGAGATCGTTCCGCAAGTAGGACAGCCGTCCCGCCTCCTTCATCTTCGCGGTGACCTGCAATTGCGTGCCGTCCTCCGCGCCATTGGTCGAGAAGGCGAAGGCGTTGGACTCGCCCTGATGCCAGAGCACCGCGCTCGGCTCGAGACCCGCCTCGCGCAGGCCGGCAAGGGTCGCGAGCAGCACCTCGAAATACTTGCCGCCACGGACACGCCACTCCTCGATATACGTCCCGCCGATCGCAACGGGTGCGATCAGGATCGTCTTCGCCAGCCCGCGATCGATCAATTCGTCGCCCAGCCGCGTGGCGACGTTCTCGCCCTCGCCCGGCGTTCCCAGCAAGGGATTGCGCGCCACGTAGCAGCGGCCGTCGAAGCGGTCGAAATTGTAGAACCGGTTGTGCGGCTGATAGAGCCGGCCGCTCTGATCGGGCGCGCCGGTGTTGGAGATGTTCGATTGGCCCGCGGTCAGAAGCACCACCAGCCCCTCGCGCGGAATGGCGTCGCAGGCAATCGGCGTCGCCCTGGCGCGCACCGCCTCGTTGTCCGGCAGGAGACAGCGCGAGGCGCTGCCGCCCGCGATGAAATCCGCGTCAGAACCGTACAGCGCACGGGCCAGGTTGCGTCCCTGCAGCAGGGTCTGCACCTCCGGATCTCCGCTGGCGCCATCGATACGACGGTCGATGTCGGCAAAGGCGGCGCGCCGCGAGCGCACCTGCTCCAGCAGTGCCAGGAAGCCTGGGGCGCTCGAGATGGGTCCGACGGCGCAGGGAACGCAATTGCCGTCGCGCGATTTGGCCGAGGTGGTCGGCTGGCAGACGTCGCGGGCCGGCAGCACCTCCGCGGCTCCTGCCCTCGCAGTCAAGGAGACGACCAACCACGCTGCGACGAGCGTGGCCACTATTACGCGTCGCATCATGCTCGG
This sequence comes from Bradyrhizobium sp. SZCCHNS3002, assembly GCF_032377435.1. Classification (NCBI taxonomy): domain Bacteria; kingdom Pseudomonadati; phylum Pseudomonadota; class Alphaproteobacteria; order Hyphomicrobiales; family Nitrobacteraceae; genus Bradyrhizobium; species Bradyrhizobium sp. SZCCHNS3002. Next base: position 101,100 of record NZ_JAUHHY010000018.1, read on the forward strand.
ATCACTTCTTTCGTCGCCTCGGTTGACGGCCGCCTCGGGCGCCGGGCCTCTGACTTTCCAAGCCATGCGGCTGTCCCAGCCATGCTCGCCGGCACGGTCTCGTTCGAACGTGCCTCGGGAGCCGGGGTTTTCCATTATAGTCCGACTTCATGAAAGAGAGCCGAATCGACCCGCAGCCGCTTGCGGCGATGGCGATGAACTGTTGGCCGTCCGCGCTTCTCCTGGCAGCGACGGCGCTCGCCGTGCCCGCACTCGGCGGCATCGTCAGGCCGGCTTTCGTGCTCGGCTGCGCGGTCGCCGGCTGGTTCGCGTGGCGTCGCAGCCCCGCAGCCCACGTGCAGTCGGCGATCCTGATGTTCGCCTTCGCTCCCTTCGTGCGCCGCCTGGTCGACATCTCCGCGGGATTCGATTCGTCCGGCATCATGCTGAGCGGCCCGCTGCTGTTCATCATCGCACCAGTTCCGAGTCTGGTGCTTTCGCCCTCGGACAAGGACAGGCCGGGCAATCCATGGCTCGTGGCGCCCTTCATCGTCCTCGCCTGCATCGTCTATGGCGGCGCGCTGTCGATATTCCAGAACGACTGGTTCAACGCCGCCAATGGCGGAATGAAATGGGCCGCGCCCGTGCTCTATGCGATCGCCCTGCAGCAGCGGGCGCGATCCGACGGCGCCCTGCTCGATGCGATCACGCGCGTATTCCTGCTGGTGCTGCCGGTCACCGGCCTTTACGGCATCTGGCAATATGTCGATCCGCAAGGCTGGGATCGGTTCTGGATGGTGAATGCCAGCATCACCTCGGCCGGCTATCCGCTGCCCTACATGGTCCGCGTGTTCAGCACGATGAACGGCCCCGCCAGCTACGCGACCTTCACGGCCACCGGCCTGCTGCTGGTGGGCTTCCTGCGCCCGGGATGGCTGTCGATGGCGGCGATGGCGCCCGCAGCACTCGGCCTGTTGCTGTCGCTCTATCGTACCAGCTGGATCACGCTCGCGGTGGGCGTGCTGTTCTGCATGCTGCTCCCCGCGACGCGGCGTCGCGCCGTATCGATCACGGTCGGACTGGTCGGCGCGGTGATCGTCACCGTCATGTTCACGCCGTTCGCGGAGGTCATCACCTCCCGTCTGGAATCGCTCGGCAGCGTGTCGCAGGACAGCAGCGGCAGCGAGCGGCTGGATGAGTTCGTCACGCTGTGGAATGCGCCGAACAGCATGGTCCTGGGATCGGGCTTCACCATCACCGACGTCGGCGTCGCGGGCGCGATGCCGATCGACGGGCAGATCATCGCAAGCTGGGTGACGATGGGCATTCCGGTCGGGCTGATCTGCCTCGCGGCCTATGTCTGGGTCGGGCTCGCCGCCACCGGAGCCGCGTGGCGGATGCCGACGCGCGAGGGCGCCGTGCTCGGGGCGCTCGCCATCAGTGCGCTCTTGGTTCAGCTGCCGCTGACCAGCATCTCGTCCGGTGAGGTCTCGGCGCTGTTCTGGATGCTCGTCGCCATGGCCTGTCCGCTCGACCAGTCGGCCGGCGCAGCACGGCGCACCGTCGCCGCGCGGCAGCATCAGGCCGGCGCCTGATCGGACGTTGCAACGCGCGGCGTGATCGCCGCAGTCTGCGGCTTGCGGGAGGCCAGTGGTGCGAGCCCGAAGACGGCCAGCAGATTGAGCCGCCGCAGGATGGCATGCGCGATCAGAGGAAGCACCACGCCGGCCACCGTTCCGGCCAGCAGGTAGACCCATGGCAATGGCGGGATGTGCAGCTTCAGCATGATGATCCGCACGCCCGAGCCGGCAAGGATGTGCAGCACATAGATCGTCATCGACGCGACGCCCGCGGCCGCAAGCCAGCGATGGCGCGTTGGCGCGAGCAGCTTGCAGAGCCCGACCGTGCCGGCGATCCCGAGCACACAGGCCGGCAGGGAGGCGAGCCCGTTGGCGTCCATGCCGGACAGCTGGCCGCCCAGCGCCACTGCAGCCGCAAACGCAATCCCGATCACGACCGGAGAGGACCAGCCGAACGGCCGCCATTCCGCCACCACGCGGGTGCCGTAGATGCCCGCAACGTAGAACGGCAGATGATGCAGGGTGAGTGCGAGGTCAGGCCGGATCGGCAGCGCGAGGAACACGCCGAGCCCGGCCAGCGCGAGCGTGATCAAAACCGTCCGCGACGGAACCAGCACCGCGAACACATGGCAGATCATCAGCGCGTAGAGGAACCAGAACTGTGCGATCGGACGATACCATATCGCGGCGAGATCTCCGGGATGGATCGGGATGTTGGCATCCCGCGCCAGCAGCATCGTGATCCCGCCTTGGATCAACGACCACAGCACGTAGGGATAGGCGATGGTCCAGAGCTTGGAGGTGAGGAAGGAACGCGCGCCGCGCCGCAAGCTGTGCTGCACGTTCAAGCCGGCCAGGAAGAAGAACAGCGGCATGTGGAACGTATAGAGCGTGTAGTCCATCCAGCGCGCGACGGCTCCATCCGGGAAGATGCCAGGGCGCACGAGACCGCCAAGCACATGACCGTACACCACCAGGATGACGCCAAGGCCACGCGCGAAATCGATCCACGCCGTGCGCGCGGTGTCAGCCGTTGCCCTCTGCGTTCCAGCGTCCATGCCCGACATGTCCTGCTTCTGTCGCGCAGCCCGCGTCCAGTCTGCGATGCTGCGAAGTCAGCGCGCCCCAAGTCATATCGCAGCCGGCTTTGCAACGCCGTCGGCGCCTGCAAGGACATCGGGGGTATTCTCGCGTTAGTCTTAACCAACCGATAAGCCTCTGCCGGATGGCTGCACCTCCGCCGGGGATCGCGACCGAAGCCAGGCACGAGGTGGAGACGCTCGCCATCCCGCCCGGCCGGTGGGCACGCTGCCGCCTGCGGCGGCTGCTTTGCCCACCCCTACCGCTGGATCCGGAACGTCAGCGACCGACGAAGCCGCGGCGCGCCAACCCTGCGAGGGCCCCGCGCAGGCGGGCGCGGCCGGTGATGACGCCGCAAGAGGAGCTGAACAGGCGGACGACCAACTGGCGCCGCTGCGCCTCGGTCGGGTGCATGCGGAGATGCATCGCCGTCCTGGAAACAGCGCTCACCGAGGCCTCGATCCATCCGAGGCCATCGAGATGCACAGGCAGCAGCGCCCCCGGCCGCATCGTTGCGCGGCCGCGCGACCGGGCCACGCGTGCCGACGACAGAGACAGCGCCTCGATCTTGCACGGCACGACCTCGCCGTTCTGCGCCAGCCAGCCCGCCTCGTCGCTCGGAAACAGGTCCTCGCCGCGCGGCAGCTCGAAGCAGACGAGAAACGCGATGAAGGCGATCAGCATCGCGATGCCGGCCCATAACAGATTGAAGTAGTCGATCGACGAGATCTCGCTGGCTGCATTCGGCGACACGAACGCCCAGACGATGGCCGCCGCCGAGCTCGCGGCGATCGCGCCGAAAATCGCGGCGAGCTTGCCGTGGACGCGCGGCTTGGAGCGGTCGCCGCCCTTGTCGGTCACCTTGAAGGGGCGGCCGAACGGCCGGACCAGCGCGCTGAGCAAGGTGGCAGTGACGGCAAAGCAGGTCACTGCATGGGTCGCTTCCATGAACAGCGGCAGGGTCTTGGAACGCGAGATCCAGCCCATGTAGATGATCGTCCCGAGCAGCGCCGGCACGCCGTAGCGCAGGAACGACAGATAGTCGGCCTCGAACGCCGGCAGCCCGGCGAACCAGTAGATCGGCGGCGCGATCAGAAGCAGCACCATGAACGGCTTGCAGGCCCAGTTGAGCACGCCATGCAGGAAGTGCCAGCGCTGGGTGAAGCTGTAGCCGCGGCTGCGCAGCGGGCCATCGCGCAAGAGCGCGACCTGGATCGTGCCGAGGCACCAGCGGGCGCGCTGGGTGATGTATTCGGGCACGCCTTCCGCCGAGAGGCCGAAGCTGAGCGGCTCGTTCAGCCAGACCGTGCGATGGCCGCGCTTGAGCAGCGTGTAGGTGAGGTTGAGATCCTCGGAGATCGCCGCATGCGGGAAGCCGCCGATCTCCATCAGCCGCTCGCGGCGGACGACGAAGGAGGTGCCGACACAGAACGCGCAGCCCCAGGCATCCTTGGCCGGCTGGAACACGTCGAAGAAGAAGCGCTGGTCGTCGACCCAATGGCCTGATGACAGCAGATTGTGCTGGATCGGATCGGGGTTGTAGTAGAATTGCGGCGTCTGCACGACGGCGATATCGGGCTCGGACAGCAGCAGGCCGACCGTGCGCTGGAGAAAGTCACGGCGCGGGGCGAAGTCGGCATCGAGCACCAGGATCACCGGCGCGTTCGACAGCTGCGCCGTCGCCGCAAGCGCGTTGTTGAGATTGCCGGCCTTGGCGCCCTTGTTGTCGGGCCGCGTCAGATGGCGCGCGCCGACCTCGTCGCAGAACGCGCGGAGCCGATCACGCCGGGTGTCGTCGAGCACCCAGACGGTCTTGTTGGGATGGTCGAGCGCGAGCGCGGCCAGGATCGAGCGCTCGACAATCTCCATGGGCTCGTCATAGGTGCAGATGAAGACGTCCACGGCCGGCTGCTCGCCCCGTGCCGCCAGCGCGCGCTGCGCGGCGTCGGCCTGTCCCGAGCGGTCGACGCTGCGGGTCAGAATCAGGATCGACATCAGCGTGTAGGAGATCGCCACGATCTCGAGCGTGATGAACAGCCGCGGCCACAGCGCCTGCAGGGTCAGGTCGAACACCGGCAGCGTGTCGTGCCAGCGCCATAGCGTGTAGATCAGGAGGAACGACGCTGCGGTAGCGCCGAACAGCAGGCGGTCGCGCCGGCGCGTCGGATCGAGCAGGCGAGCCATCACGAGGAGCCCGAGCAGGACTCCGAGATCGGTGGTCAACACCGAGGCGTCATTGCTGGGGAGCGGAAACATCAGGGCACCCTTGCGCCAGTGAAAGGATTCCAGCCGGTCTCGGCGAGCACGGCCCAGGCAGTGGCACCGAGATGCGGACGCTTGTAGTAGAAGAAGTCCTGGATGGTGGTCGCGCCCGTCGGATCGATCGACAGCCCCGTGGTAAGGCGCGCGTTGCGCGTCGCGTTCAGCAGTCCCGTTGCCGTGCGGTCGGCACGCAATCCTGCAAGCAGCCGCTGGCTGGCGGCGTCCCCGACCATGCGATAGGCCAGCGCCGCCTGCGCGGTGCCCTCGACCCAGACGCCGTCGCGATCGCCGTTGAAGTCGAAGCCGCCGTCGACGGCGAGATGAGTTTCGGCAAAGCGCAGCGCCCTGCGCCAGTCGGGCGCATCCGTCACCGCCATCCACGGCCAGAGCTGGACGTCGAGCGCGAGCAGATTGCCGTCGGCGAGGTGGCCGTCGGGCTTGGTGCCGAGCAGGAAGTGATCGCCGCGGAACGTGCGATCGAGCAGCCGGCGCGCCGCCTGCGCGGCATCCTGATAGCGCGGCTCCGATGTGATACGAGAGAGCCAGGAGGCCACGGCGTAGACATCGGCATTGTGCTCGGTCGACATCCAGCTGAGGCGCACCTGCTGCGGATCGTAACCGTGATAACCGCCGCTGAAGCCGTCCGCGCCGTTCGTTGCGTGGGCCATGATCCAGTCCATCAGGCGCCGCGCGCCGGACAAGTAGTCCTCCTCACCGGTCGCCTGATGCAGCGTCAGCAGCGCCAACGCTGCCCAGGCAACGTTGCCGGTCGCGGTGCCGTCCTGCGCGGCGTCCTCGCCCCAGATCTTCTTGTGGTCGTCCCACCAGCCCGGCAGCAGCGCCGCGCCGGGGCCGACAGGACCGGCGCGATAGGCGTTGCGCAGGCGGCCATCGCCGAAGCTGCGATCATGAGCGCCGGCATGCACCAGCGCGTTGCCGATCACGCGGCCCTCGTCGACGCGACCGCATGCGACCAGCGCGATGGCGGCCAGGGCGTTATCATAGGTGAACGCCGTCGTCGAAAGGCCGAGCGGCAGCCCCTCCTCGTCGGCACCCGGCTCGTAGCTGCGGATGAACGCCGCGTCACGGCCGGCGAGGCCAGGCTCGACGGCCTGCATCAGTCCCGCACAGAGCGACGACGTCTCGGCGCGCATCGGCGATGCGCCGCTGAGCAGAGCGATCACCGCCATCGCCATGGAGAGAAGCCTCATTGTGCCGAGACCGCGCGCGCTGTCGGCAGCCACTGCTCGTCGAAGACCGGCTGCTGCGCCGGGTGCGACCGCAAGGCGGAGTCGAGCTTGCTGACGCCGGCACGGCGCGTCGCTTCGTCCGGCTCAGACGGGTCCAGATCGGTCAGCGACGCAACGAGGTGGCCGAGCCGGCGCCATGTCACCGACATCGACGGCACGATGCCATTGTCGCGCGTCACGGTGACCCACTGCCCCACCGTGCAGGCCGGCGTCGCCGCGGAGGTCGGCTGCGCTGCCGGCTTTTCGTCTGCGGCGTCAGGCGTGATCATGACGTAGAGCTCGCGCCGCTCGGTCTGCGGAAATGGCACGGCAAAGCGCTCGTCGACCTTGTCGCTCGTCTTCGGCAGCACGGCGCTGACGATGCCGCTATGGAAGCCGCCGCCATCGATGCGCACCTTGGTGCCCGGCTTCATCGCTTCGCCCTGGCGATAGGAGAAGATCGCGACCACGAAGCGCTTGTCACAATCGACCACCGAGGCGATCGTATCGCCGGCGCTGACGTGGCGTCCGGTGTCGGCGCCCACCGCCAGCACCTTGCCGGGACCGGGCGAGAGCACGTCCGCGGCAGCGAGCCGCGCCAGCCGCGCGCGCTCGGACTTGATCAGGCCCTCGAGATCCTCGAGCACGGCGGCCTGCTGCTTCTCCTCGATCTCCATCCGCCTTGCATCGAGATCGATGTCACGGCGCTTCTGACTGAGCATGTTCAGCGCGACCAGATCCTCGCCGACATAGACGCCGGCGTCGAGCGCCTCCAGCTGCGCCAGCTTCTGGTTCAGCTTGGCAGTCTGCGCATCGGTGTCGTGCAGCGCCGCCGCATATTGCTGCTCGGTCGGCTTCAGCATCTCGACGCTGGCGGCATCGCGCGCGACCATGCGGTTCTGGCGGTCGACGATGGCCTTCTTCTCGCTGCTCTGCGCGTTCGACTGCGCGACGCGGGCCCGCAGCTCCTCGATCTGGGACTGCAACTGCGCCTTCAACTGACCGGCCTGGCTCGCGATCTCCTGATCGAGCGAGCTGACATAAGCGACGTCAGACTGATGCTTGGCGCGTGTGGCATCGAGCTTCTGACGCGCGTCGCCCGCCTTTTCTTCCAGCGAGATGAGCGTGGTGCGGTCGAGCCGCGGATTGGTGATCTCTGCGAGGCGGTCGCCGGACCGAACCTCGCCACCCGGCTTGGCCGTGAGCGAATCGACCTGGCCCGCGATCGGGGACGTCAGCAGCATCACCGGCGCATCGACCACGGCGCGATCGGACTGGTCGGCCACGATCGGCGGCACCACCGCGGTCAGCATCAACGCCGAAAGGATGCCGGCCACACCGAGCGCCGACACCCTGAGGATCACGGGATGGCGCGGCGGCTGGGTTGCGGTCTTTGGAGCGGCGGGACGTTGCGCGGGGGCTGGCTTGAAACCGTCATCGAAGCGATCGGTCATCGGGTCTCTTTCGGTTTGGGGTGACACGCCCCGAAAGACGCTTCCTCAGCTGATCCGGAGTTCCAGGCTCCGGTCTCGATGGCTCAACCCAAAACCGGATCGCGGGCACATCGTTTCACGCCGCGCCCGATCTCCGCGCTCCCCTCCGGTCACGTTATGTTGCACTGCGATGGCGCGGTTTCCGCTTGCGGGCCGCACTCAATCCTCATTCGCCTTGAAGCGCCCGAGTCCCTTCAAGATGAACGGCGCGATCAACGCAATCAGCGCGACGACCAGAAGGGTTGCAGAGATCGGCGACTGCAGCAGGGTCATGGGATCCCCGAGGCTGATCGCGAGCGCCCGCCGCAACTGGCTCTCGGCGATCGGCCCGAGGATCAGCCCGACCACGACCGGCGCAATCGGGAAATCGAACCGGCGCATCAGGAATCCGAGCACGCCGAAGCCGGCCAGCATCGACAGTTCCACGACCGACGGTTTTGCCGCGATCGTGCCCATGGTCGCGAACACGAGGATGCCAGCATAGAGCCAGGGTGTCGGGATCGCGAGCAGCTTCACCCACAGCCCGACCAGCGGCAGGTTGAGCACGAGCAGCATCGTGTTGGCGATGAACAGGCTCGCGATCAGGCCCCAGACCAGATCGGGCCGCTCGGCAAACAGCAGCGGTCCCGGATTGAGGCCATATTGCTGGAAGCCGGCGAGCATCATCGCGGCGGTCGCCGAGGTGGGCAGGCCGAGGGTCAGCAGCGGCACCAAGGTGCCCGCGGCAGAGGCGTTGTTGGCGGCCTCAGGGCCGGCGACGCCTTCGATCGCGCCCTTGCCGAACTGATCGGGATATTTGGTCAGCCGCCGCTCGGCCGAATAGGACAGGAAGGTTGGAATCTCGGCGCCGCCCGCCGGCAGCGCGCCGATCGGAAAGCCGAACAGCGTGCCGCGCAGCCACGGCTTCCACGACCGCTTCCAGTCCTCGCGCGTCATCCACAGCGAGCCCTTGATGGCCTCGATCTTCTCCTCGCTATGGTGACGGCGCGAGGCGACGTAGAGCGCCTCGCCGACTGCGAACAGGCCGACCGCCAACGTCGTCACCTCGACACCGTCGAGCAGTTCCGGCACGCCGAAGGCGAGCCGCGCCTGCCCCGTCAGCTTGTCGATGCCGATGAGACCGAGCGTCAGCCCGATGAACAGGCTGGTGAGGCCACGGATCGGTGAATCGCCGAAGGTCGCGGACACCGTGACGAAGGCGACGCACATCAGCGCGAAGTAGTCCTCCGGACCGAAGCGCACGGCGATGTCGACGAGGTAAGGCGACAGGAAGGCGAGACCGATGGTGGCGATGGTGCCGGCGACGAAGGAGCCGATCGCCGAGGTCGCCAGCGCCGGGCCGCCGCGGCCGGACTTGGCCATCTTGTTGCCCTCGAGCGCAGTCGCCATCGAGGCGCTCTCGCCGGGCGTGTTGATCAGAATCGCGGTGGTCGATCCGCCATACATGCCGCCATAATAGATGCCGGCGAACATGATCAGCGAACCGCCGGGATCGAGCTTGTAGGTGACCGGCAGCAGCAGGGCGACCGTGAGCGCCGGCCCGATGCCCGGCAGCACCCCGACGGCGGTGCCGAGGAACACGCCGACCAGCGCATAGAGCAGGTTCATGGGCTGGACGGCGATCGCCATCCCATGCGCGAGCGCGGCAAAGGTGTCCATCAGAGCAGTCTTTCGAGCGGACCGGCGGGAAGGCTCAGGGTGAGGAGACGGTCGAAGGCGAGATAGATCACGGTCGTCAGCACGGCGCCGATGACGAGATCGGTGACGAAGGCGCGCCGGCCGAACGCGGCCGACGTCGTCACGAACAGCGTCGTCGTCGCCAGGATGAAGCCGCCACCGAAGCCGATGATCGCGATCAAGAGCGCAAGGCCGGCGAGGATCAGCAGCACCGCGACCGGATCGGAGCTCTCGCGCGGCGGCAGCTTGCCTCTCACGGCATCGATCAGATTGGCCAGTGCAAGAATGCCGAGCCCGATCGCGATCACGACCGGCATGACCTGCGGGCCCATGCCGTACATCGTGGTCGCCGGGATCTGATTGGCGTCGTAGACCAGCACGAGCGCAACGGCCGCGAGCAGCGCCGCAATGACGATGCCGGCCTTGTCGACGCCTCCCGAGGCGGGTGTCTCGGCGCCGGCGCGCTCCGTCGTCATGACTTGACGAGGCCGACCGACTTCAACACGTCGGTGACACGGACGTTCTCCTTTTTCAGGAAGTCGGCGAACGCATCCCCCGGAAGATAGGCGTCGTCCCAGCCCTTCTGCTTCAGGATCTCCTTCCAGGCATCCGACTTCACCATCTTCTCGACGGCGTCGCTGAGCACCTTCTTCTGCTCCGGCGTGATGCCGGGCGGCGCGACCACCGAGCGCCAATTCGCGAGCACGAGGTCGATGCCCTGCTCCTTGAAGGTCGGGATGTCGACCCCGGGAATGCGCTTCTCCGAGGACACGCCGATCGCGCGCAGCTTGCCGCTCTTGATCTGCCCGTCATACTCCGACAGGCCGGAAATGCCCGCCGTGACCTTGCCGCCGAGGATCGCCGCCAGCGACTCGCCGCCGCCCGAGAACGGGATGTAGTTGACCTTCTTGGCGTCGGCGCCGACGGCGCCGGCGAACAGCGCCGCCATCACGTGATCGACGCCGCCGGCCGAGCCGCCGGCGAAGGTGACCTTGGCGATATCGGCCTTCAGCGCCGCGGCGAGGTCCTGCGCCGTCTTGATCGGCGAGTTGGCCGGCACGACGATGACCTGGATCTCCTCGGTCAGCCGCGCGATCGGCGTCACCTGCTCCAGCGTCACCGGCGACTTGTTCATGGCGAGCGCGCCGACCATCACGAAGCCGTTCACCATCAGCTGGTTGCCGTCGCCCTTGGCGCCGGTGACGAACTGCGCGATGCCGACGGTGCCGCCGGCGCCGGCGACGTTGGTCACCTGGACGCTGCGCGCCACGCCCGACGCCACGAAGGCCTGCTGCATGGCCCGCGCGGTCTGGTCCCAGCCGCCGCCGGGCGCGGCCGGCGCCATCACCTTCAGCTCCAATTGCTGGGCAGAGACCGGTGCACCGGCCAGGAATGTCAACGCAACAGCTGCGCCGGACAGGCGCGCACAGAATGACTTCAAGGACCCCTCCACGGCCGCCCCGGCGGCTCACGTTTCTCTATCCGCGTCTCAACCCCGATCATGCGGCACCAAGACGCGCACGGCTGCACGATCGACTGCGCACGGACCGGTCAGATCAGCTCTTGGATTCTCGAGACACAGCAAAAGCTTACAGGCCCAAAGGGGGCATTCAAGGCGCTACCCTGCGACAGGATGGCGCACCCCCTTTACGCGAGGCACTTTGCCGCTCAGTGGCCTGGAGGGCTCAGCCGCAAGTCCAGACCATTCCCACCGGCGTCCGCGTCCAGCACGGGCCGAAGCTGCCGCCATTGTAATGGCCGCGATAGAAGCCGGGCTGGCCGAAATAATGCCACTCGCCGTTGTAGAGCATGTATTTCGGGGTGCCGTCGATGTACCAGTGGCGGCGGCTGCCGCGCGGCGGGCCGTTGCGCATCGCTTCCTTGTCCGCGTACAGCGGGAGGCTGTTGTTCGGCGGCTGCTTATAGCCCGGCAGGAAGCCATAGCCCTGCCAGCGATGAGCCTTGCGCTTGTGCGACGGAGCGGCCGTCGCAAGCGCGGGCACCAGCAGCAGAAGCATCACAATCGAGACGATGAAACGACGTGACATACGGGGGCCCGGGATTGCGGTGTTGGCGATCTTGAGCTTGATCACGCGATACGACAACGGCCGTTCCGTGATGAATTGTTTCAGCGATGCCGCCGGTGCTTGCCGCGCGGCGGCGGTGCCGGCGGCGCGTAGAATGGATTGAGGTCGCACATCGCCGCGCGGCCGGACGCCGTGGCGCGGCATTGCGGCAGCGACGTGTAGCTGCAGTCGATCCACTCGCCACCGCCAAACCGGCCGCCTTCATAGACCTTCATGCACACGGGATAGCGCGGATCGTAGGCCTGGGCATGAGCCGGCGCCGATATGGCCGAGCCCACCATCAAAGCGACCGCGACAGCGCTGCAGGTCAGGACACGCATTCGGGGACCTCCGGAAGGGGTCTCGTCGGCCCAAGCCGATTCCCGAGACCGTGTTGCATCTGCTCTGTATCGCCGGCGCGGGCCGCTCGCAATGACGCCATTACAACAGGTCGGCCTGCTCTCCGCCGCGGAAACCCATCGCCAGCACGTAGCGCTCCGACGAATCCTGCCGGCTCGCGGCCGGCTTGACGTGGCGGACGCTGGCGTAATCGCGCTTGAGCTGCGCCATCAAGTCGGCATCGGCGCCGCTCTGGAACGTCTTGGCGAGAAAGCTGCCGCCCGGCTTGAGCACCTCGCTGGCGAAATGCGCGGCAAGTTCGACGAGACCGACGATGCGCAGCTGGTCGGTCTTGCGATGGCCGGTGGTGTTGGCCGCCATGTCCGACATCACCACGTCGGCACGCCCGCCGAGCATGGCGCGGAGCTTTTCCGGCGCATCGTGGGCATGGAAGTCGAGCTGGGTGAAGGTGACGCCGGGGATCTCGCCCATCTCCAGCAGATCGATCGCGATCACCTTGCCCTTCCCGGCTTCGGCCCCGACCCGACGCGCCGCGATCTGGCTCCAGCCACCGGGCGCGGCGCCGAGATCGACCACCGTCATGCCGGGCTTCAGCAAATGATACTTGTCGTCGATCTCGAGCAGCTTGTAGGCCGCGCGCGAGCGGTAGCCGTCGCGCTTGGCCTTCATGACATAAGGATCGTTGAGCTGGCGCTCCAGCCAGAGTTTCGAGGACAGCTTGCGCTTGCCCCCGGTCTTGACCTGCACATGCATGCGGCCAGTGGTGTCTTTTGCCATCTTGATCTCTGAGGTCATTCCGGGACCGCCCGTCAGGCGGGACCCGGAATCCAGAAGTTGCGGAGCGAGATTCCGGGTTCGCGCCAAACGAAAGCAGCTTCGCTGCTTTCGTCCGACCGCACCGGAATGACGTCGTCAATTCTTGCTACGCCGTCCTGAGCGCGCCGTCCTCGCGCATCATCTCGACCAGCATGCCCTCGCGCAGGCCGCGATCGGCGACGCGCAGCCGCGGCAGCGGAAACGCCAGGCGAATCGCGTCGAGAATGGCGCAGCCCGCGAGCACGAGGTCGGCGCGGTCGATGCTGATGCAGTTGTTCTCGGCGCGCTCCTGGTAGCTCATCGCCAGCAGTTTTGCGATCGTCGTCGTGATGTCGGCATCGTTGATCCAGATGCCGTCGACCCGGCGCCGATCGTAGCGCGCGAGGTTCAGATGAATGCCGCCGAGCGTCGTCACGGTGCCGGAGGTGCCGAGCAGATGCATGCCGGAGAGGTCGCCGCCATTCTCGGCCGCGAACGGCCCGACATGCTCGGCCACGGCCTCGACCATGGCGGCATAGATCTCCGGTGTCACGTCGCGACCGCCGAAGCGTTCGGCCAAGGTCACGACGCCGAGCGGGATCGACATCCAGGCCTTGATGCGCGGCTCGGCGTTGCGGTCGGCCGGATCGCGCTCGATCCTGACCAGCTCGCTGGAGCCGCCGCCGATATCGAACAGGATGGCCCCGCGCCCGCCCGGATCGAGCAGCGGCGCGCAGCCCTTGACGGCCAGCGTCGCCTCGGTCTCACGGTCGATCACCTCGAGCTCGATGCCGGTCTCGGCCACCACCCGGCTGCGGAACCCGTCGGCATTGGTGGCGGCGCGGCAGGCCTCGGTCGCGATCAGGCGCAGGCGGCTGGCCTTCTTGGATTGGATCTTGTCCCGGCAGATGCTGAGGGCGGCGATGGCCCGATCCATCGCCGCATCGCTGATACAGCCGGTGGTCGAGATGCCCTCGCCCAGCCGGACGATGCGCGAGAACGAGTCGACCACGCGGAAGCTGTCGCCCGAAGGACAGGCGATCAGGAGCCGGCAATTGTTGGTTCCGAGGTCCAGGGCCGCGTAGACGCTGCTGCCATTGCTGGCGCAGGAAGGCGTCGCGACGTCCAGACCCGGACGCAAGCCGGGCTCCAGGTTCCCGCGCGGCGTGGGACTCTCCCGCAGCCGCGTGTCATTGATCATTCAAATGTCTTTCCGCTGGCCGGACCGGCCCAGATGGAAGTTCTCTTTCCCTAGACATTATCAGTGGATAGCGCCGGCGCAACAGCCCCTCCGTCAGGCGTGATGCACCATTCCTAATCAACCGTTGTCCGGCCGCGGGCGCTGCACTATCTGGGAACAGCCCGCATTTGCGACCAATCCAGCCCGTTGGGTCCTCATTCATGCAAGATCACACCTCCCCGGCCTCCCTCGAAAACGCGATCGCGCTGCAGAAATTCGGCGTCGGGCAGCCGGTCCGGCGCAAGGAGGACGACACGCTGGTGCGCGGCCACGGCAAATATACCGACGATTTCAACCTGCCCGGCCAGGCCCATGCCTGGATCGTGCGCTCCAGCCATGCCCACGGCATCATCAAGGGCATTGATACCGCGGCCGCAAAGGCGATGCCCGGCGTGCTCGGGGTGTGGACCGGCGCCGACCTCGCGGCGGCCGCCTATGGCCCATTCACCTGCGGCCTGCCGCTGAAGGGCCGGGACGGCTCACCGCTGCTGCAGACCAATCGCCCGGCGCTGGTGACCGACAAGGTGCGCTTCGTCGGCGACCCCGTCGCCTTCGTCGTGGCGGAAACCGCCGCGCAGGCCCGCGATGCGGCCGAGGCGGTCGAGCTCGATATCGAGCCCCTGCCCGCGGTCACCAATGCCGAGGAAGCCGCCAGGCCCGGCGCGCCGCTTCTCTACGACCACATCCCGAACAACGTCGCCCTCGACTACCACTATGGCGACACCGCCAAGATCGAGGAGGCCTTCGCCAAGGCGGCGCACGTCACCAAGCTCGACATCGTCAACACCCGCGTCGCCGTGGTGTCGATGGAGCCGCGCGTTGCGCTGGCGGCCTTCGACGGCAAGACCGAGCGCTTCACCTTGCAAGTGCCGACCCAGGGCGTCTCCGGCAACAAGGCAACGCTCGCCAAGATCCTCAACGTCGCGCCGGACAAGGTCCGCATCCTCACCACCAATGTCGGCGGCTCCTTCGGGATGAAGAACGTCTCCTATCCCGAATATGTCTGCATCCTGCATGCGGCCAAGGCGCTGGGCCGTCCGGTGAAGTGGCGCGACGAGCGTACCACCGCCTTCCTGTCCGACAGCCAGGGCCGCGACCAGATCATCCATGGCGAGCTGGCGCTCGACGCCGACGGCAAGTTCCTCGCTGTCAGGCTGTCCGGCTACGGCAATCTCGGCGCCTACATCATGGGCGTGGCGCCGCTGCCGCTGTCGCTCAACACCGGCAAGAACCTCGCCAGCGTCTACAAGACGCCGCTGCTCGGCGTCGACATCAAGACGGTGCTGACCAACGTCACCCTGATGGGCGCCTATCGCGGCGCCGGCCGGCCCGAGGCGAACTACTTCATGGAGCGGCTGATCGATACCGCCGCGCGCGAGATGGGCATCGACCGCCTCACCATCCGCAAGCGCAACTTCATCAAGCCGAGCCAGATGCCGTTCCCGGCGGCGTCCGGAGTCACCTATGATTCCGGCGACTTCGCCGCGGTGTTCGAGAAGGCGCTGGAGGTCTCGGACTACGCCGGCTTTGCCAGGCGCAAGCGCGAGAGCCGCAAGAACGGCAAGCTGCGCGGCATCGCGGTCGGCTCGTATCTCGAGGTGACCGCGCCGCCGTCGGGCGAGCTCGGCAAGATCACCTTCGACGCCGATGGCGGCGTGACGCTGACCACCGGCACGCTCGATTACGGCCAGGGTCACGCGACCCCGTTCTCGCAGGTGCTGTCGGCGCAGCTCGGCGTGCCCTTCGAGAAGATCCGGCTGGAGCAGAGCGATTCCGACCTCGTTCGCTTCGGCAACGGCACCGGCGGCTCGCGCTCGATCACCGCGACCGGCCAGGCGATCGTCGAGTCCTCGCAGCTCGTCATCGCCAAGGGCAAGCAGGCGGCGGCGCATCTGCTCGAGGCCTCGGAAGCCGATATCGAGTTCGCGGGCGGCCAGTTCACCATCGCCGGCACCGACCGCAGCATCGATATCATGGAGCTGGCGCGGCGCATGCGCGAGGGCAAGATGCCCGAGGGCGTGCCGGCCTCGCTCGACGTCGACCACAATTCGACCGTGACCGAGTCGACGTTC
Source organism: Bradyrhizobium sp. SZCCHNS3002 (assembly GCF_032377435.1). Classification (NCBI taxonomy): domain Bacteria; kingdom Pseudomonadati; phylum Pseudomonadota; class Alphaproteobacteria; order Hyphomicrobiales; family Nitrobacteraceae; genus Bradyrhizobium; species Bradyrhizobium sp. SZCCHNS3002. The sequence continues at coordinate 116,933 of NZ_JAUHHY010000018.1, forward strand.
CCGAACGGCTGCCATGTCTGCGAGGTCGAGATCGAGCCCGACACCGGCGTCGCGCAGATCGTCGCCTACACCGCGATCAACGACTTCGGCACGGTGATCAACCCGATGATCGTCGCCGGCCAGCTCCATGGCGGCGTCGCGCAGGGCATCGGCCAGGCGCTGATGGAGCACCTGCGCTACGACGAGAGCGGCCAGCCGATCACGGGATCGCTGATGGACTACGCGCTGCCGCGCGCCTCCGACGTGCCGATGATGACGGTCGACAACCATCCGGTGCCGGCGAAGTCCAACCCGTTGGGCACCAAGGGCTGCGGCGAAGCCGGCTGCGCCGGCTCGATGGCATCCGTGATCAACGCGGTGATCGACGCACTGTCCGACTACGGCGTGAAGCATCTCGATATGCCGCTGACCACCGAGAAGCTCTGGCGCGCAATCCAGGACGGCAAGGCGAGGACCGCGGCGTAGAACCGTCGTCTTCGGCGCATCGCCGTCGCTTTTGCCTGATCAAGCCCGGCCCGAACGGCCGGGCTTTCGTTTGCGCAGATGGCAGAGGATCCGTTCGCACGGCGACGTTGCCGCGCGCCGGTCTCACGCTCCCTCCATACGCGATCGCCCTGCCCGCAGCGGGGGATGCCAGTCGCGATCACCGCAGCAGGCGTGCGGAAAAATCGCTGAATTGCGGCAGAACCGATGAAGTCATCCGGTTATTTTCGCCGGGATTCGTCCCTGAGTTCCATCCCTTTCGACTATCGCGAGCGTCCCGATCTTCCTTAGGTTGCTGCAACGCCGGTTGGCATCTTCAACACACGCCGGACGCCGGTGCCACGCCAAACGACGCACGACTGCGTCACGCGGTGGATGTCGGCTCAAACGAGGGAGAATGACGAGATGGCTTTCCCGACGTCGGTCAACGACCAGATCACCGATTCCGTCACCCAGGCGAATACCAAGGTGCTCGGAGATGCGCCCGCGATTGCGATGGGCAACCTCTATCAGGCCACGGCGCAGGCGCTCGCCAATGCGGCTCACAACGCGACCAATGCGCAGCAGCAGAGCTACGTGACCACGCAGGCCGCCACCACCATGGGCGTCGCCACGCTCTACTCGCTCGACACCGCCACCACCGGCGTCGCGACGGCCGACATCCTCAACACCGGCGTCAAGGGCCTGACGAGCTGACGCGCACGTCCCGTTCGACCACCCACCTGCTGAAATGACCTCCACCTGAAAGGATCGAGCCATGGCATTTCCGACCTCAGTCAACAATCAGATCACCGATTCCGTCACCCAGGCGAACACCAAGGTGCTCGGCGACGCGCCGGCGATCGCGATGGGCAACCTGTTCCAGGCAACCGCGCAGGCGCTCGCGAACGCTGCGCACAATGCCACCAATTCGCAGCAGCAGAGCTATGTGACCGCGCAGGCGGCAACGACCATGGGCGTCGCCACGCTCTACTCGCTCGACACCGCCTCCACCGGCGTCGCCACCAAGGACATCCTGTCGTCCTGACCAGGCCCGAGCGCGGGATCGGGACACTCCCCGATCTTGGCCCTCGCCTCATGATCCCAGGGAGCTGGTGAGATGGCATTTCCCACGGCAGTCAACAGTCAGATCACGGACTCCGTGACCCAGAGCAACGTCCAGGTCCTCGGTACGGCACCTGCGATCGCAATGGGCAACCTGTATCAGGCGACGGCGCAGGCGCTGGCGAATGCAGCGCACAACGCCACCCTGGCGCAGCAACAGATGTACGTCACTGCGCAGGCAGCGACGACGGCAGGCGTCGCGCTGCTCTACTCACTCGACACGGCGTCGACCGGACTGGCGACGTCGACCATCCTGAAGAGCTAGGCACCATCCGCGCGTGATGCCCGGCTGATCGAGAGACGACCCCACGCCAACAGCACTCGCAAAGGAGAGACATCATGGCATTCCCCACCGCCGTCAACAGTCAGATCACGGACTCCATCAGCCAGGTGAACACCAAGGTGCTCGGCGACGCGCCGGCCGTCGCGATGGGCAACCTGTTCATCGCCACCAGCCAGGCGCTGTCCAACGCGGCCCACAACGCGACCAACAACCAGCAGCAGTCCTACGTGACGATGCAGGCCTCGACCACGCAGGGCATCTCCACCCTGCTGACCCTCGATACCGGCACGACCGGCATCGCCACCGAAAAGGTGCTCGGCCTGGTGTAGCGGTCCGTCCACCGACGGTGCCACCCGGCTAGCCGCAGGCTTGCGTCCGGCCAAGGGAGCCGTTCGTCGTGCCAGCCGCCTCCGCATCGTTGACGGCCGTGGTCGACGGCAACGTCGTCAATGTCGGGCTCGCCCCATCGGTCGCCATGGGCATGACCTATGTGGCGATGGCCGACAGCCTCGGGCTCGCCATGGCGAACGCCGCGGCCAATCAGCAACGTGGCCAGGTCCTGGCCGGCGCGGCGCTCGCGCAGGTCCTGGCGATGATCATTGCGCAAGGGAGTTCGTGACATGAGCGATCCGGGTACGGTCAACGGCCAGATCATCGACTCGACGACCGGCGTGGTCACGCTTCTGACCGGTCAGTCTCCGTCGCAGGCCTTCGGACTGCTCGACGCCGTGATGGTCGAGACGCTCGGCATGGCCATGCACAATGCGATCGGGCGGCAGCAGGGCGCGAGCGTGATCGGCTCGGCGGCAGTGACCGCGGCGTGTGCCAAGATGCTGTCGGTGCCGCTTCCCATTGCACCGCCGCCCGCGCCGAAGCCCCCGCCGCCCGCCGTCGATCCGCTCCCCGGACCGCCGCCCAATCCGTCGCCGAGCGCAGCCGTCGCCGCCGCCTTTGCCGAAGCGGAAAGCGCGGTGACCGCGCTGAAACTGCAGGCCAGCTCGGCCTCCAGCCTGGCGCAGACCGCGCAGGCAGATCTCAACCAGATCGTCACCGACGCCGGCGGCACGACGCCCTCGACGCCGCCCCCCCCGAGCAGCTCGATCGCGACCGCCTATGCGGATGCGGCGAGCGCGATCGACACGCTGAAGGCCCAGGCCGCGACCGCGAATGGCCTGGCGCAGACCGCGGAGAGCGACCTCAACAAGCTGATCACCGAGGCCGGCGGCACCCCGCCCGCTCCTCCGAAGACCTGACCAGATCCTGAACCGAAGACCCGACGACGAGACCGCCATGATCCGGGGCGCCGCAACCAGCACCGGCCGCAGCCTTCGGATCGGTTGAGGATACGCAGATGCCCAGCAATGTCGACGCCCAGATCATCGACGTGATCAACCAGGTCCAGAAGGCGACCATGGCGCCGCAGGTCGTACTCACCAGCGGCGCCGGCAAGGCCTATCAGTCGGTGGCGCAATCGGCGGCCATCGCCATCCAGGACGCGGCCGATGCGCTGCGCAACGTCTCGACCATCGCGACCACGGCCTCCGGCGTCGCCATGGCGCAGTTGCTGGCGACCGGCGAGCCGAAATACGCCGAAGCGCTGGTGACGGCGCAGAGCATGATGAAATCGGCGACCGACGACTTTGCCCAGATCGGCGCGGCCGCTTCCACGATCCTCAAGAACTTCCCGTCGGGGTGATGTGTCATGTCGGTGACGGTCGCAAACAGGCTGATCCAAGGCCGTGGCGGCCTCTCCGAGATCGGCGCGGTGGTTCTGGCGTTCATCGACGGCGGCGTGCAATGGCTCGAATGGGCGGTGCGGGCGCCGACGGCGAGCTACAGCTTCCCCGACGAAACCAGCATGATGGCCGAAATCCAGGACGGGCTGCACGGCTCGCCGCTGGCGCTGCTGCCCGGTCTGGGCCTGCAGGTCAGCCCGGTCAAGCTCCTGACCTTCAATCTCGGTGACCTGCGCGCGATTGCCAAGGCAGAGACCGGCGCGCAAGACGCCGCGACGGCGAGCCAGACCGAGAGCATCCTCAACGCCCACGGCATCCATGCGCAGTCGGATCTCGCAGCGGTCCCGGCCCTGCTCTCGCAGTTTGGCGTGGCCACGTCGCCGCTGTTCCAGTGTCTTGGCCTCAACGAGACGATCGCGCTGTGGGAGCTGATCGCGCTGCCGCAGCCGCAGGACGGCGAGCCCGACATCCGCAACGACGCGGCCGCCTTCGCCGTGCAGCAGGCCCGCACGCCCGAGGAGTTCTGCGACTACTACCGCATCTACATGGCGCTGACGGCCAAGCTGAAGACCGCCGCCAGCTCTGCCGAGCAACGCCTGTCCCAGGCCAATGGCGCGGTTCAGACGCTGCTGCCGATGATGTTCGGCGCGCTCGACTGTCCGCAGGTGCGGGGCCTGGTGCCCCCGCACGAGGTCGCCGCGGCCGTCAACAACTGGCTGCGGCAGGGACGGCGGCTCGGTTTCGCCCGGCTGTCGGAGGGCGTCTGCCGCATCATCGATAGCACGACATTCACGCAGGAGACCGGCGCAGCGGCCCAGCAGGTCGTCACGCTGTATCTCGCCAACGCGCAGTCGTTCCTCTCGGCCAATCATCCGAAGACCGGCCGGATCAGCCAGGACGGACGCTCCTGCATCCTGCCGACGCAATCCGGCAATCTCTACGCCGAGCTCTACCTCGGCGCCGACGGCGACATCACCTTGCGCCAATTCAGGCGGATCGCGCCGCCCGCCGAAAAGAGTTGAGTCCGACACCCCATGAGGCAGGCATCATGAGCGAGCAGCCCCCGTCCCAGACCTCTCCGCCGGAGAACGAGCCCGACATCCTGCTCGACAATCCCTATGCCAGCCCGATGTTGCCTGAAGCATTCATCGAGCAGATCGAGGAGCAGTCGGCGGCTCAGTCGGCGCGCGATACCGAAGTCGAAGCCGAGCTGATCGAGAGCGCCACCGACGAGGTCGTGTCGATCGAGGAGCATCTGGGCGAGATGGACGAGGCTGTGATCGAGGTGGACGAGCAGGTCGCCAGTCCCCTCTCCTCGCACTCCATCCACCAGATCGAGCATCGCCTGCTGGAGGCCTCCCGCGCGATCGCCGCGGCCCAGCAGGCGTTCAACGAAGCGGTTGGTCGCACGGCGGCCTCGATGGAGCGCAAGATGGCCGCGGCGCAGGCCGCCATGCTGTCACGCCGGGCGCAGGTCGAACCGCTGCAGCCGCCCGCGGACTACGCGCCGCCCACGGTCGAGACGGCCGAGCAGGCCGTCGCGGCCTCGATCGTCGCCACGCGCCAGGCCACCAACTTCACCGATCGTCAGCTCGCGGCGATGGCCGCCACCGGCCGCGCCATCATCGCCGAGGCCCAGCAGGCGGCCGAGCAGAGCGTCATCGCCGCCGAACGCTCGATCACCGCCGCGCTGGCGGCGAGCCAGCCACAGAAGACGGCGGCTTCCGCCTGACGCCACGCAAACCACCTCGCTGCGGCTGCGGGTGATCCGACTGCTGTGTCAGCGATACTCCCGAAGCGGTCGTAAGAACACCGCCTCCGGCACCGCCTATCACGCGGAAGGATCCAATCCGATGTGCTGCATCATCTTCGATCTCGCCAGCACCGGTGGCCTGGACACCCTCGCCTCGCCGGGTGCCGGCCTCCCTGGCGCGCTGCCCCAAGGCATGGGAACCCAAGGCGGCCTCTACGTGATCGTCAACGTTCCCACCAACAATAGATACATCGGGAAAGCCGGCAATCTGGCGGACCGCTTCGATGGTCGTATGCTCACCGTGAACGAGTTCGGACTGAGCACCAACAATCTCAGGGGCGTCGGCGCGTTCTGGGGTGTCGCCTACGCCTTCAACACGCCGCAACCGCCGTCGCCGCCACTGCCAGTCTTCAAGGTCGAGGCCGGCATCACCTACAACGCCCAAACGAACGATGGCCGCCTCGCCAACCTCCTCTTGCCCGGCCAATTCGCTCCGGGAACTCCACAATATGCTTTCGCCAGCGCGCTGCAGATGAACACGATGGAAACCTGCAGGGTCGCCGATCCCATCTATTCCCTTAAAGATCCAACGGTCTACATCGATTCAACGACAGTCGACGTCGAACAACTACTCATTCGATTCTTCAAGATGGCGATCGGCAGCGGCGGAACTCTCACAAACAAGCAAAAAAGTCTGAATGCGTTCGTGAATTCAACCGGCAACAGCATGATCGTTGCGGTGTCGTGGGGCGCATGCCAAGCGCTCGGATTCCCGACCAGCGGCTTCACCATCATCACGATCGCCAACGGCGGCGCGCTTTGACGATCGCCGCGGGACTACCGTCCCGCCGCAGCGCGCGGGCCGTGCCGATCGACCCGGAGCGTTACGCCAACGGCAAAACGGTGAACATCAGAACTGATTCCCATTCGATTGCGCCGGGGGATGCGAGGCTCGCAGGCATACGGCGCTCACATCAAACAAAGAGAAGAGGACGATCAGGATGCCAAAAGGCGACGAACCAACGATCTTCGTGACCAAGGACGACAGGCAAGTCGTCATCGCGTCAGGAGGCGAGCAGATCAGCCCCAACAGCTACGGCTTCGAGATCGAATTCTGCAGCCACAACAGCTGGGTGTTCCAATTCACTCACGTTGAAGCAGCCGACATCGAATTGACGGTTGGAGACTCGCCGGAAGCAAAAGCCGTCTGGACGATCGAGACCGATTCGGACAACGTCTTCGAACTCACGACGGGCAAGACGTGGTTTTCGACCGTCGCGGACGCCTACCTTGCCAAAGACCGACTTGCTGAATATCTCGTCGCTTCTGTATCCGGGACATCGACGCAAAAATATGTGACTTTCCTGCAATGGAAGGCGGCGCTCGCAAGCGAGGCCTTCGATACCCTCGTCAAGAATTTCTTTGGCAAAGCGTTGAAGAAAGCCGAGGCGAAGAATCGCAGCTCCACTCAAGTTCTTGTTCAACTGAACGAAAACAACATTGACGATACGACTAATGTCGGCGCGGCCCTATGGACGTTCGCCAAGAACGAGGGAAGCCCCCAAGATCCACAACCGTGGAACGATTACCTCAACAACATCCTCCTTGGGCGCAGCCAGAAAGACCCAAAAGAAGGCTTTTCTTCGCAGGTCAACATGCCCATGACCTTGCAAGGTTATTTTTTATACCAAATGGCGTGGAAACTACCTCGTGAAAATCTGCGCTTCAGCAAGGGCGTGGTACGGCCATCCTGGATCTGGTTGAACGTCATGGCCGAAGTCTATAGCGGATACATGTCATTGCTTACAAAGATCTATAAGGACGTCGGTCAGATTGATCCGGCGAAAGTTCCAGTCGAACTGAACATGACTATTGCAGAACTCAAGAAGTCCGCGTTTGTTTTCCTTGTTACGAACAAGGTGGTATGCGGTGCAATGGGCGCTCTGAGCGAGATGAATCAGCTCAAGCTCCAGGAAATCGCATACGCCGAAAAATCGACGTTGATCTTTCGGGATCCATACCCCTTTGAGGAACAGATCAATTCATATCAAGTGGACCAATTCCCGGGCTGGTGGCGCTGGTTGCCATTTCATAGCTACCTGAAGGATTTAACGGCACTCTGGTTTAAAGCTGCGCTGCTGGACGTGATCAGCAAGGAAGACTTTGATCGCACGTTTTACGGCAAGCTCGGCGAAGTTCTCTTGTCCGGAGAAACGGCTGCGATTTGGCTGGACGCACTCGCAAAATTTCAACGCGAGTACATAGAGAAGGCCGGAAAGAAACCTTACTCACGGCTCGCGACGTACGACGTCAAATCTCTCTGTAAAGCGATCAACATGGTGGAGAAAGCGCTGGGCGCAATGCTCCTGAACGCGAGCAATCCATCCACCGATCTTGCTTTCAATCTGCCGCCGCCAAATGCGCGCCCGTTTCTTGACTATTCCAGAGCACCGAAGTGGGAAGGACGCTACGACACCATGTGGTCTTCGATCAAACTACCGGGGTCCTCGCCGTCGACCGGTGATTGGACGTACCTCGTTGAGCATCGCCGGCATTAGGCGACGGAGAATGCCTTGGGTGGAAATGCGTCTTTTTCATACCAACCCTCGGCGGCGCTTACATGTTTCCAAAGCCTCTGTGAAAGAGGACAACCGCCCCCCTCACTCCGCCGCCATGCGCCGGTACTCGCGCGGGGTGCGGCCGACCTGACGGCGGAAGTATTTCTCGAAATGGCTGAGATCGGCGAAGCCGACCTGTAGCGCCACATCGGTGATCGGCTGCCGCGCATTCGTTGCCAGCAACTCCTTGGCTTTCTCGACCCGAATGCGCGACAGCATTGCCTTGCACGAGGTCTGCAGGCTGTGGCGAAACAGGAAGCTCAGATGCGACTGGCTGACATGGGCCTGGCGTGCCAGGCTGCCGAGCCGGATCGGCTCGGCATAGTGATCGACGAGATACAGAAGTGCCCGGCGCAGATTGGGATGCAGGCGCGACAGCGCCGTGATGTCCTTGTTGAGCACGTGGCGAATCCAATCATCCGCTTCCGCCCCGATTTCCGGCCTCGCGGACGCTTGCTCGCGAACGGCTTCGGCCGGCGGCTTCGCCGCCGGCAACGCCGGTGACGGTGCCGCCGACGTCACCGTCACGCGCTCGGCCCGCGCGTGGAGAGCCGGGAAATAGCGCCTGATGTCCTCGGCACGGATCCTCGCACGTCCGGTCATGACCGCGAGCCGGGCGACCACGCGCTCGACCTCGAACGCGTTCTCCGGCCACGGATAGCTGCGGCACAGATCGAGCATCTCGGCGCTGATCTTGTCTTCGGCGCGATGACCATGTCCCTCGAGCGCAGCGATGACGAGCGGCTCGATGTCGTCGCAGCGCTCGCGCAGCGGCGGCACGCTGACGGGCAGAAAGTCGAGCTCGGCCAGCAATTGGCGCGAGAAGGAGCGCTCGGCCACCATGCGCGGCAGATCGCCGCCGGCCGAGGCGATCACGCGCACGCGCGTCGTGTTCGACACGTCCAGCCATTGTCCCAGGCGAGAATGCATGTGCTGCGGCAATTCGTTCTGCAGACCGGGCGCCAGCATGTCGATGTCGCTGAAGAACAGCGTGCCGCCCTCGGCCTGCCGAAACCAGTCCTGCGGCGCCCCCCGCGGCTGCGCGCAATTGACCTGCACGAACGGCAGATCGCGGCGCGGCCCGCAGCAATGGATCGCGGCGGCCAGATACGGCGTCTCGGTCCCGAACTCGCCCTGCAACAGGCACGGCAGATCGCTGTGCGACGCCTTCTCGACGAAGATCTCGAGATTTCGGACCGCCTCGCTCACACCCACCAACAGCAGCGAGCGGCCCAGGCGCTGCCGTGCCCACTCGCAGACCTCGTGGCGCTTGATCACGAAGGCGAGCTGGCGCGCGCAATCCGCCAGCGCGTCGGACAGGTCCGGCCCGCCCCGCCGCCCCTCCCAGGCCAACGTCAAACGGCCGATCCCGACGTCGGCATAGACCAGCGGCGCCGTCACGGATGGCGTCGGTTCGAGCCGCCATTCCGGCGCACGCCGCGGCTCGCGCTCGGCGGTGGCCGCAACACCGCCGTCTCTTTCGCTGAGCCAGTCCTGCACGGTTTCCGATCCGGATCGGGACAGGACGATGCGGCCGAGATCGGCGACGGCAATCTCCACAGTCGCCGCCCGCGACAGCTCCGCCAGACGCTGTGCATAGCTTGCCAGGAAATCGACGACGTTGAGATACGGCCGGCTCATCCTGGACAGATCGCGCCAGGCCTGATCGCCGCCGTCGAGTCCCCGCTGGTCTTTCATGACCCGGCTCAGCGCACGGACGCGTTGTGTCGATGATCCAACATGGCGGGCACGTTACCGCGGCTCCGACGCCGCTTCCGACCGAAGCGGCCGGCCCGATCTGCCCACCTTGTGCATCGCTTGCCAGAATTCATGGTCCCCCATGACGCAGCCCACGGCTACGCCGCATCTCCCATGTCCGATCATTGGCCCTTCCCCCTCACAACTACGGGCCAACCAAACCATACACAATTTTAGATTGAGTGTGAATGAATTCACAAGCGAGCCATCAAATGGTCTTGATGACTGATGCGATTCGTCGCGGCTATCCGCGCTGTTCGCGTGGCTGATAGATCGCCACGTGATGGCAATGCGCGAGCGGGCGGTCGCCATTGGCGACCACCAGCGCATCGAGCTCGACGAAGCGGTGACCCTTCTTCTCGTAGTTGGCAACCACACGGCCGCGCGCGGTGATCTCGTCGGCTTCTTCGATCGCCGACAGCAGTTGCATGCGGCTGCCGACGTGAATCCAGGGGCCGAGGACGACGTTGTCGACGAGCAGCCGGTTCGTCACCCGCTGCAGCATGCCGGGATGGCCGAGCCGTTCGTTGGCATAGATCGGATCGCGCTCGCGAATCTCAGAAAGATAGGCGGCGGCCGCCTGCCCTGGCCACGCGCGCGGCGCCGTGCCGAGCCAGCTGCCGACAGCGAAAGACTCCGCACTGACGAGCGGCCGCACCGCCGCGGCCGGAACATCCCGGTACTCGGCCAGCACGACATCCGGCACCGACGCGGGCAGCGAAGCGGAACCGGTGGCGCAGAGCTGCCCTCGGCTGATCACCTCGAGGGCGAGCCCGTCGGAGGTCTCGTTCGCGACGACCTCCGCGATCTCGCCGTCATAGACCGGCTTGGTGAACCGTGCCTCGATCAGCCCACGCTCCAGGAACGCCCGCCCCCAGCGTGCGACGGGCTGATGCAGCATATAGGCCAGCACCTCGACGCCGGGTACGAGACCGCCGGCGAAGCCGAATCGCCGCGCCACACTGTCGTCGTGCATCTTGTTCTCGGACTGCTTGGCCGTGTTGAACGCCTCGACCGCATACGCCGCGATTCTGCCCGACATCCTTGCCTCCCTTTCACCGTTTTCGGGCGATGGTAGCGGCCGGAAAGGCCCTGGCAAGCGGCGCGTTTGGCTCGCAATTCCCGGCGCGATGGGGTACCAACCGGACCATTCCAACCGATGGCCCGATGACGACCGAAACCGCCCCGATCCGCATCTATGTCGACGCCGACGCCTGCCCGGTGAAGGACGAGATCTACCGCGTTGCGATCCGGCATGGCCTGCCGGTGACCGTCGTCGCCGGCGGCTTCATCCGCGTGCCCGAGGATCCCCTGATCACGCGCGTGGCGGCCGGCAGCGCCATGGATGCCGCGGATGACTGGATCGCCGAGCGCACCGGCGCTGACGACATCGTCATCACGGCGGACATTCCGCTGGCCAGCCGCTGCGTCAAGGCCGGCAGCGCCGTGATCGCGCCGAACGGCAAGCCGTTCACGGAGGAGTCGATCGGCATGACGCTCGCCGTGCGCAACCTCATGACCGATCTGCGGTCATCGGGCGAGGTGACCGGCGGCCCGCGCTCGTTCACGCCGCGCGACCGCTCCACCTTCCTTTCCACCCTCGACACCACGATCCGCCGCCTGCAGCGCCAGCGCGCGGCGCGGACCCAGCAGCAGAGCTAACCTCATGGCGCCGCCGCTCATCCAACTCAAGGACATCCGCCTGACCTTCGGCGGCACGGCCCTGCTGCAGGGTGTCGAGCTGTCGGTCTCGCCAGGCGAGCGCGTCTGCCTGATCGGCCGCAACGGCTCCGGCAAGTCGACGCTGCTCAAGATCGCCGCCGGCCTGGTCGAATGCGACAGCGGCACCCGCTTCGTGCAGCCGGGCGCCACGGTGCGCTATCTGCCGCAGGAGCCGGATTTCTCCGGCCATGCCACCACGCTGTCCTATGTCGAGGCCGGACTCGGGCCGGGCGACGATCATTATCAGGCGCGCTATCTCGTCGAGCAGCTCGGCCTCACCGGCGAGGAAGATCCGGCGCATGTTTCCGGCGGCGAGGCGCGCCGCGCGGCGTTGGCGCGCGTGCTCGCGCCCAACCCCGACATCCTACTGCTGGACGAGCCGACCAACCATCTCGACCTGACGACCATCGAATGGCTGGAGAACGAGCTCGACGGCCGAAGCTCGGCGCTGGTGCTGATCAGTCACGATCGCCGTTTCCTCACCAATCTGTCGCGCGCGACCGCCTGGCTCGACCGCGGCCAGATCAAGCAGATCGACCGCGGCTTTGCGGCGTTCGAGGCGTGGCGCGACGAGGTGCTGGCGGAAGAAGAGCGCGAGCAGCACAAGCTCGACCGCAAGATCGTCAACGAAGAGCACTGGCTGCGCTACGGCGTCTCCGGCCGGCGCAAGCGCAACGTCAAGCGGCTCGCCAACCTGCATGCGCTGCGCCAGCAGCGCCGCGACTATCGCGGCACGGCGGGCGCCGCCAACCTCGCCGCGGCCGAGGCCGACAAGTCCGGCAAGCTGGTGATCGAAGCGAAGGGCGCGTCGAAGAGCTTTGGTGATCGCAAGATCGTCGACAACTTCTCCATCCGCATCCAGCGCGGCGACCGCATCGGCATCGTCGGCCCCAACGGCGCCGGCAAGACCACGCTGGTCAATCTGCTCACCGGCGGCAGCGAGCCCGACAGCGGCAGCATCAGGCTCGGCGTCAATCTGGAGACGGCGACGCTCGACCAGCACCGCGAGAGCCTCGATCCCCGGACGACGCTCGCCGACGCGCTGACGGGCGGCCGCGGCGATCACGTCATGGTGGCCGGCAAGCCGAGGCACGTCGTCGGCTACATGGAGGACTTCCTGTTCTCGCGCGAGCAGATGCGCACGCCGCTCGAAGTGCTATCGGGGGGCGAGCGCGGCCGGCTGATGCTGGCGCGCGCGCTGGCCAAGCCATCGAACCTCTTGGTGCTGGACGAGCCGACCAACGATCTCGACCTCGAGACGCTCGACGTGCTCGAGGACATGCTCGGCGACTACGAAGGCACGGTGATCCTGATCAGCCACGACCGCGACTTCCTGGACCGCGTCGTGACCTCGGTGATCGTGCCCGAGGGCAACGGCAAATGGCAGGAATATGCCGGCGGCTACAGCGACATGCTGGCGCAGCGCGGCGCCGACCTGAAGCGCGAGCATGCCAAGGCGGCTGAGGAGAAGAAGGAGGCCAAGCCGGCTGCGACAGTGCCGGCGAGCGCGCCCAAGCGCAAGCTCTCCTTCAACGAGAAGCACGCGCTGGAGACCCTGCCGAAGACGATCGCGAAGCTGCAGGCCGAGATTGCCAAGCAGCAGGCCGTGCTCGCGGATCCTGCTCTTTACGCCAAGGACCGCAAAAAGTTCGACGCCGCCTCCCTCGCCATCGCCACCGCGCAGGCCGAGCTCACCGCCGCGGAAGACCGCTGGCTGGAGCTGGAAGTGCTGCGCGAGGAAATCGAGGGGGCTTGATGTTTACGTAGGATGGGCAAAGGCGCGCAAGCGCCGTGCCCACCACGAGCTTGCGCAACAGAAGACGGTGGGCACGCTTCGCTTTGCCCACCCGACATTCTCTCCGTCATCGCTTCGCTCCTCGCAATGACGGCAACATGGAGTGAATGACATGACCACCCCGCTCGCCGCCAGGATCGCCCGTGAGTACGGCACGCCCTGCGCCGTCATCGACATGGACAGGGTCGAGCGCAACATCGCGCGCATCCAGGCCCAGTGCGAGGCCGCGGGCGTCGCCAACCGGCCGCACATCAAGACGCACAAGAGCCCGGTGCTGGCGAAACTGCAGATCGAGGCCGGCGCGCAGGGTATCACCTGCCAGAAGATCGGCGAGGCCGAAATCATGGCGGACGCCGGCATCGCCGACATCCTGATCAGCTACAATCTGATCGGAGAGGAGAAGATGGCCCGCCTCGCCGCGCTGCAGGCCAAGGCCGACATGACCGTCGCCGCCGATAACGCGACCGTCATCGCCGGCCTGCCGCAGGCGGCAAAGCAGTCGGGCCGCACGCTGTCGGTCGTGGTCGAATGCGACACCGGGCGCAAGCGCGCCGGGGTCGAGACGCCGGCCGAGGCGATCCAGCTCGCACGCCAGATCAAAGCCTCCGAGGGACTGCGCTTCGCCGGCTTCATGCTGTACCCGACCGAGAGCGGCTGGGACGAGGCACAGCGCTTTTACGACGAGGCGCTGGCCGGCGTGCGCGCCGAGGGGCTGGACGCTGCCATCGTCTCGACCGGCGGCTCGCCGAACCTGAAGAATCTCGGCAAGCTCAGGGGCGCGACCGAGCATCGGCCGGGTACCTATATCTACAACGACCGCATGCAGGTCGCCGCCGGCGTCGCCACCTGGGACGACTGCGCGCTGCACATCTACTCGACCGTCGTCAGTCGCGCCGCGCCCGAGCGCGGCATTCTCGATGCCGGCTCGAAGACGCTGACGACCGACACTGGCGGGCTCGACGGCCACGGCCTGATCCTGGAACACCCCGAAGCCAAGATCGCGCGCTTCGCCGAGGAGCACGGCTTCCTCGATCTGTCGCGCAGCAACACCCGCCCCCATGTCGGCGACGTCGTCCGCATCGTCCCCAACCACGTCTGCGTCGTCGTCAACATGATGGACGAGGTGGTGATGGTGCGCGGCGAGGAGATCCTGGGCACGCTGCCGGTCGCGGCGCGGGGGAAGCTGCGATAGGGGGCGCTCTCTCAGCCCGTCATTGCGAGGAGCGAAGCGACAAAGCAATCCAGAGCCGCACGTGCCGCCCTGGATTGCTTCCGCCGTCGCCCGTCGGGCTCTGGCGGACAAGTCGCTTCGCTCGCAATGACGGCAAAGACGTCGGGTGGGCAAAGAGGCGACGCGGCAACGCCTCGGCGCAGCGTGCCCACCGTTGTCTCTGTTGGTGCTGACGGTGGGCACGCTGCGCTTTGCCCACCCTACGATTTAAGCCACTTCAACACGCCCTTCCCCGCAGCCACGCCAGTCGCAAACGACGCCTGCAGCAGATAGCCGCCGGTCGGCGCCTCCCAGTTCAGCATCTCTCCAGCGGCGAACACGCCGGGCAGTCGCCGCAGCATGTAGTCGGCGTCGAGCTCATCGCGGGCGATGCCGCCGGCGCTGGAGATGGCGCGCGCGAGCCCGGCGGTGCCGGTCAGCTTGATCGGCAGGGCGTTGATCAGTGCCGCGAGACGGTCGGGCGGTAGCGACGACAACGACAGCCCTTGCGTCTTTGCTGCCTCCTGCAGCAGGCCGATCGCGACCGGCGACAACTGCAACGCCTTGCGGAGCACATTCGAGAACGACTGCTTGCCGCGTGGAGCCGATAGCTTCTTGATCAGATCAGCGGCAGCGAGATCGGGCCGCAGCGCGACGTGCAGGACAGCCTCGCCATGAACAGCCACGGCCTCCCGCAGCTCGGCCGACAGTGCATAGACCGCGCCGCCTTCGATGCCGTCCCGCGTCACGACCGCCTCGCCGCGCACGCTGCGCTCGCCGAACGCCAGCGCGATGCCCTTCAGCGGCTGGCCCTCGAAGCGGTCGCGGAAGATGTCGGACCAGCCGACGGTGAAGCCGCAATTGGCGGGCCGCAGCGGCGCGATCGCGACGCCCTTGGCGGCGAGGATCGGCACCCAGCCGCCGTCGGATCCGAGCCGCGGCCAGGAGGCGCCGCCCAGCGCCAGCACGGTCGCGTCGGCTGCCACGGTGTGCGGACCGTTCGGCGTCTCGAAGGTCAGATGTCCCCGGTCGTCCCAGCCGGTCCAGCGATGCCGTAGCGCGACTCGCACGCCCTGCGCATCGAGCCGGCGCAGCCACGCCCGCAGCAACGGCGAGGCTTTCATTGCGACAGGAAACACGCGGCCCGAGGAGCCGACGAAGGTCGGCTCGCCCAGCGCCTCGCACCAGTGGCGCAGTTGTTGCGGCGAGAAGGCTTGGATGGCCGGCGTAAGCCACGACGCAGCGTCGCGATAGCGCGACAGGAACAGCGGCAGCTCTTCGCTGTGCGTGAGATTGAGGCCCCCTCGCCCCGCCATCAGGAACTTGCGGGCAACCGACGGCATCGCGTCGTAGACGGTGACGGCGACGCCGCCGCCCGCCAGCACCTCGGCGGCCATGAGCCCAGCCGGGCCGGCCCCGATGACCGCAATGTGCTTTAAAGAGGACATGTCGTCAGTTTAGGCCCCCCACCGCACCAAGCCAAAGGTCGTCATGCCCGGGCTTGTCCCGGGCATCCACGCCCGTCCACGCCGCAGTGCCAAAGACGTGGATGGCCGGGTCAAGCCCACGGCTGTCCGGTTCAGGCAGGCTGGACAAGGCGCATGGCGTGGATTCTTCTGCGGTCTTGAGCATCGCC
>NZ_JAUHHY010000019.1:0-117077 GCF_032377435.1 Bradyrhizobium sp. SZCCHNS3002
AAAAACCCACAACAGTTGAGCCTCGCAATATGCGGAAGCTGAACCGGACAGCCGTGGGCTTGACCCGGCCATCCACGCCGGTCCGTCTGCGCAAGGGATGGATGCGCGGGTCAAGCCCGCGCATGACGACCGGGTGAGTTGAGCGCACCTGCGTCCGCCGCGAGCTGGGTGCACCGGACGGCACGCATCCGGACTGCGTAGCTCGGCGACAAACGATGCCCCGTCCCCGCGGCTCCGTCTAACCCGCTATTAGTAAATACCGCCCATCGTGCATACAGCACAGCTGTGAGTCGCCAGCCAGGCGGCCGCTGCTGCGGGGCAGGCGCGTGGCGACGTCGGTTCGCCCGCCTGCCGCTCTTGGGGGAGCGGACGAGGACATGATGAGCTTGAAGATCAGGGGGCGTCTCTACGCCGGCTTTGCGGCGCTCATCGTCGCCGGCGCCGTGATGGCGGCGGTGGCGGTGTGGAATCTGTGGGCCGTGCGCGACCAGGTCGCGAGCATGTCGGCGCTGTCGGACGCGACCGCGCGCATCCTGCAGATCTCCAACCATTTGCAGGCGATCCAGCGCGCCAATTTGCGCTACATCCACGACGCCAACGAGCCGGCGCTCAAGGAGGCGGCCGAGCGCGAGGCGGCGGCGACGGCGCTGCTGCAGGCGGCCACCGCCGGTCGGCTGTCGGCGGAGCAGCGCAAGCTCTACGGCGATCTCACCAGCGAGATCGCGCAGATGAAGACCCAGCGCGATGCACTCAGCGACGCCGTCAAGCAGGTGAAGTCCGGCCGCGCCGCGCTGCTGCCGGGCGGCGAGGACCTCGCCGCCAAGGCCGCCAAGCTGTCGATCGCGGCACGCATCTCCAAGGAGCCGGAGGTGATGACCGCGGTCGCCGACATCGACGCCCGCCTGCAGCTCGTCCGCATCGCGACCTGGCGCTTCCTGGCGCTGCGCGACACCAAGTCGGCGTCCGCCTTCCGCGCCGGCGTCGACAATGTCGAGCAGCGGCTCGCCACGCTGGAGGGCGCGTCGCCGCCGGCGGGCGTGCTGGCCGCGATCGCGCCGGTGAAGGCCTCGCTGCAGCTCAACAAGACCGCGTTCGAGGCCACCGCCGCCGCGGCGCTGAAGTCCGAGGACATCTACGCCAACGCGATCGAGCCGCTGATCGCCAGGAGCATCGACACGCTCAAGTCCGCCGAGACCGCCGTGAATGCCGACTATCACGCCTCGCGCACGTCGGCCGAGGGCGCCATCGCCAGCACGATCTCGCTGCAGATGCTGGTCGGCGCCGCCGCCATCCTGTTCGGCTGCCTCGTCGCGGTCCTGATCGCGCGCAGCATCACAGGCCCGCTGGCGTCGATGACGCGGGCGATGGGACGGCTCGCGAGCGGCGACGTCGCCGTCGAGATCCCCGGCCGCGGCTCCCGTGACGAGATCGGCGCCATGGCGACGGCGATCCAGGTGTTCAAGGACAACATGGCCGAGACCGAGCGTCTGCGCGCCGAGCATGCGGACGCCGAGGCGCGGCAGGAGCAGCAGCGCCGGGACGACATGGCGAAGCTCGCCCGACAGTTCGAGCAGGCGGTCGGCGAGATCGTCGATGCGGTGTCGCACGCCTCGAGCGAGCTCGAAGCCTCCGCCGGGACGCTCACCAGCACCGCCGCGCGCGGCCAGGACCTGTCGGCCGACGTCGCCGCTGCCTCGCAGGAGGCGTCGTCCAACGTGCAGACGGTGGCCTCCGCCGCCGAGGAGCTGTCGTCCTCGGTCAGCGAGATCTCCCGCCAGGTGCAGGAATCCGCGCGCATTGCCAGCGAAGCGGTGGCGCAGGCCAACCGCACCAATGAGCGCGTCGGTACCCTGTCGAAGGCCGCCACCCGCATCGGCGACGTGCTCGAGCTGATCTCGAGCATCGCCGGCCAGACCAATCTGCTGGCGCTCAACGCCACCATCGAGGCGGCGCGCGCGGGCGAGGCCGGCCGCGGCTTCGCGGTGGTCGCCGCCGAGGTCAAGGCGCTGGCCGAGCAGACCGCCAAGGCCACCGGCGAGATCGCCCAGCAGGTCTCCGGCATCCAGGCCGCCACCGAGGAGTCGGTCGGCTCGATCAAGGAGATCGGCAGCACCATCGGCCGCCTGTCCGAAATCTCCGCCGCCGTCTCCGCGGCGGTCGAAGAGCAGGGCGCCGCGACGCAAGAGATTTCCCGCAACGTCCAGCACGCCGCCAACGGCACCCAACGCGTGTCGCGCAACATCGACGACGTGCAGCGCGGCGCGTCGGAGACGGGCTCGGCGTCGTCGCAGGTGCTGGCGGCGGCAAGGTCGCTGTCGGCGGAGAGCGGGCGGCTGAAGCGGGAGGTGAGCCGGTTCCTGGGGTCGTTGCAGGCGGCGTGAGGAGGGGTGTCCACCAGCGACAAGTAGGCGGATTCGCGTAGCGTAATCCGCCCTCACCGCCCAAGACGGTCGTGCGGCGGCTACGGCTCCGCCTAACCAAGGACCTTATGGAGTACGTGCTAAAGGCAGCGCCGGTTGCACGCCGGGCTGTCTTTCCAAGAGTCGAGGGTCGAGGCTTCGCACGAACTCGCCCCCCATCGTCATGGCTGGACTCGTCCCCTGTCCGTCTACGTCTATTGGCTAATGACAGGCTCTCCGTGTGTTAGTCCCACATGGGACCGCTCATGCGCGTTACGATTCACTTCCAGAACGCGTGGTACATGATGCCGCCGAGGATGCTGACGGTGCTCGCGACGCCGACATATCCTGGCCTAGCCTTGATGATGGTCACAATTACTATGAGAGCGCCGATATAGGGCCCGAATGCCTGGCGACACGCGTGCGCATGGGCGAGGATCTGGCTCAACTCGGATTCACCCAGCGGAGGCTTCTTGGGTTTGGGTACAGTTCCAGTGCTCATGCTTCACCGGGGGCCCATTTGGATCTGCAGCTTCAGCGAAGGCGGCCGTTGGGAATGCGGACCCTCGCAATTTGGCCCCATAATAGTGGGGAGCGCGCTGTCGTCCAAGGGAATATTACGTTATAAACGTGTTTTACGCGATAAAATGATTATGGGATAACATTGACGATAACTTCTGGCTGATGTAGATGATGTTTGTTGGCACAGGAGCGGCAAATGGCGAAAGCGCGGAGTCCCCAGTACCCTGCGATCGGTTTAAAGGAGGCAATTGAGAAGGCCACCGAGGTCTACAACAACGACTATCAGAACCCCATCCCACGCGCCGTTGCCGCTGCCCATATGGGATACCAGAGTCTAAATGGGAAATCCCTCGGGGTACTGTCGGCGGTGCTGAAGTATGGGCTGCTTGAGGGGCGTGGTGATCAAACCAGAGTATCTGATCTGGCGGTTGCGATCATCGCTCACCCGCCGGGAAGCAATGAGCGCGTCGCGGCGCTTCGGGAGGCCGCGTCGAGCCCTGAACTGTTTGCGGAACTTGATGCACGCTTTCAAAGCGGTAAGGCGAGCGATCAAGCACTTCGTTCCTATCTCCTAACTCAAAAATTCATCCCGACTGCCGCTGATGCAGTTATTCGGTCTTATCGCGAAACAAAGCAACTCGTAGAGGCTGAATCGTCGGGTTACAATATCAACGACGTATTCGAGATGCTCGCTCCTGCGCCTAGTGCCGAAGAGGCTGCTCGCAATACTTTCTATAGTCAGTCGGTGCTCCACAATATCCCGACAGCGTCAATCGCTACGGTTGCAGCAAATTCTGGACGGCCAACCGTTACAATCAGTTGGGTTGGAGAGAAGGGCGTAAGCGAATCCTCAATTGCGATAAAGGATGATCGTCTAGAACTCGCGGCATTGCTTTACGATCAAGCTGGCGTACAAAAGGTCATTGATAGACTTTCGGCGATGAAAGCCCTTCTTCCGGAGAAGGCGGCAGATCTCAAAAAAGAAGAGGCCGCCAATTGAGGCGACCTCCCGGTGATCTCAGTCTTGGGAAAGAAGCTTTCCGGTCTTGGTAGCGTCAATCTCCTCGGCCTCGCTCATTCGGATAACAATCTGACCCAGCAACTCGGCTGGCACAGCGATTTTGCCCTCGAGCACCAATCCACCAAGCTTACGTTTTGCAATTCCAAGTTCATACTCTGCGCGGTTGCGGAGCTTTTTTTCAACCCTTGCCTGCTCTCGCGCTTCTCTCAGCCACTGCCTGAGCTCGTCTTTGGTCGGCTGAATCATGGGCGCACCTGCGCGCCCCCATGGGTTAGGTTAGACATTTGCGGTCTCCCTTTCGGTGAGAACCCCCAGCATCTTGGAGATGGGAACTTCCTGTAACTTGGGCAAGTGGGGAGATCCAAAGGCCCAATTTGATAGCTTCGAAGTGATAAGCCAATGGGGGTGCGACGCCCATGAACTGCCCGTCGCCCAAATCACCCCGCCTTCCGAAAACTCGTCAAGAACTTCCGAAAAACATAAATCGCTTGTCGCTTCCCCCAAATCACCTCTATGCTCCGCCCGTTCCGTTCCGCCGAGGGGGCGTATCGCGATCGTCACGGACGTCGGGATGGAATGCGATGGACGCGGGCTGCCGCAGCGGGGTTTGCCTCGCCGACGAACGGTGGACTGCGGACGTGAAATCGTGTGGTCCTGGCCTCCCGGTGCTGAGGCCAAGCTGGTGGGGATGATCCGCCGGCGACGGGGTCAATGAGCCGGTCCCCGGGGAGATCACGTATAAGCGTTAACACCATCGCACAGGGAGGGCCGGGTGTGTTCGGCCAGACCTGTGGTACCTGCCGCCTGCATTTTTTTCCGCAGGCGGGCCACGGGCGCGGCCAGCGCCCGGCCTTCCCTGTGCCCTCTACGTGAGGGTGCGAGTTTGAAGGGCATAGCTCGGGCGCGGGATGCGTCGCGAGGATGTGGAGGCTCGACGCGCGGTTCGCTTTCTCCACATGCTGTTTGTTCGTGTGGATCAGGATAGTTGCTCCGGGCGTCATTGCGAGCGCACCGGACGGGTAGGGCGGATGAGCGAAAGCGTTATCCGCCGGGGACTGGCTCCAGTGCGGGCGGATGTGCGGCGGCTGGATCGGGGGGCTGTGGGAAAGGCGGCGGGTTACGCCTGCGGCTAACCCGCCCTACGGGGGGTACGACTTTGGTCGGACCGGCCGAAATGATGGCCGTCGCGGGGCGGCCGGGGCGTGGGCAAGCGCCTGGTCTCGCAAGGCTTTTCCGCCTCGCTCCACCATCCGCGCCATTCCGCCGCAGTCTGTGTGTCCATCCATTACAGAAGTTTAACGCCGCAGCCAGCACGCCGTAAGGCGGCAAGTCCCATCTTCACTGGCGAACGGGGCGCACAGCCCGGGACACACGTTTAGACCTTGACCAAAATCACTTGCGGAGAAAACCGTATGACCGAACGTCCGACCGACCTGTCCTCGCTTCCATCCTATCGCCAGTCCCGGCGCGGGCTGTTCTCGGCGCGCAAGTTCGCGCTGATGGCCTCCGTGGTCGCGGGCCTCGGTGTTGCCGCCTATGGCCTGTCGCCGCAGGGGGCGCCGCTCGACCTGTTCTCGACCTCGGCGCATGCGCAGGTGGCGAACGAGGTCAGCAAGGTCGCGCGCCCGATCGGCTTTGCCGACATCGTGGAGCGGGTGAAGCCGTCGGTGATTTCGGTCAAGGTCAACATCGCCGAGAAGGTGTCGAAGGACGACAGCGACGAGGATCTGCCGTTCCAGCCGGGCTCGCCGATGGAGCGCTTCTTCCGCCGCTTCGGCGGTGAGAACGGCATTCCCGGCATGCCGGGCCGCGGCGGCCGTGGTGGCGGTCGCGCCGTGACCGGGCAGGGCTCCGGCTTCTTCATCTCCGCCGACGGCTATGCCGTGACCAACAACCACGTGGTCGACAGCGCCAACAAGGTCGAGGTGACGACCGACGACGGCAAGACCTACAGCGCCAAGGTGATCGGGACCGATCCGCGCACGGATCTGGCGCTGATCAAGGTCGAGGGCGGCTCGAACTTCTCGTTCGCCAAGCTCGCCGACGGCAAGCCGCGCATCGGCGACTGGGTGCTGGCGGTCGGCAACCCGTTCGGCCTCGGCGGCACGGTGACGGCCGGCATCGTCTCGGCGGTCGGCCGCGACATCGGCAACGGCCCGTATGATGATTTCATCCAGATCGACGCGCCCGTGAACAAGGGCAATTCCGGCGGTCCGGCGTTCGATGTCGACGGCAATGTCGTCGGCGTCAACACCGCGATCTACTCGCCGTCCGGCGGCAGCGTCGGCATCGCGTTCTCGATCCCCGCCTCGACGGTGAAGAGCGTGGTGGCCCAGCTCAAGGACAACGGCTCGGTCAGCCGCGGCTGGATCGGCGTGCAGATCCAGCCGGTGACGCAGGACATCGCCGACAGCCTCGGCATGAAGAAGGCCGAGGGCGCGCTGGTCGCCGAGCCGCAGGCCAACGGCCCGGCGGCGAAGGCGGGCATCCAGTCCGGCGACGTCATCACCGCTGTCAACGGCGAGCCGGTGAAGGACGCGCGTGAGCTCGCCCGCACCATCGGCGGCATCGCGCCGGGCGCCTCGGTCAAGCTCAACGTCCTGCACAAGGGCGAGGACAAGACCATCAACCTGACGCTCGGCAAGCTGCCGAACACCATCGAGGCCAAGGCCGACACCGGCGGCGACAATGCGAGCCCGACCCGCGGCGCCGACGTGCCGAAGCTCGGCATGACGGTGGCGCCCGCGTCGAGCGTCGCCGGCGCCGGCAAGGAGGGCGTCGTCGTCACCGAGGTCGATCCGAAGAGCGCCGCTGCCGATCGCGGCTTCAAGGAAGGCGACGTCATCCTCGAGGTCGCGGGCAAGTCGGTGACCTCGGCCGGTGACGTGCGCGAGGCGATCAACGCCGCCAAGGCCGACAACAAGAACAGCGTGCTGATGCGTGTGAAGAGCGGCGGCCAGTCGCGCTTCGTCGCAGTGCCGCTGGCCAAGGGCTAAGGCCCTCACGAGATGGGAGACCGCCGGCATGTGCCCCCGCACCGGCGGCTCTTCCTGGGGGCGGGCTTCAAGTTCCGCTCCCGCAAACCTTCCGTTGGATAATGCCCCCCTCCGTCGGAAGGAACTCGGGCGGTGAGGTCCCCCAGCCTCACCGCCCACTTTGCTGCCGATCAACCCCGGGCCCATGCCGCCTTGCACGGAAACGGCGGCCGGTCCATGTAGATGGACATCCAACCGTGACCGCCGCCCCCGTTTCCGCAATGCGCCTCCTGATCATCGAAGACGACCGCGAGTCCGCCGACTATCTGGTCAAGGCGTTCCGCGAGGTCGGACATGTCGCAGACCTCGCCAGCGACGGCGAGGAGGGGCTCGCCATGGCCGAGAGCGGGGATTACGACGTGCTGGTGGTCGACCGCATGCTGCCCAAGCGCGACGGCCTGTCGCTGATCGGCGCGCTGCGCGACAAGGGCAACCGGACGCCGGTGCTGATCCTGTCGGCGCTCGGCCAGGTCGACGACCGCATCAAGGGCCTGCGCGCCGGCGGCGACGATTATCTGCCGAAACCCTACGCCTTTGCCGAGCTGCTGGCCCGCGTCGAGGTGCTGTCGCGCCGCCATGGCGGCCCGGCCGAGGAGACCACCTACAAGGTCGGCGACCTCGAGCTCGACCGGCTGTCGCATCGCGTCGCCCGCGGCAAGGACGAGCTGACCCTGCAGCCGCGCGAGTTCCGCCTGCTCGAATATCTGATGAAGCATGCCGGCCAGGTGGTGACGCGCACGATGCTGCTGGAGAACGTCTGGGACTATCACTTCGATCCGCAGACCAACGTGATCGACGTCCACATCTCGCGGCTGCGCTCCAAGATCGACAAGGGGTTCGACCGCCCGCTGCTCCACACCATCCGCGGCGCGGGGTACATGATCCGTGACGGCCTTCGGTAAGCTGATCCGCACCACGGCATTCCGGCTGACGCTGGTCTATCTGCTGTTGTTTGCGCTGTTCGCAGCCTCGCTGCTCGGCTATTTCGCCTGGAACACCCGCCGCCTCATCACCGAGCAGATCTCGACCACGGTCACCTCCGAGATCAGCGAGATGACCGACATCTTCGCCCGCTGGGGCCTGCGCGGCATCGTCGGCGCGATCGAAAGCCGCGCGCTGCGGCCGGGCGCCAATCTCTATCTCATCACCACGCCGAGCGGGCAGGCGATCGCCGGCAATGTCGGCTCGCTGGCGCCGGGCGTGATGGGCTCGTCCGGCTGGTCGGAGACGTTCTACCGGCGGCTCGACGACAGCACCGAGCACAGCCACCGCGCGCTGGTCTATGTCACCCAGCTCTCCAGCGGTTTTCGGCTTTTGATCGGCCGCGATCTCGAGGAGCGCCGCCGCCTGTTCGGCATCGTCGCCAAGGCGGCGCAATGGTCGGTGCTGGTGGTGGTGGTGCTCGGCATCGGCGGCGGCATCTTTGTCGCGCGGCGCGTGCTGGTCCGGATCGACGCCATGACCGGCACGACGCGGCGGATCATGGATGGCGATCTCTCCGGCCGGCTGCCGGTCGGGCGCAGCGGCGACGAGCTCGATCGCCTGGCGGAGAATCTCAACGCGATGCTGGAGCGCATCGAGGCGCTGATGACCGGCCTCAAGGAGGTCTCCGACAACATCGCGCATGATCTCAAGACGCCGCTGACACGGTTGCGCAACCGCGCCGAGGAGGCGCTGGCGAAGTCGCGCTCCGAGGACGAATATCGCGCCGCGCTGGAGCGGACGATCGAGGAATCCGACGGGCTGATCCGCACCTTCAACGCGCTGCTGATGATCGCGCGGGCGGAGTCCGGGCAGGCGCGCGGCGACATGGTCGAGTTCGATGCGGCCGAGGTCGCCGGCGGCATCCACGAATTGTACGAGCCGCTGGCCGAGGACAATGAGATGACCCTGCGGGTCAAGGCCGCGGCCGCGCCGGTGCATGGCAATCGCGAGCTGATCAGCCAGGCGCTCGCCAATCTCGTCGAGAACGCGATCAAATACGGCAAGCCGGCCGCGTTGCCGCTCGATCCCGCCGCTGCGGCTGCCAGCCGCGAGATCCTGATCGAGGCCCGGCGCGAGGGCGGACAGGTGCTGCTCAGCGTCACCGATCATGGCGAGGGCATTCCCGAGGCCGAGCGCAAGCACGCGGTCGAGCGTTTCGTGCGGCTGGAGGCGTCCCGCACCTTGCCGGGGTCGGGCCTCGGCCTCAGCCTCGCCGCCGCGGTGGCGACCCTGCATGGCGGCGAGCTCCGGCTGGACGATGCCAGGCCGGGCCTGGTCGCGACCCTGGTGCTGCCGGCCGGCGCGGGCCAGCCCGCCAAGCTTGCGGCGCCGGCGCAGGATGTGCCACAGAAGGCCGCATGACCTCATCCGCGCCGGGAAACGCGGACGGGCAG
This sequence comes from Bradyrhizobium sp. SZCCHNS3002, assembly GCF_032377435.1. Classification (NCBI taxonomy): domain Bacteria; kingdom Pseudomonadati; phylum Pseudomonadota; class Alphaproteobacteria; order Hyphomicrobiales; family Nitrobacteraceae; genus Bradyrhizobium; species Bradyrhizobium sp. SZCCHNS3002. The sequence goes on from NZ_JAUHHY010000019.1 coordinate 9,356, forward strand.
ATGCTGGCCGAACGTTTCGTTGCCGGCCCACATGTCCGTGCGCCCGACAAAGCCGAACACCGCCTCAACGAGTGGCTCGCCGAGCTCGAGCCGTCCTTGGCCGCCTCGCTCCACGCGCTGCTCGCCGGCGGCTGGGCCCGCACCATCCTGCTCGGGATTGCCGAGTGCTCGCCCTATCTGTTCGATCTCGTCCGCGCCGACGGCCATCGCCTCGACCGTCTCTTGCGCTGCGAGCCGCAGGCGCATCTCGCCGAGCTGATCGCCCGCACCGGGCGCGAGGTGTTTGCCGCTTCCAATGAAGCCGAGGTGATGAGCCTTTTGCGCCGGCTGAAATCCGAGGCGGCGCTCTTGATCGCGCTGTGCGACATCGGCGGCGTCTGGCCGGTGATGCAGGTGACGGCGGGGCTGACCGACGTCGCGGTGTCCTCGGTGCAGATGGCGCTGCGGTACCTGTTGCGCCTGGAGACGGTGCGCGGCCGGCTCGCGCCCGTCGATGCCGACGATCCGGAGCAGGGCAGCGGCCTGTTCGTGCTCGCGATGGGCAAGATGGGCGCGGGCGAGCTCAACTATTCGAGTGACATCGACCTGATCGTGTTCTTCGATCCCGAGGTCAATTCGCTGGCGCGCGACATCGAGCCGCAGCCGTTCTTCGTCCGTGTCACGCAGGCGATGGCGCGGCTGCTGCAGAGCCGCACCGCCGACGGCTACGTGTTCCGCGTCGATCTGCGGCTGCGGCCGGATCCGGCCTCGACGCAGGTGGCGATGTCGACCGAGGCGGCCTTGCATTACTACGAGCGCGAGGGCCGCACCTGGGAACGCGCCGCGATGATCAAGGCGCGGGTCTGTGCCGGCGACGTCGTCGCGGGCGAGGCGATGCTGGCGGAGCTGTCGCCGTTCGTCTGGCGCAAGCATCTCGACTTCCAGGCGCTGACCGACGTCCACGACATGAAGCGGCAGATGCAGGTCTATCGCGGCCACAGCGAGATCGCGGTCGAAGGCCACAACGTCAAGGTCGGGCGCGGCGGCATCCGCGAGATCGAGTTCTTCGCCCAGACGCAGCAGCTGATCGCCGGCGGCCGTCATCCCGAGCTGCGCGTGCGCCCGACGCTCCAGGCGCTCGACGTGCTCACGGCCAGCAACTGGATCACGGAGCAGGCGCGCGACGAGCTCACCACGGCCTATGAGTTCCTGCGCCGGGTCGAGCACCGGCTGCAGATGATGGCGGACGAGCAGATCCACAGCCTGCCCGACGATGTCGAGGGCGTGAGCCGATTCGCATGCTTCTTCGGCTATGAGAGCCGCGAGCGGTTCGCGGCCGATCTGCTGTTCCATCTCGACATCGTGCAGGGGCACTACGCCAGGCTGTTCGAGGGCGATCCGACCGGCACCGTCAGCCTGCCCGCGGTGAACTACGGCGCCGGTCCCGACGAGCCGCGCCTGATGGAGCATCTTGCCGGATTGGGCTTCCGCGATCCGGTGATGGTCGCCAAGACCCTGCAGCAATGGCTGGCGGGCGAGTACCGCGTGTTCCGTGCTGATGCGACGCGCACGGCGTTCACCGATTTCCTGCCCGCGCTGATCGATGGTCTCGCCCATGCCGACGAGCCGGATCGCGCCGTCGTGGCCTTCGACCGCTTCCTGCAGGCGCTGCAGCTCGGCGGCCGCCTGATCACGCTGCTCGGGCAGAACCGTGATCTCGTTGCGCTCGTCGCGCTCGTGCTCGGCGCTGCGCCGCGGCTCGGCGACATGCTGGCGCGGCAGCCGCGGCTGATGGACGGCCTGATCGATCCGCGCTTCTTCGGCGCCATCCCGGACCGGCGCGAATTGTCGGAGCGGCTGGCCTCGACGCTACAGGATGCCGGGACCTATGAGGAGTTTCTCGATCGCCTCCGGCTGTTCGGCCAGGAAAGCCTGTTCCTGATCGGCACGCGCATCCTCTCCGGCACGGTGTCGGCGCAGCAGGCCGGCACCGCGTTCGCCGACGTCGCCGAGGGCATCGTGCACACCGTGCATGATCTCGTGACCGAGCGCTTCGCCGCCCAGCACGGCCGCATCAAGGGCCAGGAGACCGCGATCGTCGCGATGGGACGGCTCGGGGCCCGCGAGATGACGGCCTCGTCCGATCTCGACCTGATCCTGCTCTATGATTTCGACGGCGATGCCCCGGATTCCGACGGCGAGCGCTCGCTGCAGGGCGCCCACTACTTCGCGCGCTTCACTCAGCGGCTGATCTCAGCCTTCACCTCGCGCACCAATTACGGCGTGCTCTACGACATCGACATGCGGCTGCGGCCGTCGGGCCGCGCCGGCCCGCTGGCCTCGCACATCGACTCCTTTGCGCATTATCAGGAGCAGGAGGCGTGGACCTGGGAGCACATGGCGCTGACGCGGGCGCGGGTGATCTCGGCTTCGCCGGCGTTTCGGGTTCGGATCGAGGAAATCATCCAGGCTGCGCTGCGGCGGGTGCGCGACAGGAGCGCGATCGCGCGCGATGTCGCCGACATGCGCCGCGCGATCGCGGCCGAGAAGGGCGAGGCGGATCTGTGGGACCTCAAGCATGCCGCCGGCGGCATGGTCGACATCGACTTCGTCGCGCAATATCTGCAGCTCGTGCATGCGGCGACGACGCCGGAGATCCTCGACGTCAGCACGCTCGCGGTGCTCGACAATGCCGAGCGGCTCGGCGTGCTGCCGCGTGCCGAAGCCGTGATCCTGCGCCAGGCTGCGCGGCTGTATCACGATCTGACGCAGATCGTGCGGCTGTGCGTCAGCGACAAGTTCAGGCCGGATCAGGCCGGCGAGGACCTGCTGCGGGTGATGGCCCGCGCAGGCGACGCGCCGGATTTCTCGGCGCTCGAGGCGCGGTTGCGCGAGACTCAGACCGAGGTGCGGCGCGTGTTCACGGCACTCGTGGAGGGATGACCTGACCGGGAGCGCGGTCGGACGGCCGCCTATGCCTTTTCCTTGGCGACCGCCGCCTGCTTCAGCCGGCCGATCGCTTCCTTCACCGCCGGGTCGAGGCCGGCGCCGCCGGCATCGTGGTGCGCATAGATCGTCTTGAGCATGCGCGGGTCCCAGAACTTCTTGATGTGCTCGGCGACGCCGGCGACCTCTTTCTCCCGGCCCTGGCTCTGGAAGAACTTGCCGATCTGGTTGGCCATGTAGACGAGGCGCTCGGAGGGGTTATGCGACATGGGTGTTGTCCGTCTGTGTTGGTCGCGCGCCGGTCTCGGCGCCCGCGACGATCCGGTCGGGATGGGTGAAGATTTCGAAGCCGTCGTTGCGGGCCACGGCAATGAGCGTGATGCCCGCGGCGTCCGCCATGCGAATGGCGAGCGCGGTCGGCGCTGACACCGCGACCATGATGGGTGCGCCCATGGCAGCCGCCTTCTGCACCAGCTCGACCGAGACGCGGCTCGTCAGGATCACGAGGCCCTCGCTCGCCGCACAGCGCGCTTGCGCGAGGTGGCCGGCGAGCTTGTCGAGGGCGTTGTGGCGGCCGACATCCTCGCGGAGCGCGACGATGCCGCGCGCCGGCGTCCAGAAGGCGGCGGCGTGCACCGCGCGGGTCTCGTGGTTGAGCTTCTGCAGCGGCTCGATCGCCGCCAGGGCCGCCATGACGTCGCGCGGCGTGAAACGCCGGCCGTCGGGGACATGCGCTGCCGGCCGGACCGCTTCGCTGATGGAATCGATGCCGCACAGGCCGCAGCCGGTGGGGCCGGCGATGTTGCGGCGGCGCTCGGCCAGGCGTTCGGCGAGAGCGTCGGGCAGCCACATCCTGAGTTCGATGCCGTCATCCAGCTCGACGACGTCCAGCGAGATGATGTCGTCGCGGCTCGTGACCAGACCTTCGTTCAGGCTGAAGCCGATGGCGAAGTCGCGGAGGTCCTGCGGCGTCGCCATCATGACGGCCTGGGTGCCGCCATTGTAGGTCAGCGCGACCGCAGTCTCCTCCGGCACGCGGCGGTGGCCCTCGGTGAGGGCTCCGTCGCGCCAGACCAGACGATCCGCGATGCGCACTGCATCGGTCATGCTACTCCGCCGCCTCCACGACCGGGGCGATGCGGCGCGAGTTGCGGGCCTGCTCGTCATAAGCCTTTTGCCAGTCCGACGGACCGTTGGACTGCGACACCTGCACCGCCGTGACCTTGTACTCCGGACAATTGGTCGCCCAGTCCGAGTAATCGGTGGTGATGACGTTGGCCTGGGTCAGCGGATGGTGGAACGTGGTGTAGACCACGCCCGGCGCCACGCGCTCCGAGATCAGCGCATGCAAGGTGGTCTCGCCGGCGCGGCTCGTCAGCCGCACCCAGTCGCCGTCGCGAATGCCGCGCTGCTCGGCATCGTGCGGATGGATCTCCAGCACGTCCTCGCCATGCCACACCACGTTGTCGGTGCGCCGCGTCTGGGCGCCGACATTGTACTGCGACAGGATGCGCCCCGTGGTGAGTAGCAGCGGGAAGCGCGGGCCGGTGCGCTCGTCGGTCGCGACATATTCGGTGACCACGAACTTGCCCTTGCCGCGGACGAAGCCGTCGACATGCATGATCGGCGAGCCCTCGGGATACTTCTCGTTGCAGGGCCACTGCACCGAGCCCATCTCCTCGAGCTTCTGGTAGGAGACGCCGGTGAAGGTCGGCGTCAGCGCCGCGATCTCGTCCATGATCTCGGACGGGTGGTTGTACGTCATCTCGAAGCCCATCGCCTTGGCGAGGCCGATCGTGACCTCCCAGTCGGCCATGCCATTGCGCGGCGTCATCACCTTGCGCACGCGCTGGATGCGGCGCTCGGCATTGGTGAAGGTGCCGTCCTTCTCCAGGAAGGTCGAGCCGGGCAGGAACACGTGGGCGTAGTTGGCGGTCTCGTTCAGGAACAGGTCCTGCACGATGACGCATTCCATCGACGACAGCGCCTGCACCACATGCGTGGTGTTCGGATCGGACTGCAGGATGTCCTCGCCCTGCACATAGAGGCCCATGAAGGTGCCTTCGATCGCCGAGTCGAACATGTTGGGGATGCGCAGGCCCGGCTCGGGGTTGAGCTTGACGTTCCACATCGCCTCGAACTGCTCGCGCACCGCGTCGCCCGCAATATGCCGGTAGCCCGGCAGCTCGTGCGGGAACGAGCCCATGTCGCAGGAGCCCTGCACGTTGTTCTGGCCGCGCAGCGGGTTCACGCCGACGCCGCGGCGGCCGATATTGCCGGTCGCCATTGCGAGGTTGGCGATCGCGATCACCGTGGTCGAGCCCTGGCTGTGCTCGGTGACGCCCAGGCCGTAATAGATCGCGCCGTTGCCGCCGGTGGCGTAGAGCCGGGCGGCGCCGCGGATCGCTTCCGCATCGACACCGGAGATCTTTGCGACCGCTTCGGGGCTGTTCTTCTCCAGCGCGACGAACTCGGCCCAATCCTGGAATTCGCTCCAGTCGCAGCGCTCGCGCACGAAGGTCTCGTTGACGAGGCCCTCGGTGACGATGACATGCGCCATCGCGGTTAGGATCGCGACGTTGGTGCCGGGCAGCAGCGGCAGATGGTAGTCCGCCGCGACATGCGCCGACTTCACGAGATCGATCTTGCGCGGATCGACAACGATCAGCTTGGCGCTTTGGCGCAGCCGCTTCTTCATGCGCGAGCCGAACACCGGATGCGCGTCGGTCGGGTTGGCGCCGATCACCATGATGACGTCGCTGTCCTCGACCGAGTCGAAGTCCTGCGTGCCGGCCGAGGTGCCGAAGGTGGTGGCAAGGCCGTAGCCGGTCGGCGAATGGCAGACGCGGGCGCAGGTGTCGACGTTGTTGTTGCCGAAGCCGGCGCGGATCAGCTTCTGCACCAGATAGGTCTCTTCGTTGGTGCAGCGTGACGAGGTGATGCCGCCGATCGAGTCGCGGCCATACTTCGCCTGGATGCCACGCATCTTGTCGGCGGCGAATTTGAACGCCTCGTCATAGGAGACCTCGCGCCAGGGCTGGTCGATGCTCTCGCGGATCATCGGCTTGAGGATGCGCTCCTTGTGGGTCGCATAGCCCCAGGCGAAGCGGCCCTTGACGCAGGAATGGCCGCGATTGGCCTTGCCGTCCTTGTACGGCATCATGCGCACCACTTCCTCCCCGCGCATCTCGGCCTTGAAGGTGCAGCCGACGCCGCAATAGGCGCAGGTGGTGACGGCCGAGTGCTCGGGCTGGCCGATCTCGATCACGCTCTTCTCGGTCAGGGTCGCGGTCGGGCAGGCCTGCACGCAGGCGCCGCAGGAGACGCATTCCGAGCCGAGGAAGCTCTCGCTCATGCCGGGCGACACCCGGCTGTCGAAGCCGCGGCCCGAGATGGTCAGCGCGAACGTGCCCTGGACCTCCTCGCAGGCGCGGACGCAGCGCGAGCAGACGATGCACTTGGAGGGATCGTAGGTGAAATAGGGGTTGGACTCGTCCTTCGGCAGCCAGGCCGGATTGGCCTCGCCGCAGGCGTCGGCGAACACGTGGTTCTCACCCTGGTTGCCGTAGCGCACGTCACGCAGACCGACCGCGCCGGCCATGTCCTGCAGCTCACAATCGCCATTGGCGGCGCAGGTCAGACAGTCGAGCGGATGGTCGGAGATGTAAAGCTCCATCACGCCCTTGCGCAGCTTCTTCAGCCGCTCGGTCTGGGTGTGCACGACGAGGCCCGCGGCCACCGGCGTGGTGCACGAGGCCGGCGTGCCGGCGCGGCCCTCGACCTCGACGAGGCAGAGGCGGCACGAGCCGAATGCGTCGACCATGTCGGTCGCGCACAGTTTCGGGATCTGCGTGCCGGCCTCCATGGCCGCGCGCATGATCGAGGTGCCCTCGGGAACGGTGATGCTCTGGCCGTCGATGGTGAGCGTGACCATCTTTTCGGACTTGGAGAGCGGCGTGCCGTAATCGGTTTCGTGGATGAGCGACATGGTCGGTGTCCTTGTTCCCGATATCCTATTCCGCAGCCTGCAGGCGCGGCTGCTGGGGGCCGAAATCTTCGCGGAAGTGCTTCAGCGCCGAGAGCACAGGGTAGGGCGTGAAGCCGCCGAGTGCACAGAGCGATCCGAGCTTCATAGTGCCGCAGAGGTCCTCGACCAGGGCGATGTTCTCGGCGACGCGCTCGCCGCGGCGGATCTTGTCGATGGTCTCGGCGCCGCGCGTCGAGCCGATGCGGCAGGGCGTGCACTTGCCGCAGGATTCGATGGCGCAGAACTCCATCGCGAAGCGCGCCTGCTTCGACATGTCGACGGTGTCGTCGAACACGACGATGCCGCCATGGCCGATCAGGCCGTCCTTGGCGGTGAACGCCTCGTAGTCGAACGGCGTGTCGAACAGGGCGCGTGGGAAGTAGGCGCCGAGCGGACCGCCGACCTGCACCGCACGAACGGGACGGCCGGTGAAGGTGCCGCCGCCGATGTCGTCGACCAGTTCGCCCAGCGTGATGCCGAATGCGGTCTCGAACAGGCCGCCGAACTTGACGTTGCCGGCGATCTGGATCGGCATCGTGCCGCGCGAGCGTCCCATGCCGAAATCGGCATAGGCCTTGGCGCCCTCGTCGAGGATGAACGGGATCGCGGCGAACGACAGCAGGTTGTTGACCACGGTCGGCTTGCCGAACAAACCATGATGGGCGGGCAGCGGCGGCTTGGCGCGCACGATGCCGCGCTTGCCCTCGAGGCTCTCCATCAGCGCGGTCTCTTCGCCGCAGACATAGGCGCCGGCGCCGGTGCGGACCTCCAGCTCGAACGTATAGTTCGAGCCCGCGATCTTGTCGCCGAGCAGGCCCGCCTTCCTGGCGATGTCGATCGCCTTGGCCATGGTCGCAATCGCGTGCGGATATTCCGAACGCGTGTAGATGTAGCCCTTGGTGGCGCCCACCGCGATGCCGCAGATCGTCATGCCTTCGATCAGGACGAAGGGGTCGCCTTCCATCAGCATGCGGTCGGCGAAGGTGCCGCTGTCGCCTTCGTCGGCGTTGCAGATGACGTATTTGCGGTCGGCTGCCGTCTGCGACACCGTCTTCCACTTGATGCCGGTCGGAAAGCCGGCGCCGCCGCGGCCGCGCAGGCCGGAGGTGGTGACCTCGGCAATCACGGCGTCAGGCGTCAGCGACAGGGCGCGCGTCAGGCCCTTGTAGCCGCCATGGGCGCGGTAGTCGTCGAGCGACAGCGGATCGATGATGCCGCAGCGGGCGAAGGTGAGGCGGGTCTGCCGCTTCAGCCACGGGATCTCCTCGGTCAGGCCGAGCGAGAGCTTGTGCGACTTGTCGGCGATAACAGCGTCGAGCAGGGACGGAACGTCGTCTGCTGTCACCGGTCCGAAGCCGAACCGGCCCTGCGCCGTCTCCAATTCGACCAGCGGCTCCAGCCAGTACAACCCACGCGAGCCGTTGCGCACGATCTCGATATCGACCTTCCGCTCCAGCGCCGCCTTGTGCAGCGCGTGGGCGACCTCATCGGCGCCGACGGCGAGCGCGCCGGCATCACACGGGACAAAAAGACGCACGCTCATCGCTGGGCCTCCGAGACGAGGGCATCGATCCGGGCTTCGTCGAGCCGGCCGACCAGCCGGCCGTCGAGCATCGCCGATGGCGCGGTAGCGCACAGGCCGAGGCAGTAGATCGGCTCGAGCGTGACGCGCTCATCGGCCGTCGTGTTGCCCATGGCAATGCCGAGCTTGGCTTCGGCGCGGGCCGCGAGGGCGTCGCCGCCAGCGGCCTGGCAGGCCTCGGCGCGGCACAGCTTGAGCACGTGACGACCGGCCTTCTTGGCCCGGAAATCATGGTAGAACGTGAACACGCCGTAAACCTCGGCGCGCGAGAGGTTCAAAGCGGATGCGATCATCGGAATGGCATCCTCCGGCACGTGGCCGAACGTCTCCTGCAACGCATGGAGGATGGGCAGGGTTGCTCCCTCCATCTTGCTATGTTCGGCGATGATCTCGGCGCCGCGCGCCGCGTCCCAACTTTCGTACATCGGCGTCATCTTGGGCGTCATCCTGATCCCGATTCTGCGTTGCAAGCGTTTCGCACATCCAAATTGGAATTGCTCAAGATATCAATAAAGCAGTCCCGTGCTGCGATAGCGAAACGCAATCGAGAGATAGCTAGAAGTTGACGAAAAACGGGCCTTCGCGCGACCGGCTTGCGGCCGCGTTTTACCGTGTCGGCGACACCCTCGTCGTGATAGGTTTCACCCTGGCCGGCAGCCGCCGAAAACGCGTGGAACCGGGCCGTTCAACCGCTGGAAGGCCGACCTCTTGATCGACAAGCTCGAACTGCTGCTGGCGCTGGCCAAGGAGCGTCATTTCGGCCGGGCGGCGGAGGCGTGCGGCGTTACCCAGCCGACCATGTCGACCAGCATCAAGCAGCTCGAGGAGATCCTCGGGGTGATGCTGGTGCAGCGGGGCTCGCGGTTCCAGGGGTTCACGCCCGAAGGCGAGCGAACACTGGATTGGGCGCGCCGGATCGTCGGCGACTTCCGGGCGATGCGCCAGGAGATCAATGGCCTCAGGGACAAGCTGTCCGGCGAGATCCGCATCGCCGCGGTGCCGACCGTGCTCGGCATGGTGGCCTCGCTGACGACGCCGTTCCGCGCCAAGCATCCGGAGGTCCGGTTCCGCATCATGTCCTGCACCTCGGCCGACGTGCTGGGGCTGCTGGAGAACCTCGAGGTCGACGCCGGCCTGACCTACATCGAGAACGAGCCGATCGGCCGTGTCAGAACCATCCCGCTCTACAACGAGAGCTACCGCCTGCTGACGGCGCCCGACGCGATGTTCGGTGATCGCGAGCAGGTGACCTGGAAGGATGTCGGGCAGGTGCCGCTCTGCCTCTTGACGCCCGACATGCAGAACCGCCGCATCATCGACCGCGCGCTGCGCGCCGCCGGCAACGACGTCACGCCGACGCTCACCTCGAACTCGCTGCTCGTGCTCTACACCCATGTAAAGACCGGCCGCTGGGCCAGCGTGATGCCGGCCAAGTTGGCCGAGACGCTCGGCCTCGCCGACAAGGTGCGCTCGATCCCGATCGTCGATCCCGTGATCAACTACCAGATCGGCCTCGTCATCCCGCAGCGCGACCCGATGACGCCGCTGATCGCGGCCCTGGTGCAGGTGGCGCGCGAGGTCGCGCCCAGCCTGCAGGCGTGAGGCGCATGTCGGCACCGTCACCCGACCTCGCCGGCGTCATCGGCGGACTTCGGGCTCTCATGCGGTCGCGGAGCTCTGGCCTTGCGCGTGGCGCGTGGCCCGGAGCTCGTAATGCGCGGCATGGCCGTCGTAGCGGCTGAGCAGCTTCCGCGCCGCGGGCGGAACCACCGCCGCGTCATGGGCTGGACCCGCAAAGCGAACCACCGCCGCCTGATCGGCGAAGGTCATGATCGTCACGAATTCGACCTCGGCCTCCAGCGGTCTGCGCAGCAGCTCGATGCCTAGAAATCCTTGGATTGCCCGATCGACGATGGCTGGAAAGATCGTCGACCGCAGCAGCTCCTCATAGGCATCGGCATCCACCGCCCTGGTCCAGCCGTGCCAAATCCGCTTCAGCATCGCGATGCTCCCTTGGGTCCGATGATGTTCACCGAACCCTTGCACTTGCGTCGGGCGCCGGACTTGGTGAAAGTTGCGGTCCGCGCTGCGAACTCGCGGAGCGGCTGCCTCCGCTCAGTAGGCCGCAAATTGCTCCCGCATGACCTTCTCCTCCTGCCGGATCCGCAAGGTCAGTGGCACGGCATAGATGATCAGGCCGGCCACGAGCGTGACATAGGCGTGCAGGGTCAGCGCGTAGCCGATCAGCTCGGGCAGGATGTTGAGGAAGTAGTTCGGGTGTCGCACGATCCGGAACAGCGGATGGGTCACCAGCGCGTGGTCGCGCGCGAGCATCAGCTTGACGGTCCAGAGGCGGCCGAGCAACTGCGACACCACGAGCAGCATCACCGCGCCGAACAGATAGATCACGAATCCGATGATGCTGACGGCGTCGAGCGGTGCATCCCGGACGAGACCCTCGGCCGTCGCGGCGAGATAAAAAGCGACATGCGCGATGGCCAGCCAGCGCGACACGGATGCGCCGTATTCGACGGCGCCTTCGGCGCGCAGCCGCTTCTCGTTGCGGATCGAGATGCCGAGCATGGCAAAGCGATAGGCGAAGGCGGCAACGATAAAGGCGATGATCACACGCGGTACTCCAGTTCTCGGAGCGATTGCCTTAGTTGCCCATGCGTAGGTGCGTCAATACCACGTTCCGCCAATGTTGCTTACCAAGCACGAAGCGATGTCATGATGCGGTCATCCACCTGCGTCATGCAGCCCGCGCTGCCCTTCTGAAGGGCAAGCCGATCGCATTCCTGGGCATCATCCGCCGCGTCCGTGCCTGGGCACGCATCATCAGTCGTGACAGCATACGCCTCTCTCCACCCGTCATTGCGAGCGCAGCGAAGCAATCCAGGCTGCCGCCGCAGGGATGGTCGGCGCTGCAGGTAGGCCTCGCTAGTGCCATCGGCCGGCGAGGGCTCATGCGCTCCCCGAATGCTGAGCTTGCGCCTGGCCCGTGATCCTTAGCTCATAATGCGCGGCTTGGCCGTCATAGCGGCTGAGCAGCCGTTGCGCTGCCGGTGGCACCACGGCTGTCTCATGCATCGGACCGGCGAAGCACACCACCGCCGCCTGATCGGCGAACGTCATGATCGTCGCGAACTCGCCGCCGTCGATCGGCCTGCGCAGCAGCTCGATGCTCAAAAACCCCGCGATGTTCCGGGCCTCGATCCCTGGAAAGATCGCCGCGCGCAGCAGGTCCTCATAGGCATCGGCATTTGCGGGAGTGCTCCAGCCGCACCAGATACGCTTTAGCATCAGATTGTCCCTCGACAGTGCGATCTCGACTCTCGCGCAGTGAGGTCCGCCAAACTTGGCAATAATTGCTGATCGCCGTCGACGACTGCCACGTGCGGATCAGGCGCCGCCGATCCTCGCCAACAACTCGCGCTGCCAAGATTTGAGGCCAGGGTCGTTGGAACGCATCCTGGCGCTGGCCCTCAACTCAGGTGAAATGTCTTTGCGTTCCGGAGCGAACTGTCGCTCCAGGAGACCTTGCAGCACGGCCTCTGCGTGTCCCGAAACCGGCACACCGATGAGGTCGAACAGGAGCTCGTCGGCTCCAGCCCAGCCTGGAGCGGAAAGCGGCGTTACGGCGCGATACAGGCTGAGACCCAGTGCGACCCGGAGAGGATCGCGACTCGCGAACAGGCCGAGCATGCGCCCCTTGATGCGGTCGGGAAATTGCGTGTATTCCAGAAGCGCGATATTCCTCCAGCGATCGACGGCCATGGCTTCGAGCGTACTCGCGCCAGAGCCGACCAACTGCTGTCGACCGAAATACTGTTCAATCCCGATCAGGACCTCGTCGTAGGGAAACGGATCGACCGGGTGTCGGAGGGCATCGCGACTGACACCGATCGACTCGGCCAGAAGCACCTCGCCATCGACCGGCGGACCAGCCTCCACAGGGGTTGGTCGCTTCTCGAACAGGGCCAGTGGAAGAACCCACTTCATGTCCATGGCCCCCTTGATCCGTCGGGCCAGGACGCGGCTATGTCCGGAGTTTCGTTCCAGAAGTTCGTAGACATAGCCGTGGAAGCGGATCGGCAGGTCGTCCGCCGCCAGCCAATATCTGCCGTCATGGTTTCTCTCCGAAAGGAAGAGGCCATCATCGAAATCGACGACCGAACTTTTCGTGGCGCACTTTCCTGGATAACCGAGACGGAGAAAGTCGAGCGCGCGGACGGCATTCTCCGGTGCGAGACACGCCGTGCCATCCGCCGGCCGATACAGCGTCCAATCGATCCGGCCATAGCCGGTGGACTTCAACGCCACCTCGTGAGCTGACGTGGCGAGCACGCGAATGCTGGCGTCCTCATAGGACTTCGAGCTTTCGATCGCGAGAAGGGCGTGGTTCTGCTTGTCGGGCTGCTGCCGCGGCACAGCCATCTCGACCAGTGCAGCTTCATCTTGCTGCACTCGCCACGAGGAGTGGAGATAAATGGCGCCGGCAAGGACGATGGGACCCAACAGAAAGCCGTAGCGGCCCTTTACGAGCCCATAGAGCGGAATCGCCAAAAAGGGAGCGCAGGCCAGACCTAGGGGAATCAAAAGAAGCGGCGATGCAAACATCGCCACGAAGACGAGGCTGTTCGGGAGTGACGCAAACAGAGCTGCTTCGGCAAGTGATACGAGGAATACGATGCCAGCCGAGAGGACCACGTCGAGCAGAAGCAGAAGAAGGCGGCGAAGCATTGGTGCACCATGCTTTGGCGACAGGCCATGGGAAGACCCAGCCTCCCGGTTGCAGACCTCCAATCTGCAGGCAAAGAGTTAAGGGCTTGATGATCAAGTCCATCGGCGTAGCACCGCCTTGTCATGTTCGCGGGATCTCATTGCGTAACGCGGTCGCGAGCGCGGGGTGAGTCGCCCGTCGAGCGAGACGAGGCCTCGAGATGCCTTGCGAACAGGTCTCGCGTATCCCCGCGGGCCTGCGCCGAGATATAGAATTCGCAAGCGAAATCAACGTGCGACGCTCTGTCAAGATTGCCAGTGAAAAATATTCTGCTTTTCAGAATTAAAATCCTGTGTCTTCCTATGTCCATCCCGCCTCAAGCAAAGGGGCGTTGCGCGCGATCGTCACGACACGCGAGGCGGGGATGCGGTGGCCGCGGGCGTTCGCAGCGTCGTCTCAGGATGGCGCGGACGAACGGATGTCTTGCGGACGTGAAGTCGCAGCGGCCTGACACCCCGAAGCTGGTGTCCAACTCGGAGCGAGGCTTGGCTTCGCGCGGGAATGGTGGCCAACAAGCCGGCGCACCAGGGCGACTGCGTATAAGCGTGAAGACCATCGCGCAGGGAAGGCCGGGTTTGTCCGGCTGCACCTGTGGTACCTGCCGCCTGCATTTTTTTCGCAGGCGGGCCGCAGGCGTCAGCCGACGCCTGGCCTTCCCTGCGCCCTTTGCAATTCGAAGGGCATGACTGATCGCATCACTCGGGCATCGTGTGCCGCGAGACCGCGGTGTCATGTTCGAAGCGTCCACGGTGTTCGTATGAGACGTAAATCCGATCTTTCGCGTGTCGTCCCGGGCAAGCCGCGTCGCGCGAGAGCACGTTGCGGCGCCGACCCGGGACGAATACTCCGCGGCGGGTGTGAGATGCGAGATGGTTGACGAGCGTGCCTCAAACGGCTGCCTGGGGTTATGGGTCCCGGCTCAAGGCCGGGACGACGGCGGTGGTTGTCGATGCAGACAGGGTACGACCAGAGTTCGTAGTTGGGCGCGCTGCCGTAGGGTGGGCAAAGCGGCGCCGTCAGGCGGCGCGTGCCCACCGTCTGCGTCGTGAACATCGGTGGGCACGGCGCGCGATGAAGCGCTGCTCGACACGCAGCTTCACGGGTGCGCCTTTGCCCACCCTACGGCATCGCGCATGCCCCTCAGGCCGCGACCGAGATGCTCGCCGTCGCCTTGTACGCGTCGCGGGGCAGGGTGACGCGGACGACGGTGCCGCACTCCAGCCGCGAGCGCAGCCGCATCGAGCCGCCGTGCAACTGGGCCAGCGAGCGGGCGATGGCGAGGCCGAGGCCGGAGCCGTGATAGGTCTTGGTCATCTGGCTCTCGACCTGCTCGAACGGGCGGCCGAGCCGCGCCAGCGACTGCGCGGGGATGCCGATGCCGGTGTCGGCGATGATGAGCACGACCTTGTCCTCGAACACGCGGCTCCGCATCGTGACACGGCCGCCTTCGGGAGTGAACTTCACCGCGTTCGACAGCAGGTTGACCATGATCTGCTTGGTGGCGCGACGGTCGGCGACGACGGGGATACTGCCTCCGATGTCGGCGTCGAGGACGAGACTCTTGTCCAGGGCGCGACCGGAGACGACGCGCAGCGATTCCGCCAGCGTCTTGGCGAGGTCGAGCGGCTCCATGTCGAGCTTCATACGGCCGGCCTCGATCTTCGACATGTCGAGGATGTCGTTGATCACCTCGAGCAGATACTGACCGGAGGTCAGGATGTCGTGGCAGTATTCCTGGTACTTCTCGGAGCCGAGCGAGCCGAACATGCCGCTGCCCATGATCTCGGAGAAGCCGATGATGGCGTTGAGCGGCGTGCGCAGCTCGTGGCTCATATTGGCGAGGAATTTCGACTTGGTCTGGTTGGCTTCCTCGGCGCGGGTCTTCTCCTGCGAGTATTTCTCCGCGAGGTCGGCAAGCTCGATCGCCTGGCGCTCAAGCGCGCTCTGCGAGCGCTGCAGGTCGATCACGGTGGCGCGCAGGCGCAGGTCGTTGTCGACGAGCTTCTGCTCGTGCTCCTTGATGCGGGTGATGTCGGTGCCGACCGAGACGTAGCCGCCGTCCTTGGTGCGGCGCTCGCTGATGTGCAGCCAGCTGCCGTCGTCGAGCTGCGCCTCGAAGGTGCGGCCGCCCGGCGCCTGCTGGCTGTGATCGTGCAGCCGCGTGCGGATCTCCGGCATCTTGCCGACCTCGATGACGGTCTCATAGGAGGTGCCGGGGATCACGGCGGAGTCCGGCAGCTTGTGCAGCTTCTGGAAATGCGAGTTGCACAGCACCAGCCGGTTGTTGGCGTCCCACAGCACGAAGGCTTCCGAGATCGTCTCGATCGCGTCGCGCAGGCGGAGGTCGGCCTCGACGGTCTTCTCGACCAGGCTCTTCTGCTCGGTGACGTCGACGGCGATGCCGATCAGGTGCAGGCCGGAATCGGAGGTGCCCTGGCTGAGCTCGCAACGCACCCGGAGCCAGATCCAGTGACCCTCGGTGTGGCGCATCCGGAAGCTCTGATCGATCTGGTGGATGTCGCCGGCGACGAGCTGGTCGGCGATCTCGAACAGGTCGATGTCGTCCGAGTTCACCAGCGCGTTGACCTCGCCGAAGGTGAGGAGGTCGGTGCGGTTTTCCAGGCCGAGCATCGCGAACATCGAGTTCGACCAGAAGATGCGGCCGCGCGACAGGTCCCAGTCCCACAGCCCGCAGCGGCCGCGATTGAGCGCGGTGTCGATGCGGCCCCGCACGGCGTCGTTGATCAGGTCGCCCTCGCGGGCGCGGGTCGACTGCCAGTGGAAGGCGAAGCCGAGGATCAGCACGACGAAGCCCGTCGTCGCCGACAGCGTGACCGAGAGTGCGGCGTCCGAGCCCCAGATCGGCTCGAGCTTCTCCTGGATCACCACGACGCGGCCAGGCAGCGCCTTGATCAACTGCGACACCGCGAAGGCCGGACGGCCGTTCGGCAGCGTGATCTCGGTGACCGCGCCCTGCAGGCCCGGCGTCGCCAGGAGCTGCGCGGTGGAGATCAGGTCGAGGATACGGTCGTTCTCGCCGAGTCCGGTGTCGACCGGAACCCGGGCGAGAATGCGGTGGTCGGCGCCGGTCACGATCACGTGGCGGCCGGGCGCTGCGCCCCAGGCGGGGATCAGGTCGGGCAGCAGGCTCTGCAGGTGCTCGATATGGGCGATGCGGTCCGGGCGCATCGCCAGATTGCCGATGCGGTCGGCGAGCAGGTCGGAGATCGCGGCCAGGTCGCGCTTGGTCGCGCCGCGCTTCTGACGGCTCTGGTCGAGCACCTGGACGAAAGCGCCGAGGCAGATGGTGACGAGAAAGGCGATGATCAAAGTAGGGACAGCACGACGCAATACCGGCTCAGCAGTCAGCAGCCTTTGATAGGCCGGTTTCGCGATCGATTGCGCCAACCCCTTGATGGAATCAGAAGATTGGACGCACGCGTTCGCGGCATGCGCACGCGTCATGCTGTAGACCCCCGAAACTTCTTGGATACCCGAATTTCGAAAGAGCCCCAGCCGCTTCCGAATCAAGTTGATTTGAATCCAGATTTCTCGGGCTGTCGAGAGTCAACGATTTGGCAAAAGCTAATAAATCTTATCCAATGCGGATTTGCCATGGCGAAAAGCCGGCAGAGTGAGTCCGAAGCGGGAACGCAGCGTGACGTTCAGGCCTCAACCGTGCGGCGGCTCGGCGTGACTGATGACGCGCTTGACGCTCGGGAAGGCGCGACGCACTCCGCGCTCGATGTGGTCGACATTGTCGTGCACCTTCAGCACGCTCATCGACGGCGCTGCGCGGCAGTGGAAGTTGACGATCTCGCCAGCCTCGGTGTTGCGGACGCGGACATTGTGCACGTCGTACATGTCGGTCTCGGCCGCGAGGCGCTGCAGGGCCGCGGCGATCTCGGCGATCCGCTGCGCCGGCGCGTCGACGCCGAATGGCAGCTCGGGCTCGAGCGGCTCGATATGGGTGTCGACCTCGACATCGGCGCCGAATTCGTCGCGGATCGAGCGTTCCAACTCGTGCGCGATCGCATGTGCCGCGAACAGGCTCATGTCGCCGTCGACCTCGAGGTCGATCGCGACGATCAGGCGCCCGCCGACATCATGGACGGTGACGTGATGGATCGCGAGGCCGGAATTGCGCGCGATCACCATGATGCGCTCGCGCACGCTCTCATTGCTGAGCGCGACCGGCACCGTCGTGAAGGTGACGTCGGCGCCGGACAGGCTGGCATCGACCGCGGCCTGCGCATCGCGCTTGATCTCGTGCACGCGGTCGATCGGATAGGTGCGCGGCACCTGCACCGTGGCGTCGACGAAATGCGTCGCGCCGACGAGCCGCACCCGCAGCCGCTCGACATCGACGACGCCATTGATCGAACGGATCGCGGCGCGCGCCTTTTCGGCCGCGCCCTCCGGCGCGCGGTCGAGCAGTGTTTCTACGGTGGAGCGCGCCAGCCGCAGGCCGAGCATCGAGATCATCAGGGCGACGGCGACCGCGGCGGCGGAATCCCCCCACCAGAACCCGAACGCGGTGAGGACCAGGCCGGCGATGACGGCGATCGAGCCGAGCACGTCGGAGGCAAAATGCAGAGCGTCGGCGGCGAGCGCCTGGCTGTGGGTCTCGTGCGCGGCCCGGTGCAGCGCGCGGGCGCGCCAGAAATTGACGGCGATGTCGATCAGCAGCACCACGAACGGAATCGCCGACAGCGACGGCGGTGCCGCCGCCTCGCGCAGCCGGCTGACGGACTCGACCAGCACGCCGCCGGCCAGCACGTAGAGCAGGGCGATGACGCCAAGCGCCGACAGGCTCTCCAGCTTGCCGTGGCCGTAATGATGCTCGTCGTCGGCCGGCCGGTCCGATACCCGAACCACCATCCACGTGATGACGGTGGCGACGACGTCGACGGCGCTGTGCAGGGCCTCGGAGACGAGCGCGAGGCTGCCGATCAGGATGCCGACGATGAACTTCGCCGCGGCCATGCTGGCGCTCGCCGCGATCGAGATCGCGGCGACACGGGTTTTCCCGGAATCGACATGGGAGGCGGCGTCTCTCATGGCGGCGGATGTAGCAGCCGAGGCCGCACCATGAAAGCCGGGATCGCGCGGTCCATGTGCGTGGACCGCGCGCTGTTTCGAGTGCTTCTAAATCTCAGAAGGTTGCGTTCACAAGGTCACCACGATCTTGCCGAGATGCTTGTTCGCCTCCATGTGCGCGAACGCCGCGCCAATGTCGTCGAAGGCGAAGACGCGGTCGATCGGCAGCCGCAGCGTGCGCTGCTCGACCGCACCCCAGATGTCCTTCTTCACCTCGTCGAAGATCGCGCGGATCTCCTCGATCGAGCGGGTGCGGAAGGTGACGCCGACATAGGTGATGCGGCGCGCCGCGTGCAGGTCGAAGTTGAAGTCGGCATGGGTGCCGCCGAGCCGGCCGACATTGACGATGCGGCCGAGGACCTTGGTTGCGGCGAGGTTCTGATTGGCGACCTTGCCGGACACCTGGTCGATGATCAGATCGACGCCCTCGCCGTTGGTCGCCTGCAGCACCTGGTCGACCCAGGCAGGATCGCTGGAGTCGATGGCGAGATCGGCGCCGAACTCCTTGAGCCGTCCGCGGCGCATCGCATCGGTCGAGGAGCCGATCACGAGCCGGGCGCCCTTGAGCTTGGCGATCTGCATCGCCATCAGCCCGACGCCGGAGCTCGCACCCTGCACCAGCATGCGCTGGCCCGGCTGCAAAGCGCCGTTGGTGACGACGGCGTTGTGCATCGTGGTCAGCGCGATCGGCAGCGTGGCGGCCTCGTCGAAGTTCATGTTCGACGGCGCGTGGAACAGCCGGCCATGGTCGGCAAGGGTGTATTCGGCGAACGCCGCGCTGCCCGAGCCCATGACCTTGTCGCCGATCTTCACGCCCCTGGCGTCGGGCCCGAGCTCGGCGACCTCGCCGGCCCATTCCATGCCGAGGACGGTGCCGACGCCGCCGGCGGCGCCATGCACATGCCCCTTGGTCATGCCGAGATCGGCGCGATTGAGGCCGCAGGCGCGCACGCGCACCAGCACCTGCGTGCCCTTCGGCGCGGGCTTGGCGATATCGGTGATCGCGGCGCCCTGGGCGCCGTAGACATAGGCTTTCATCGCAAGGAATCCTGTCGGGTCAGCATGAACGGCGACCTTACTGTGCCGCTCCTCTCTGCGCACCGCCTAACAGGCGGCGCGCAGCTCCGACAAGGTTCTCTCAGGATTGAACCGGTTCCGCTGACCGGGCTGGATGCGTCAGGCGGCGACTGGAGCTTCCGCTTCGTCGAAGGCCGAGGAGACGTCGCGCATGCTGATGACGCCGGCCAGCGCGAAGTCGACAATGACCGGGAGGTGGCGGATGTGGTGCACGTTCATCAGGTGCCGCACGTGTTCGAGCGTATCCTCGGTGCTGCAGGAGATCAGCCGCTGCGGCGAGATCAATTGCGAGACCTTCAGGTTGACGCCGGCGGCGCCATGCTCGGCGATGGCGCGCACGACATCGCGCTCGGTGAACATGCCGGCCGCGGTGTTGCCCTCGGTGCGGACGACATCCTTGACGACGAGGGCGCTGACGTTGCTGGCGCGCATCAGCTGCGCCGCGACGCCGACGGTCTCGTTCATTCGCACCGTGATCACGCGCGCCATCTTGTTGCGCAGGATGTCTCCGACCTTCATGGCACCCTCCCGTTTGGTTGGTAGTGAACGGGAGGAAGTCTGGTATACGTTATGCCAGAAGTCAATCGGGTTTGATGGCTTTTCGTGCGCGAGGC
This sequence comes from Bradyrhizobium sp. SZCCHNS3002, assembly GCF_032377435.1. Taxonomy (NCBI): domain Bacteria; kingdom Pseudomonadati; phylum Pseudomonadota; class Alphaproteobacteria; order Hyphomicrobiales; family Nitrobacteraceae; genus Bradyrhizobium; species Bradyrhizobium sp. SZCCHNS3002. The sequence continues at coordinate 29,464 of NZ_JAUHHY010000019.1, forward strand.
CACCGAAAAAACACGTCAGCGACACTGCCGGATATGACCGGGGCATCCCGCCCCGGCGCAAAAAAAAGAGGCGCACCGCTGGTGCGCCTCCTGAAGTCGCGGGAGGAAACCGTGGCGTCACGCCATCCTGGCGTCCTGCGTCACCGGCTCGGTGACCGGCTCCTTGCCGAGGATGAAGGCCCGGCGCAGCGGCTTGATCACGAACAGCGCCATCAAGGCGGCCGTCGCGTTCAGCGCGACGCCGATCACGAACACGGCCTGCCAGCCATACTTTGCTGAGACGATGCTGGCGAGCGGGACCAAGAGCGAGGCGGTGCCCTTCGCAGTGTAGAGCATGCCGTTGTTGGTCGCGGCGTATTTGCTGCCGAACGTATCGCCCGAGGTCGCCGGAAACAGGCTGTAGATTTCGCCGAAGACGCCGAAATAGACGGCGGTGGCGAGCACGAACACGATCGGGTTGTGCCCGTAGCTCGACAGCGTCAGCAGCATCAAGGCGGCCGTGCCGAAGGCGATGAACATGGTGTGCTCACGACCGATCGTGTCGGAGATCCAGCCGAACACGGGGCGGCCGAAGCCGTCGAAAATGCGATCGAGCGAGATCGCGAACGTCAGCGCCGCCATCTGGAAGCCGGCGAGCGACACCGGCTCGTTGGCGATCTTGAAATCGTGGGCGATCGGGGCGATCTGGGCGGCGGTCATCAGGCCGCCGGAGGCCACCATGACGAACACCAGATACATGATCCAGAAGATCGGCGTGCGCAGCACCTGCGGCGGCGTGTAGTCGATCTTGGTCTGCGGCAGGTTGAGCTGCTTCTTGCGGGCCGGCACCGCAACCGTCGGCGGCCGCAGGAAGATCGCGAGCACGAACACGACCAACCCCTGGCCGATGCCGAAGGTGAAGAAGGCGCTCTGATAACCGCTCGAGGCGATCATGCTGGCGATCGGCACCACGGTCAGCGCCGCACCGGCGCCGAAGCCCGCGGCGGTGGCACCGGCGGCGAGGCCGCGGCGGTCGGGAAACCATTTCAGCGCATTGCCGACGCAGGTGCCGTACACCGCACCTGCGCCGATGCCGCCGATGACGGCGCCGGCATAGAGCAGGGTGAGCGAGTCGGCGTAGGAATTCAGCACCCATGCCAGCGAGATCATGACGGCGCCGAACATGATGACGAGGCGCGGGCCGTATTTGTCGACGAACCAGGCCTCGACCGGCACGAGCCAGGTTTCGGTGACGACGAAGATCGTGAAGGCCAGCTGGATCGCCGTGCGACCCCAGTGAAACTTCGCGTCGATCGGATCGACGAACAGTGTCCAGCCATATTGCAGGTTGGCGATCATCGCCATGCAGATGATGCCCATCGCGAGCTGGAGCCAGCGGAAGCCGCTGGACTGTGCCTGGACAGGCGGTGTTGCCTCTGTGCTGGAAACCATGTGTCCTCCCAAACGCGCTCTGTTGGAGGATGCCGCTGCGAGCGCGCTCCTCATCTGCGCATCGAGCCATTCTGGTATAACATATTCCAGTCCGCAATATGGCCTGCGACACAGGGTGCGACATGCTGCTTTGCAGCGAGACCGAAATCGTCCGCCAAGCAAAAGAAAACGCTCGGCAAAATGCCGAGCGTCGTCAATCTGGAAGCGTTCTTTTTTATTTTTGCTGCAGCGCGAAGGGGGCGTCAGAGCGTTGATTTCTGCACCACGACCCTCCGCCAGGGCTTGAGCACCGCGATCGCGAGGATCGATGCCAGGATGTTGGCGCCGGCCGCGATGATGAAGACGCGGTCCCAATTGCCGGAGGACTGCTGCATGTAGTTCGCGATCGGCACCAGCAGCGCTGCCGTGCCCTTGGCGGTGTAGAGCAGGCCGGCATTGGTGGTGGCGAACTTGGTGCCGAACGTGTCGGTGCAGGTCGAGGGGAAGAGCGAGTAGATCTCACCCCAGGCGAAGAACACGAAGCCCGAGAGGATCACGAACCACACCGGATCGTGGCCCAGCATGTACAGCGCCCAGATGCCGATGCCTTCCATGCCGAAGGCGATGAACATCGTATTCTCGCGGCCGATCATGTCCGAGATCCAGCCGAAGAACGGACGTGTCAGGCCGTTCAACACGCGGTCGATGGTGGCTGCGAACGTCACCGCCGTCATGGTCATGCCGATCAGCGTCACCGGAATGTTGTCGACCTTCCAGTCGCCGGCGATCGGCTTGAGGTTGGCCGTCACCATCAGACCGCCCGCGCCGACGATCACGAACATGAAGTACATCAGCCAGAAGATCGGCTGGCGGATCACCTCGGTCGGATTGTAGTTGCGGCGGCTCTGGACGAGGTTGGTGTTCTGCGTGACCGCGGGCACCTGGCCTTCCTTGGGCGCGAACAGGAAGAAGGCGAGGATGACGATGATGATGCCCTGGCCGAGACCGAAATACAGGAAGGTGGTCTGGAAGCCGGAGTCGCGGATCATGGCCTGGATCGGTGCGACGGTGAGCGCCGAGCCGGCGCCGAAGCCGGCCGCGGTGATGCCGGCCGCGAGGCCGCGCTTGTCGGGAAACCACTTCAGCGCGTTGCCGACGCAGGTGCCGTAGACGCCGCCGGCACCGATGCCCGCGATGATCATGCCGAGATAGTAGCCGTTGAGCGAGGTGGCGTAGGCGTTGATCATCCAACCGATGGCGCACAGCACGCCGCCGACGAGCACGACGATGCGCGGGCCGTATTTGTCGACGAACCAGCCCTCGACCGGCACCAGCCAGGTTTCGAACAGCACGAACAGCGTGAAGGCCCACTGGATCGAGGCGCGATCCCAGCCGAACGTCTTGGCGATATCCGGGACGAAGAAGGTCCAGCCATATTGATAGTTGGCGATCATCACCATCGCCAGGACGCCAACCGCGAGCTGCGTCCAGCGGTAGGCGTCGCTTACTCTTGCAGATGCGGGCGCCCCCGCGTGAGCCAAGTCCGTCATGCTTCCTCCAGGCTGTCTATTTTTGTCCTAACAGCTATGCGGGAGTTTGGTATATGATATGCCAATAGACAAGCGGATTCATCGAGCAGGCGGGCGCTGGTAGACCTGCGATCGACGAAAAAAGCCTGCAGAAGCAAGGCAAATCGCTGCAGCGACAATACGACGCAGCAGAGGATATTTGTAGCTCAACTATCGAAGTAAGAACGGGCTCATGCGGCGAACGCCCGCAACCGGTTGTAGCCCTGCTGGATCGCCGACCAGAACAGCGCGATCAACCCGAGCGCCATGATGGTGCCGACCAGCCCGTTGGAGAAGAAGATCGCGAGCGATCCCTGGGATCCCAGCAGCGACTGCCGGAAGGCCTCCTCGGCCTTGTCGCCGAGCACGATGGCGAGCACCAGCGGCGCGAGCGGATAGCCGCACTTCTTGAACAGATAGCCGAGCACGCCGAACACCAGCATCAGCACCACATCGAACGTGCTGCTGTGCACCGAATAGGCGCCGATGGCACAGAGCACGAGGATGAGCGGCGCGATGATGCTGAAGGGAATGCGCAGGATCGCCGCGAACACCGGGACGCAGGTCAGCACGACGAGCAGGCCGGCGAGGTTGCCGAGATACATCGAGGCGATCAGACCCCAGACGAATTCCTTCTGCTCGACGAACAGCATCGGCCCCGGTTGCAGGCCCCAGATCAAGAGACCGCCGAGCAGCACCGCCGCCGTGGGGGAGCCGGGCACGCCGAGCGACAGCATCGGCAGCAGCGCCGCCGTGCCCGCCGCATGGGCTGCCGTCTCCGGCGCGACGACGCCCTCGATCTCGCCATGGCCGAACTTCTTGCCGCGCTTGGAGAGGCGCTTGGCGATGCCGTAGCTCATGAACGAGGCCGGCGTGGCGCCGGCGGGGGTGATGCCCATCCAGCAGCCGATCAGGCATGAGCGCAGCGCGGTGAGCCAGTGTGCCGGCATCTCCTTCCAGGTGTGCAGCACCACGCGCAGATTGATCTGCGCGTTGCCGCCGCGGAAGCTCAGTCCTTCCTCCATCGTCAGCAGGATCTCGCCGATGCCGAACAGGCCGATCACGGCGATCAGGAAGTCGAAGCCGTTGAGCAGCTCGGTGATGCCGAAGGTGAGCCGGAGCTGGCCGGTGATGGAATCCAGGCCGACTGCGGCGAGCGCGAAACCGATCATCATCGCCGCGATCGTCTTGAACGGCGGCTCCTTGCTCAGGCCGACGAAGCTGCAAAAGGCGAGGAAGTAGACGGCGAACTTCTCGGCGGGGCCGAACTGAAGCGCGAAGCCGGCCACCAGCGGAGCGATCAGCGTGATCATGATGACCGCGAACAGCGCGCCGACGAAGGACGAGGTGAATGCTGCCGTGAGCGCCTCGCCGGCCTTGCCCTGCTGCGCCATCGGATAGCCGTCGAAGGTGGTCGCGACCGACCATGGCTCGCCGGGTATGTTGAACAGGATCGAGGTGATGGCGCCGCCGAACAGCGCGCCCCAGTAGATGCAGGACAGCATGATGATCGCCGAGGTCGGCGGCATGCTGAAGGTCAGCGGCAGCAGGATCGCGACGCCGTTGGCGCCGCCCAATCCCGGCAGCACGCCGATGATCACCCCGAGGACGATCCCGAGGATCATCACCATGATGTTGAAGGGTTGGAGGGCGACGGCGAAGCCGTGAAACAGATTGGCGAGTTCTTCCATGCCGGCTTGGTCCTGCAACCCTCAGCGGATGAGTTTTCTTGTTAGAGTCCGAGCCATTCCTCGACCGGCCCCTTGGGCAGGGGAACCATGAACCAGCGCTCGAAGATCAGATAGGTCACGACCGGCATGCCGATCGCGACCACTGCCACCGTGAGCCAGCCATATTTGCCGAGCCACCGCATGAACCATGCGATGAAGATCATGGAGGCGACGTACAGGCCGGTGAAAGGCAGGGCGCCGACATAGATCGCCGTCGGCACCACCACGCTCATGACCTGGCGCAGCTGCCCCCATTCAGCGAAGACACGGCCGTCATCCTCGCGCAGCGTGCTGCGGAAGTTCATCGCGCTGGCCGCGACGATGAAAAGTCCGACGTAGAACGGGAAGAATCCCGCCCGCGGTCCTTCGGCTCCCCAGTTGATCCCGGCCTTCACGCTGCCGAGGATCACGATGATCCCGAACAGCGCGATCGCGAGCGTGACGCCGACCTCGACCGCCTTGTGGCTCGGGCCGGCGGATCCACCTTGACGGCTCATGCGAGGGCGCTCAGTTCGAGGCCAGGAAGCCGGCTTCCTTCATCAGGAGCTCGTGCCGCTTCTCTTCGGTCTCGACCCATTTGGCATAATCGGCGCCGGTCATGAAGGTGGTGTTGAAGGCGCCGGTCTTCATGAACTCCTGCCACTCCGGCGTCTCCCGCACCTTCTTGAACAGGTCGACGTAGTATTCGATCTGGTCCTTGGTGGCCCGTGGCGACATGAAGATGCCGCGCAGCATCAGATATTCGATGTCGAGCCCCTGCGACTTGCAGGTCGGGATGTCCTTCCAGGCCTTGCCGTCGGTGATCGGCTCGTCATAGCCCATCGGCTTGTCGTCGAAGACGCAGAGCGGCCTGACCTTGCCGCCGCGCCACTGCGCCACCGCCTCGATGGGATTGTTGACGGTGGATTCGATGTGGTTGCCCACCAGTTGCACGGCCACTTCGCCGCCGCCCTTGTAGGGAATGTAGGTGAACTTCGCGCCGGTCGCCTTCTCCATCGCCACCGTGATGATCTGGTCTTCCTGCTTCGAGCCGGTGCCGCCCATCTTCAAGGTGCCGCCGCCTTGCTTGACCGCATCGATGTAGTCCTTGGCGGTCGCATAGGGCTTCTCGGCGTTGACCCAGAGCACGAACTCGTCGAGCGCCAGCATGGCGACGGGAGTGAGGTCCTTCCAGTTGAAAGGAATGCCGGTCGCGAGCGGCGTCGTGAACAGGTTCGACAGCGTGATGATGATCTTGTGCGGGTTGCCGGCCGACGCCTTGACGTCGAGGAAGCCTTCGCCGCCGGCGCCACCGGACTTGTTGATCACGACCAGCGGCTGCTTCATCAAATTGTGCTTGGTGACGATGCCCTGGATGGTCCGGGCCATCTGATCGGCACCGCCACCGGTGCCAGCCGGAACGATGAACTCGACCGGCCGGACGGGCTCCCATCCCGCCAGAGCCGGGATATGCCCTGCCATCAGGGCGATGCCGGCCATAACGGCCACGCACACGGAACGCTTCATCACGCTTTCTCCCCTTCATTCCCGGAACGCACGGCTTCTTGCGGCCGCTGTGCCCAATCGAACCACTGACCTGTCGAGCCCGGCCGGTGGCGTTTTCCGCCGTGCCGCGCTTCAGGCCGTCGTCAGCTCCGGACTCCCCTGCGATGCCCATGCAGCCAAAAGTTGTGTTGGCAGCCGGGATCAGGCAGCAAGAGGTGCATCCGCAGCCAATCGACCGATTTGATTTTGGTATGAAGAGGTGACCGACCGCAATTGAGGAGATTGGGTGGGATGCCTGGCAGGCCAATTTGTCGCAGGCGGTGGGGTGTCGCGAAAAGCAAAAGCCCCGGAGGTCCGGGGCTCTTGGTTGGGCTTCGGTGCTGGCTGCGCGCCGGAAGCGCCTTCGGCCTCAGAGACCGAAATAGGGCAGGTCGCCGTTGCGGTTGGCAGCGCGGGCGCTGATCATCAGCACGCGGTCGAGGGCGGCGAGGAAGCGGCCGAACAGGGACACGGGCTGAACGAGGGGGAGGGCAACGGTCTTGGCCATGGTTTGTCTCCTTCAGTGAGGCGGTATGACGTTCTGACTGAGGAGAATTTACGTATACCAGATGCCAGATACAACGATCGATATTGCATAGCGGCATGAGCATTTTGCGATGCGGCGGGAATGTTACGATTGGGGTTTCTTATCGAGAACGGCATTTTCATATGGAAAGAGCCGCCCAACCGAGGCGCCGGTCGGTCTCGATCCCTCCTCGGCGGACCGAGCCGGCAAACTCCGGGTATCTCGGCGACTGCCGACATCTGCCATCCCGTGCGCCGATCCCGCGCGTGCAACGCGACGGAACGATCGGCCCGAGGTGAGGGAACTGTGCTGCCCGGGCCGCAGTTACTCTGCAACGAAGCGGAGTGGCGTCGCCGGATGTTGATCGTTCAGTGCGTCGCGCTGTATTCCTCGAAACGTGTCATCGGCAGACCTGAGGGCGAAGGATAAGGCCATGCGCGCCTTGATCGTGGCACTGTCCATCCTGGCGATCGCCGGAAGCGCGCAGGTCGCTCACGCTGGTCTGAGCAGCGCACCGCGTGAAGCGTCGGCACCCGCCGATACGGTGATCGCCGCCCAGGAAGCCAATCAGGAGACCGAGAATCAGATCGGCCTCACCAAGGCGAAGCGTCGGGCCGTGCAACGGGGGCTGACCAGGCTCGGGTTCGGCACCAGGATCAACGGGACGTTCGACGAGCAGACCCGCGCCGTCATCGCCCGTTGGCAGGAGGAGCGCGGCTATCCCACGACCGGCTTCCTCAACGCCGCTCAGCACAAGGTCCTGATGGACGCAGCCACCGAGGCTGCCAAACCCGACCGTCAACCCCGCCGCAGCGCGGGGCGCGCGCGACATCAGCGGAATGTCGGAGGTCCCATCGGCGCGATCGGCGGCGCGATGCACCGTGTGGTGGGCGGAATATTCGGCAGGTAGCTCGTCAGATCTTCAAAGAGTTGGAAGACGCTCGAGGCAATTTCTACCGTAGGACCTGCCCGCTGAAGCGGCCTTCGTCTTCTCGACGCCCTGCGCTTGCCGACGGTGGCGATATGAAAGCCCGGCCGAAGCGGGGCCGGATCAGGAGCTGCTGGAGGCGACCTCCGGACCAGAATTGGCGCGCGCCAGCTCGATCGCTATCGGAAGAACCCCCAAAGTCGAACCACAACCGTGTCGCCGCTCTGGCTGCCGTTTCTCACCACGAACGGCGTCGAGAAAGCAATTCCGGTGCTGAAGGTCCGCTCGACATTGGCTGTCGTCTCCCCGACGAAGCTCCAGCGATTTGTCGTTCCTCCGCTGGAGGGAATATCCTGCGTCAGCGAGACCTCCAACAACATCGCCGTACCAAGGACGGACAGCCGCTGAACGGAGACATCGGTTACCACGAATGTCTTGCCGGCGGGGATCGAGAACGCGGTGTCGTGGCCGTCCGGGTGGACGATGTTTGGGGTCTTGGTTCCGCCCTTCGGCACGGACGTTTCGAGTTGGACGGGAGGGTGCCCCAGGATTGGGGGCTTCCTGATTGGACTTACCAAGACATCCCTCCATCACACCACAATCGCCATACGCCGCGTTCCAACGCGTTCTCAAGCTCCGGCAGTGTGAAGTTGGGACGCATCGCTGCACACCTCCACGGGAGCCCTCGCAGAATGCACATCGAAGCGCGAGAGGACCTTGCTCTGGATCAAAACGAAATGTTTCTCGGAGGTCTGCGAGTGGGCAGGGCTATGCCAGTGTGCTCTTCGGGGGCGGTTCGCGTCCGCTCTGGCTGCATATCGTGATTTTCGATCATCCGCGGGACAAAACATCAAAGATCGTAGCAATCGAGGCTGTGGGTCACGAGCAATCGGGTCGGCGACAACTGCTCCGTACATCCCATATTTCAGACATTCTCGACAGGTGCGATCGCCGGCCGTAGCCGGACCAAGGTCATCGTCGATGTGCGCTGGGCGCGGGAAATAGACGGGAACGTGAGAATGAAAAAGCCGCCGGCTGATGCCGGCGGCTTGATGTCGAGGAGCTTCACATTCGGCGGTCGCGCCGCCGATCGTCTCTGACGCTCGATTACTCCGCCGCTTCCTTCCGCGGCGGATCCAGCGCGCCGGAGTCGTGGATTTCGGCGACCTGGTGGTCGCTGAAGCCGAGCACCTGGCGGAGGACCTCGTCGGTGTGCTCGCCGAGCAGGGGCGAGCGGGTCACGTCGGCCGGGCTGTCCGAGAGCTTGATCGGGTTGCCGACCGAGAGATACTTGCCGCGGGTCGGGTGGTCGACCTCGACCAGCGTGCCGGTCTTGCGCAGCGACTCGTCCTCGGCGATCTCCTTCATCGACAGGATCGGGCCGCAGGGGATGTCGAACTCGTTCAGGATGTCCATGGCCTCGAACTTGGTCTTGGTCATGGTCCACTGCTCGATGCGGCCGAAGATCTCGTTCAGGCGCGGCAGGCGGGCGGCGGGCTTGGCGTAGTTCGGATCGGTCTTCCAGGTCGGCTCGCCGATCACGTCGCAGATCTTCTCCCAGACCGGCGCCTGGGTGATGAAGTAGATGTAGGCGTTCGGGTCGGTCTCCCAGCCCTTGCACTTCAGGATGCGGCCGGGCTGGCCACCACCGGAATCGTTGCCGGCGCGCGGCACGGCGTCGCCGAACGGCACGCCCTCGCCGAACTGGCTGTACTCCTTCAGCGGGCCGTGATCGAGCCGCTGCTGGTCGCGCAGCTTGACGCGGCAGAGGTTGAGCACGCCGTCCTGCATCGCGGCGGTGACGCGCTGGCCGCGGCCGGTGTGGGTGCGCTGATAGAGCGCGGTGACGATGCCGAGCGCCAGATGAAGTCCGGTGCCGGAATCGCCGATCTGCGCGCCGGTGACGAGCGGCAGGCCGTCACGGAAGCCGGTGGTCGAGGCGGCGCCGCCGGTGCACTGCGCGACGTTCTCGTAGACCTTGCAGTCCTCGTAGGGGCCGGGGCCGAAACCCTTGATCGAGGCGACGATCATCTTCGGGTTGATCGCCTGGATCTTCTCCCAGGGGAAGCCCATGCGGTCGAGCACGCCGGGGCCGAAATTCTCGACCAGCACGTCGCACTTCTTGATCAGCTCGGTCAGGACTTCCTTGCCCTTCGGGTTCTTGGTGTCGAGCGTGATCGACCGCTTGTTGTGGTTCAGCATCGTGAAATAGAGGCTGTCCACGTTCGGAATGTCCTGCAGCTGGCCGCGGGTGATGTCACCCACGCCCGGACGCTCGACCTTGATCACGTCGGCGCCGAACCAGGCCAGCAGCTGCGTGCAGGTCGGTCCGGACTGGACGTGGGTGAAGTCGAGAATGCGAACGCCCTCGAGCGCCTTGGTCATGTTGTTCCTCTCCGTAACGATTGGTCATCCCGCATGGCGCGGGCAGGTGATGTCTTGCGGGTGGCCTTACTTCTTCTTCGTCAGCACGCTCTGCGGATTGAGGTTGCCGATACGGCCGCTCTCGGATCCGGCCGCGGGATCAATCACGGCGTTGATCAAGGTGGGCTTGCCGGAATCCATCGCCGCGTTGACGGCGCGCTTCAGCTCGTCCGGCGAGGTGGCGTTGACGCCGACGCCGCCGAAGGCCTCCATCATCTTGTCGTAGCGCGCGCCCTTGACGAACACGGTGGTCGCCGGATCGTCGCCCGCCGCGTTCTGGTCGGTGCCGCGATAGATGCCGTCATTGTTGAAGATGACGACGCAGATCGGCAGATTGTAGCGGCAGATGGTCTCGACCTCCATGCCGGAGAAGCCGAAGGCGCTGTCGCCCTCGATCGCCAGCACCGGCTTACCGGTCTCGACCGCGGCGGCGATCGCCGAGCCCATGCCGATGCCCATCACGCCCCAGGTGCCGACGTCGAGCCGCTTGCGCGGCTGATACATGTCGATCACGCCGCGGGCGAGGTCGAGCGTGTTGGCGCCCTCGTTGACCAGGATCGCGTCCGGACGCTCCTTGATGATGGTGCGGAGCACGCCGAGCGCGCCGTGATAGTCCATCGGCGAGTTGTTGTTCATCAGCCGCGGCGCCATCTTGGCGACGTTGTCCTCGCGCTTCTTCTGCACCGCGCTCAGCCATTCGACCGGCGCCTTGGCCCAGTTGCTGCCCATTGCGTCGGAGAAGGCGGTGACGACCGAACCGATGTCGCCCACCACGGGGGCGGCGATCTCGACGTTGGAGTCCATCTCCTTCGGCTCGATGTCGACCTGGATGAACTTCTTGGGCTGTTCGCCCCAGCTCTTGCCCTTGCCGTGCGACAAGAGCCAGTTGAGGCGGGCGCCGATCAGCATCACGACGTCGGAGTCCTTCAGCACGGTCGAGCGCGCGGCACCGGCGCATTGCGGATGCAGGTCGGGCAAGAGGCCCTTGGCCATGCTCATCGGCAGGAACGGCACGCCGCTCTTCTCGACGAAAGTCTTGATCGCCTCATCGGCTTGCGCATAGGCCGCGCCCTTGCCGAGAATGATCAGCGGGCGCTTGGCGCTCTTCAGCACGTCCAGCGCACGCTTGACGGAATCGGGGGAGGGGATCTGCGCCGGAGCCGGATCGATCACCTTGACCAGCGAGGCGCTGCCTGCCTGCGCGTTCATCACCTGGCCGAACAGCTTTGCCGGCAGGTCGAGATAGACGCCGCCGGGACGCCCGGAGACCGCGGCGCGGATGGCGCGGGCGAAGCCGATGCCGATGTCCTGGGCGTGCAGCACGCGGAACGCCGCCTTGCACAGCGGCTTGGCGATCGCGAGCTGATCCATCTCCTCGTAGTCGCCCTGCTGCAGGTCGACGATCTCGCGCTCCGAGGAGCCCGAGACCAGGATCATCGGGAAGCAGTTCGTGGTCGCATGCGCCAGCGCGGTGAGGCCGTTCAGAAAGCCGGGAGCGGAGACGGTGAGGCAGACGCCCGGCTTCTTGGTGAGGAAGCCGGCGATCGCTGCGGCGTAGCCGGCGTTCTGCTCGTGACGGAAGGAGAGCACGCGGATGCCTTCAGCCTGCGCCATGCGACCGAGATCGGTGATCGGAATGCCCGGCACGTTGTAGATCGTGTCGATCCCGTTCAGCTTCATCGCGTCGATGACGAGATGGAAACCGTCCGTGAGCTCCTCGTGCGTGTCCGGTGCCTCGGTCTTAACAGCAGTCTGCGCCATGCGCCTCTCTCCCTGGTCGTCTACGAAGGCGCTTTGCGGCGACTTCTTCTGTTTGAACCCGTCAGCTGAATAGTTCCTGGCCGTGCGTCTCGACATAGCTCGCAAGGCCCAGCGTGTGATCCCGCGCGCGCTTCTCGGCGAGCTCGGTGTTGCGTTCCTCCAGCGCCTCGATGATCGCGAGATGCTCGGGCAGGGAGGCCGCGATACGGTCGGTGCGCCCGATCGTGAGCTGGCGATAGCCGCGCACGTGCAGCAGGATGTCGTTGGTCATGTCGACGAGCACCGGCGATTCCGACAGCGAGATCAGCGCCTGATGAAACGCGATGTTCGCCTTGGAATATTCCTCGATGTGCTCCTGCGGCGGGCGATCCTTGCCGAAGTCCTTGAAGTAGTCGCGCAGCGCGCTGATGTCCTTCTTGCGCGCGATCGTGGTGATGAGCCGCGCGGCCATGCTCTCCAGCGCCGCCCAGGCGCGGATCATGTCGACGATCTCGCTCTTCGTCCTGCGGACGACGACGATGCCACGGCGCGGCACGGTCTTCACGAAGCCGTCCTGCTCGAGCATCGCGATCGCTTCGCGGATCGGCGTGCGGCTGACACCGAGGCGCTCGGAGAGCGCGCGCTCGTCGAGCATCACGGGCTCGGGCGAGGCGTAGATGTCCATCTTCAGAATGGCTTCTTTCAAGGCCTCGTAGGCCTTATTCTTGAAGCTCGTCTCCGGGGCGATGCGAGCGATCGCGATGTCGGCCTCGGCCATGATGGGCAATGCCTTGTTTGTTTTCTCTGTAGACAAGACCGATCTCCTCTCCTTGGGAGATGCTTGTTTACAGCATTTTGCGTCCAAGATTTTTGGCATACCAGATGCCAGACTGTCAAGCTGCGTGCTTTTTCAGCGTTTCCACATCTTCGTCGCGCTTGACAAAGTTTGCTTCTGGCATACCAAATGCCATAAACGACGAGCAATCCCCAGGAGGAAGCCCCGATGTCTGACGCCATCCCGAATGCCAAGGCTACGATCCGAGACGTTCTCGATCGTGTGAAGGCGGATAAACGCACCAGCCTGACCGCGCCCGAAGGCAAGATCGTCTGCGATGCCTACGGCATTCCGGTGCCGAAGGAGGGATTGGCGAAGTCAGCCGCCGAGGCGGCCAAGCTCGCGGGAGATATGGGTTTTCCGGTCGTCATGAAAATCGTCTCGCCGGACATTCTGCACAAGACGGAAGCCGGTGGTGTCATCGTCGGCGTCAAGACGGCTGACGACGCGAAGACCGCTTACGAGACCATTCTCGCGAATGCGAAGAAGTACAAGGCCGACGCCAAGATCGAAGGCATCCAGGTCCAGCAGATGCTGACCGGCGGTACCGAGGTCATCGTCGGTTCGATCACCGACGGCTCGTTCGGCAAGCTGGTGGCCTTCGGCCTCGGCGGTGTGCTGGTCGAAGTTCTCAAGGATGTGACATTCCGCCTCGCCCCCGCGACCAAGGACGACGCGCTGTCGATGCTCGACGGCATCCAGGCGCACGAGATGCTCAAGGGCGTGCGCGGCGGCGATGCGGTCAGCCGCGAGGCGCTGTCCGACGTCATCGTCAAGGTGTCGCAGCTGGTCAGCGATTTCCCCGAGATCGTCGAGCTCGACCTCAACCCGGTGTTCGCGACCAAGACCGGCGCGATCGCCGCCGACGTCCGCATCGTCGTCGATTTCGACTACAAGCCGCGTCCGGCGCCGCGCTCGAACGAGGAAATCGTCACGGCGATGAACCGCATCATGAAGCCTTCCGCGGTCGCCGTGATCGGCGCCTCCGCCGAGGACGGCAAGATCGGCAACTCCGTGATGAAGAACCTGATCAACGGCGGCTACAAGGGCGAGATCTATCCGATCCATCCGAAGGCCTCCGAGATCCTCGGCTACAAGGCGTACAAGAGCGTCAAGGACGTGCCCGGCGTAATCGACACCGCCGTGTTCGCGATTCCGGCGAAGTTCGTGGCCGCGGCGCTGACCGAGTGCGGCGAGAAGAAGATCCCCGGCGCGGTGCTGATCCCGTCGGGCTTTGCCGAAGCCGGCGCGCCGGAGCTGCAGGCCGAGATCGTCGAGGTCGGAAACAAGTACAACATCCGCCTGATGGGGCCGAACATCTACGGCTTCTACTACACGCCCGCCAATCTCTGCGCGACCTTCTGCACCGCCTATGACGTCAAGGGCCACGCCGCGCTGTCGTCGCAGTCGGGCGGCATCGGCATGGCGATCATCGGCTTCTCGCGCTCGGCCAAAATGGGCGTGTCGGCGATCGTCGGCCTCGGCAACAAGTCTGACATCGACGAGGACGATCTGCTCGCCTTCTTCGAGCAGGACCCGAACACGAATTTGATCGCGCAGCACTGCGAGGACCTCAAGGACGGCCGCGCCTTCGCCGAAGCCGCCAAGCGCGTCTCCAAGAAGAAGCCGGTCATCGTGCTCAAGGCCGGCCGCACCTCGGCCGGCGCCAAGGCCGCCTCGTCGCACACCGGCGCGCTCGCCGGCAACGACAAGATCTATGAGGACGTGCTGAAGCAGTCCGGCGTGATCCGCGCCCGCTCGCTGCGTCAGCTGCTCGAGTTCGCCCGCGGCGTGCCGGTGCTGCCGACGCCGAAGGGTGAGAACGTCGTCATCATCACCGGCGCCGGCGGCTCGGGCGTGCTGCTGTCCGACTCCGTGGTCGACAACGGCATGTCGCTGATGACCATGCCGGCCGACCTCGATGCCGCCTTCCGCAAGTTCATCCCGCCGTTCGGTGCGGCCGGCAATCCGGTCGACATCACCGGCGGCGAGCCGCCGATCACCTATGTGAACACGGTCAAGCTCGGCCTGTCGGACGACCGCATCCACGCGCTGATCCTCGGCTACTGGCACACGATCGTGACCCCGCCGATGGTGTTCGCGCGCAACATGGTCGAGGTGAAGAAGGAGATGGAGGCCAAGGGCTTCGTCAAGCCGATCGTCGCCTCGCTCGCCGGCGACGTCGAGGTCGAGGAAGCCGCCGAATATCTCTACCAGAACGGCATCCCGGCCTACGCCTATTCGACCGAGCTGCCGGTCGAGGTGCTCGGCGCCAAGTACAAGTGGGCGCGCGGCGCGGGCCTGCTCTAAGTCATAGTGATGCGAATGCCGCTCCGGCGTCTCGCCGGGGCGGCACTTTCTTTGCTAGCGTGACCAAGCAAGATCCGTCCGTCCTGCAACGACGCCGCCTGAAATGGCGGTGCAGAGAGGCGCCACGTGATCCGTCGCAAGACGATCGAGCCACGCCCGGATGCCGCGGCCGAGCCCCGCGACGGCGGCGTGCAATCCGTCGGCCGCGCTCTCCAAATTCTGGAAATTCTCGCTGAGGACGACGAAGGCTATCGCCTGAGCGATCTCGCCATCCGTGCCGGGCTCTCCACCTCCACCGTCCATCGCCTGCTGACGACTTTGGAGAAGCGCCGCTTTGTCCAGTTCGACCGCATGGAATCGAAATGGCATGTCGGCGCGCAGAGCTTCGCGGTCGGCGCCACCTTCACCCGCCGCCGCAATTTCGTCGCGCTCGCCATTCCCTATCTGCGCCGCCTGCGCGATCAATCGCGCGAGACCGCCAATCTCGCCGTCGTCGACGATGAATCTTTGATGGTGCTGCTGCGGCTGGACAGCCGCGAGATCATGCGCTCGCTGACCAAGGTCGGCGGCCGCTTGGCCATGGTCGCCTCCGGCATGGGCAAGGCGGTGCTCGCGACCTATTCCGACGACGACGTCAACGGCATCATCCACCGCCAGGGCATGCCGCGCCTGACCGAGAAATCCATCATCCGCGCCAGCGACCTGTTCCGGGAGCTGGCGACCATCCGCCGCCAGGGCTACGCCGTCGACGACGAGGAGGCGCGTCTAGGCCTGCGCTGCATCGCCGCCGTCGTCCACGATTCCTGCCGCGAGCCGCTGGCAGCGATTTCGGTGTCCGGCCTGGCGAGCCGGCTGACGGAGGAGCGGGTGCCGGTTGTCGGCGCCATGGTGCGGGACATCGCGGCGGAGCTGACGGCGGCGCTGGGTGGCTTGGCGCGGACGGCCGTGGAAGCGGATTCTCGGCCCGACTGACCGCGAGCCGGGGAGTGGGGCTCAGCTTCGGTGACGGTGCACGCAACTAAGATGGCAGCTTGCGCAGTCCCGAATGTTACCGATATCCAGAGGCAGCGTCGTGTGGAGCTCGATACTTCATGTCCGACATCGTAACGCGGTTGCGCAGCCTCGCGAATGATATGACGGATTGGGATGGCTCCATCATGACCAATTGGGACAGATGGCGGGCGGAGTTTGCGAGCGGCAACAAAGCATCGTGGCCACGCGACGCATTCCAAGGCTTTTTGACTGAATACGCCGAAGCCATGACAGCCGCCGCTGACGAAATTGAGCGGCTGAGAACGGCAAACAAGTCGCCTCGGGTCTCGCCGTAGGGCGGGCAAAGCGGAAGCCCTTAGGCGGCAGCGTGCCCCCCGTCCATCGACGAACTCAGCGGCCAGACGGAGGGCACGGCACCACGAGGATATCGCGGGAGAAGTGGGCATGACGACGCCTTTGCCCACCCTTGGCCCACCCTTGCAATCTGCGTCAGGTCAGTCGGTGAAATCGATGGTGAAGCGGATCGGGCTGATCGGCTTGGTGACGAAATGGATCGTCTTGCCAGCCAAGGCCGCCAGCGAGCCCGAAGCGAACTTGATAATGCCTTTCCCGGAGGTCTCGTTGCCCACCGGCTTGCCGTCCCGCATCACCGGTGATGCGGTCCCCTCGGTCGCCTGCGTGACCGCGCGTCCGCCGGGGATGCGGTGGACGCCGCCGCCAATCAGGAACGTCCCCTTGGGACCATCCCACTCGACCGTGTTCGAGGCCGTATATACGGCGCCCTTCAGCATGCCCTCGGTGCCGAGGCAGGAATATTCGACGGTCAGCAGGTTGTGATCGGGACGATCGCCGGCCGGCTCGGGAAAGGGGAAGCCGACCACCGCGCATTCGTAATGCGCGATCATGTCGGCGCGCGCCGCGGACCCTGTGGCGGTCGCGGCGAGGATGGAACAGGCGAGCATCAAGATGGTATTGCGCATGGACGCCTCCTCTGCAGGTACACGGCCGAGTGGTCGCCGAACGCGCCCTGTTGCTCAAAAATAATGACAGCCTTCCCAAGTGTTGCGTTGATCTTTGTCAACCTGAAGGAGAACGCGGCAGGTCGATCCTTGTGATCGTCTTGGCCTGCGGGCGACCGAGCTTGCCACCTCCGCTGCCCAAGCCGTCATCAGCTGCATCGACCTATTTGGGCTTGCCGTCGCCCGCATCGCGCGCAACGATTGGCGGATCACCCGAACACGTCCAGCGAGTTGTGCCATGTCCAAACTCACCCGCTTCTCGGTCGCTCCTCTGCACAGCATGACGCGGCGGCTCGCCGATGTCGCGTCGGGCCGGGTCGCGCCCGATCTCGTCATCACCGGGGCGCGGGTGCTGTCGACCTATTCGGAGCGCATCCTGCCGGGCCGCGAGCTGTGGATCACCGGCGGACGCGTGGCCGCGGTGAAGCCGGCGGGCGCGCACAAGGCGCTCGCGAGCGGCTTCGCGATCTACGACGCCGCAGGCGGCATCATCGCGCCCGGCCTCGTCGATCCGCACATCCATATCGAATCCTCGATGGTGACCGCCTGCGCCTATGCGGAAGCCGCACTGCTCAACGGCACCACGACGATCTTCTGCGACAGCCACGAGATCGGCAATGTGATGGATGTCGCCGGCGTCGAGGCGATGCTGGAGGATGCGCGGCAGGCGCCGCTGTCGATCTTCCTCACCGTGCCCTCGACGGTGCCGGCCACGTCGGCGGCGCTGGAAACGGCCGGCGGTGATCTCACGCCGGACAAGATCGCCGGGCTGTTCGATCGCTGGCCGGAGGCGGTGGCGCTCGGCGAGAAGATGGATTTCGTGCCGGTCTGCATGGGCGACGAGCGCAGCCATGCCATTCTCGCTGCGGCCCTGCAGCGCGGGCGGCCGGTGTCGGGCCATGTCTATGGCCGCGAGTTCGTCGCGGCCTATGCCGCGAGCGGCGTCACCGACACGCATGAGGCGATCGACCGCGACATCGCCGACGATCTGCTCGATGCCGGCGTCTGGATTTTTTTGCGCGGCGGTCCGCCCACGACGCCGTGGCACAGCCTGCCGCAGGCGATCCGCACCATCACCGAGCTCGGCGCGTCGCACAAGCGCACCGCCGTGTGCACCGACGATCGCGATGCCGATGATCTCATGCTGTTCGGCCTCGACTGGGTGGTGCGCGAGGCAGTCAAGGCCGGGATGTCGCCCGAGCAGGCGTGGTCGATGGGCTCGCTGCACGGCGCCACGCGCTTCGCGTTGGATGGCGAGATCGGCGGCCTCGGCGGCGGCCGCCGCGCCGACCTCGTGCTGCTCGACGACGGCCTGAAGCCGCAATCGACCTGGTATGGCGGCGAGCTCGTCGTCGACAACGGCAAGATCACCGCGCGGCTCGATCAGGCGCTGTCGCAGCGCTATCAATATCCGAAGGCGGCCTATGCGACCGTGAAGCTGCCGGCGCAGATGACGCTGACGCCGCAGCTTCCCACCAAGGCCTGCACCGTCAACGCGATCAAGACGGCGCTGCCGGGCATCACGTTGATCCACGACAAGGTCGCGATCGAGCCGGCCAACGATTGGGAGACGCTGTTCGCGCGCCATGGTCTCTGCTTCGTCGCCGTGATCGAGCGCCACGGCAAGTCGGCGGGGAACGTCGCGCATGGCCTGTTGAAGGACTTTGGCCTGAAGCGCGGCGCCGTCGCCTCCAGCGTCGGCCATGACAGCCACAATATCATCGTCGCCGGCACCAACGAGGCGGACATGCAGGCCGCGGTCGCCGCGATCGGCCAGCACCAGGGCGGCGTCTGCGTGGTCGCCGACGGCGAGGTGAGGGCGATGGTTCCCTTGCCGATCGCGGGACTCTTGTCGGACAAGCGCGTCACCGAGGTCGCCGAGGAGGTAAAGCTGTTGAAGAAAGAGTGGGCGGAAGCCGGCTGCACCATTCCCTACATGGGCTTCAATTTGATTCCTCTATCGGTCATTCCGGAAATTCGCATCACCGACAAGGGCCTCGTGCTCGTGCCGCAGATGGAACTGGCGCCGCTGTTCGAATAACTACTCGCGTCTCATCCTGTTAGGACATGTCAGTGTCGTTCTGTCCTAACTAATTGAGGCCGCCGGTGTTTTGCCGAGCGTGCCGCATCGTGGGAAAAATCGACGACTGAATTGAGATCGCATCCGTCAGCAGCGAAGCTCGCGCATCAAACAAGCGGGAGGCGCGAGATGGCGAAGATGCGGGCGATCGATGCTGCGGTGCGGATCTTGGAGAAGGAGGGCGTCACCTGCGCCTTCGGCGTTCCCGGCGCCGCGATCAATCCGCTTTATTCCGCGCTGCAACGCCGCGGCTCGATCCGCCACATTCTCGCCCGTCACGTCGAGGGCGCCTCGCACATGGCCGAGGGCTACACCCGCGCCAGGGCCGGCAATATCGGCGTGTGCATCGGCACCTCGGGGCCGGCCGGCACCGACATGATCACCGGGCTGTATTCGGCGATCGCGGATTCGATTCCGATCCTCTGCATCACCGGCCAGGCGCCGCGCGCCAGGCTCTACAAGGAGGATTTCCAGGCTGTCGACATCGAGCAGATCGCCAAGCCCGTGACGAAATGGGCGGTGACGGTGCGCGAGCCTGGCCTCGTGCCGCGCGTGTTCAGCCAGGCCTTCCACATCATGCGCTCGGGCCGGCCGGGACCGGTGCTGATCGACCTGCCGCTCGACGTGCAACTCGCCGAGATCGAGTTCGACGACGAGACCTATACGCCGCTGCCGGTCTACAAGCCCGCGGCGAGCCGCAAGCAGATCGAGAAGGCGCTGGAGATGCTCAACGCCGCCGAGCGCCCGCTGATCGTGGCCGGTGGCGGCATCATCAACGCCGACGCCAGCGATCTGCTGGTGGCGTTCGCCGAGACCGTCAACGTGCCGGTCGTGCCGACCCTGATGGGGTGGGGCACCATTCCCGACGATCATGTGCTGATGGCCGGCATGGTCGGCCTGCAGACCAGCCATCGCTACGGCAATGCCAATTTCCTGGAGTCCGATTTCGTCCTCGGCATCGGCAACCGCTGGGCCAACCGCCACACCGGTTCGCTCGAGACCTACACCAAGGGCCGCAGCTTCGTGCATGTCGACATCGAGCCCACCCAGATCGGCCGCGTGTTCAATCCCGACCTCGGCATCGTCTCCGATGCCAAGGCCGCGCTGGAGCTGTTCATCACGGTCGCACGCGAGTGGCGAAAGGCCGGCAAATTGCGCGAGCGGCAAGCGTGGCCGGCCGCATGTCAGGATCGCAAGCGCACCATGCTCCGGCGCAGCGATTTCGACCAGGTGCCGATCAAGCCGCAGCGCGTCTATCACGAGATGAACAAGGCGTTCGGCCGCGACACCTGCTATGTCAGCGTCATCGGCCTGTCGCAGATCGGCGGCGCGCAGTTCCTCAGCGTCAACCATCCGCGCCACTGGATCAATGCCGGGCAGGCGGGCCCGCTCGGCTGGACCCTGCCGGCCGCGCTCGGCGTCCGCGCCGCCGATCCCAAGCGCGAGATCGTCGCGCTGTCGGGCGACTACGACTTCCAGTTCCTGATCGAGGAGCTCGCGGTCGGCGCCCAGTTCAATTTGCCCTACATCCACGTCGTCGTGAACAACGCCTATCTCGGCCTGATCCGCCAGGCGCAGCGCGGCTTCTCGATGGACTACCAGGTGCAGCTGTCGTTCGAGAACATCAACGCGCCGGAGGTCGGCGGCTACGGCGTCGATCATGTCGCGGTCGCGCAAGGGCTCGGCTGCAAGGCGATCCGCGTCACCGATCCGCGCCAGGCCCAGGCGGCGTTCGCGACCGCGCGCGAATGGATGGCGGAGTACCAGGTGCCCGTCGTGGTCGAGTTCGTGCTCGAGCGCGTCACCAACATCGCGATGGGTACCGAGATCGACAATGTCGTGGAGTTCGAGGAGGTGCTCGACTTACCGGTCGACGAGACGCCGGCGGAGCCGGCGCGCACTTTGCTGCCGGCTTGATCTCAGCGCACTCCGATCATCGAGGATCACGCCATGCCGCGCTTTGCCGCCAACCTCACGATGCTGTTCAACGAGCTGCCGTTCATGGAGCGCTTCGCCGCCGCCAAGGCCGCCGGCTTCAGCGGCGTCGAATATCTGTTCCCCTACGAGTTCGACAAGGCCGAGCTGCGCGAGCAGCTCGCGCGCCACGGCCTGACCCAGGTGCTGCACAATCTGCCCGCCGGCAACTGGGCGGCCGGCGAGCGCGGCATCGCGATCTTGCCCGATCGTGTCGACGATTTCCGCGACGGCGTGCGCCGCGCCATCGAGTATGCGCGGGCGCTCGACTGCCGCCAGCTCAACTGCCTCGTCGGCATCGCGCCCGACGATGCCGATCCGCGCGAGCTCAACCAGGTGCTGGTGCGCAATTTGCGCTTTGCCGCGATAGCGCTGAAGGCGCAGGGCATCAAGCTGCTGATCGAGCCGATCAACACGCCCGACATCCCCGGCTTCTTCCTCAACCGCACGGCCCAGGCGCTGCAGCTGATCTCAGATGTCGAGTCCGACAATCTGTTCGTGCAGTACGACATCTACCACATGCAGATCATGGAGGGCGATCTCGCCCGCACCATGCAGAAGCATCTCGCCCGCATCGCCCACATCCAGCTCGCCGACAACCCTGGCCGCCACGAGCCCGGCACCGGCGAGATCAACTACCCCTTCCTGTTCCGCCACCTCGACGCCATCGGCTATTCCGGCTGGATCGGCTGCGAATATAAGCCGAGGGCAGGGACCGTTGACGGGCTGGGGTGGCTGGCGGACTACGCGGTCGTTCCGGCGGGTTGAGGTTCGTGGGTGCCACTCGGTCCGACAGCTGTCTTCCGGCTCGTCCCGAGAGCAGGCATCGCGGTTGAAGATGGGAGAGTCCGAAACGATAGGAAGCCGCTGTCTTGAATGGGAAGAAGATGCCGCCTTGCGAGCGGCATCTCCTTTGTGCGGGGGAAGGCGATATTCAAGGAGATATGCCGTCAAGACCTGATGAAGGAGAGCAGGTCGGGGTTGAGGACGTCTGCATGCGTGGTGAGCATGCCATGGGGGTAGCCCGGATAGGTTTTCAGCGATCCGTTCTTGAGCAGGTTGACCGCACGCGGCACCGTACTTGCGAAGGGGACGATTTGATCGGCCTCGCCATGCATGATCAGCACCGGCACGGTGATCTTTTTCAGGTCTTCAGTATAGTCTTCCAACCAGGATTCGACAGTTGCGTAGTGAGCCAGGGCCCCACCGGTCATGCCCTGACGCCACCAGTTGGCAATGATGGCCTCCGAAGGCTTGGCCCCGTTCAGGTTGTAACCGTAGAACGGGTTCTCCGGGACGAACCGATAGAACTCCGACCGGTTGCCCAGCATGCCTGCACGAACCCCTTCGAACCATTCCGGCGGTTGACCGGACGGGTTTTCGTCGCTGCGATACATGTTCGGCGTCAGGGAAGCGACCAGGACCGCCTTCGCAACGCGCTCGTGGTGGCGCGCGACATACCGAGCGACCTCTCCGCAACCTGTGGAGTGACCGATGTGGATCGCGTCGCGCAGGTCGAGGTGCTTGGTCTGATCCGCAAGGTCTGCAGCCCAAGTATTCATGTCGTTGCCGGTGCTGGGCTGGTCGGACCGTCCGTGCCCGCGACGGTCATGCGCGATGACGCGGAAACCCTGCTGCAGGAAGAACATCATCTGGGCATCCCAGTCGTCCGCGGTCAGCGGCCATCCGTGGCTGAAGACGATCGGCTGACCTGATCCCCAATCCTTGTAGTAGATGTTGACGCCATCGTCAGTCGTCATCGTGGGCATCGTGCCGCTCCATCCGTGCTGTCAGATATTTTCACAGGACGCCGATCAATTTGATCCATTGAGCGACGTGTTACTCAGGTTCGCTGGCCGAGCTTGGAGTCGAGTCCCAAGCAGGCCCTTGCCTTGGCAACACCTGTCCGCCAACGCGTTGCCGTTGCGAAGGTAATTCTTGCTTCCGTCAGCTACAAATACCTTGTAGGCTTCGATCTATGCCTTGGAAGCATATTGAGGGCGAATGGAACTGCGGCATTTGCGATATTTCGTTGCCGTTGCGGAGGAAGGTAGCTTTTTGACCGCTGCCCAGCGGCGCCTCAACACTTCACAGCCTTCCCTGAGCCGGCAGATCCGCGATCTCGAATCCGAAGTCGGCGTTCCGCTGTTGGAGCGCCAGGCCCGCGGCGTGGCGCTGACCTCCGCCGGACGCGTGTTTCTCGATCACGCGCGATTGGCGCTGCTTCAGGTCGAGGCGGCGACCGAGGGGGCCCGGCAGACGGCTCGCCCGCAAAAGCCTCTCCT
This sequence comes from Bradyrhizobium sp. SZCCHNS3002, assembly GCF_032377435.1. Classification (NCBI taxonomy): domain Bacteria; kingdom Pseudomonadati; phylum Pseudomonadota; class Alphaproteobacteria; order Hyphomicrobiales; family Nitrobacteraceae; genus Bradyrhizobium; species Bradyrhizobium sp. SZCCHNS3002. The sequence goes on from NZ_JAUHHY010000019.1 coordinate 52,810, forward strand.
TTCGATGGGATTCCTGGTTGGGCTGGAGGTCATGTGGCTTCCGCAGCTGTTGCGCATCTTGCGCGAGGAAGCCCCGGACGTCGAGGTCACGCTCAGCACGCAATCCTCGCCGGAGCTCGCGCTGGCATTGATGCGGGGGAAGCTGGACATCGCCTTCCTTCGTCCCGAGAAAGACAACAAGGGTGTCGTCTTCAAGGTGCTGGCGAAGGAGCCGTTGATCGCGGTGCTGCCAGCCGATCATCGTCTGGCCTCGCGCAAGAAGATCCGGCCGCAGGATCTCGCCCGCGAAATCTATGTCAGTTCGGCGCGGACCTCCCCCGTGTTGCAGGAGGTCATCCAGGACTATGCCTCGCGGGTCGGCATCACCCTGGAGGCAAAGTATGCGGGCGAGAACATATCGTCCGCGATGTCGCTGGTGGCATCGACCGGCGGCATCAGCCTGGTTCCGCTCTATGCGCAGAACATGCTCACACCCAACGTCGTCGCGCGGGCGCTCGAGGGCGGCACCCCGACGGTCGATTTGGCCCTGGGATACAATCGGTCAAACCAGTCGCCCTTGCTCCGCCGGCTCTTGTCGCGCGCCGACGAGCTGGTCGCAAACGTTCAGAACCAGAGCATCATTCGCTATGTTGAAGCCGAATAGTGGGGACGATGGACGGCAGTGACGGCCATTCGGCTGTCGGGCCGCTTACGTCCGCTCGCTCCCTGAACGGACATATCGGGCGCCCAATGGGGCAGGAACTTGCAGCGCTCGCTGCAACCCGAGGCGCCGATGAGGACTCATTGGCCGGGCGCGCCTATCGAAGAGAGCCGAGGGTTACCTGTCGTTCGCGGTTGATCGGTGGCACCGCTCTGCAGCGTCGTTCGCCTTTCGGCAATGGCATGGTTGAACAATTCAACGGCGAGACCGAATGCGGACAGGTCCTCTGGTTCGATGGCTCCATCGTCATAGCCCTTGAGAGTTTCGCCGATGATCGCGTCGACCTCCCGTTGCCATGTCAGCAGATCCTGTTCGGACCCGGCACTGCGAACCTCCGACATGGCCTCGAGAACGCGGCTGCGGCAACTGGTGCTGTCGTTCGTTTCGTCCCGATTCAGATAGCGACGCAGCCAGGCGGCGGCCGAACCGATGCCGGAAAGCGCAAGCAAGGCAAACCAGAAGTAGTCGCTGTACTTGTCCAGAAAGGTTCGCTCCGTGCCGTTGATCACTGCCGCGGCGCCCCGGTGCACGGAAGGTTCGGTCTCCTTCTCCGTGTCGGGCTTCATGATGCGCGAAGCGCCGGCTGTGCCTTGCGTGATCGTGTCGCGGACCGCAAACAGCTGCCGGTAGAACGCCGCCGCCTTGGCCTCGGAGAGTTCCTTTCTTGCCAGGATCAGATGACTGACGCTTACAGTGTCGATCTTGTCCTCCGGCCAGGCCGGTCTCGCGCTGAAGACGCTCGGCGGGATTTCCTCGGCCTCGTAGCGCGGGTGCTTCAGGGCAATAGCCTCGGATGCATCGATCGGAAGAAACGTGGGAGCGCCGCGCTCTCGGGAGGTGGCGGTGATGGCGTCCGCGGTGATCTTGCTGTCGAGCGGACCGACCGCGAGATACGCATCGAGGGTAGAATCTTGCGCAAGCTTTTGGATCTCATCTGTCCCGAATTGCGCCGTGGCCACCTTGTCAGGCTGCACGCCGGAGCCCTCCAGAATGGCCTGGAGGACTGCGACATTTGCCCCGGTCTTCCCGATAATCCCGACCTTATGACCCGCCAGACCGGCGATCTCTTTGATAGTGCCGGTACCCTTCTTCTTGGAATCGCTGCCGCGCCGTCCCGAGGGAGACCACAGGACGACGTAGTTCTTCCGCAGGACCGCCAATGTCTGCGCATCGGGCGGCATGCTGAGATCGCCGCGGCCGACCGCGAGGTCAGTTTTATCGGCGGCCAGGAGTGCGAGAGATTCAGCGGCTCCCCCGGTCGTGATCGGGGACAGCCTGACGGTCCTGCTTTCCTCGCCGAAAGCGTCGGCCATGGCTTGGACCACCCGGTGGTCGTCGCTGCCGGCCGGTCCAACGGCGATCCGGAGGGTCTCGGGCTGCAACACGTAGAAGAGGGCCGCCGCGGCGGCGCCAAACGCAACAAATCCCAAAGCCAACACGATCAGCAACCTTCGTTGACGACCATCGTGAGCACTTTTGACGGGATCGAGCGATGACATCGGCAGACCCTCTGAGAGCAACCGCCTGCAGGGTTACAAGCGCTATGGGAACTTGGGGGAACCGGTCTCGGCGCGCAATGTTCCCCCACCCTCGGCGAGTCACAAAGGCGAATGGCTGTGCAGGGGCGGTCCTGAAGCTCCCCGAGGTCCTTTGAGTCATTGGCCGACATTCCGTTTCTCGCCTGATATGAAAGACGCTGCGAGCTGAGGCGGTCCTGGAGAACGAGATGACAGCAATTCTTAGCTGCCGGATGACGGCGACCCTTCGCTACCGAACGATGTTGGTTCTGGCGGTGTTTGGCTTCTGTTGTGGCATCGGGGCCAGCCTGGCTTGGGCAGTTGTCCTCTCTAGTCGAGAGGTACCCGATCTCGGCTCAAGGGTGGCCGCCATCCCGATCTTGATGTTGGCTTCGATGGGCGCGTCTTTCCTTCTGGCTCGGTTTGCCCGAAGGCGGCTCAGGACAATCGCATCCGCAAAATAACGTACCACAGGCCCAAGTCAGTCGTGGTCGTATTCGGTCAGCCAAGGGTCAGGACCGGATCCGTCGGTCGGGCCCAGACATCGGCTTGGGGCCACAAGGAGACATTGCCAACCAGGCCGCACCTGTGGTTTCTTCAGTGCGAAATAGCTCAAGTCGGTCCCTTTGCGATTGAAACAAAACATGCCAGGACCATCCACAAGAAACATGCGTCAACTGCCTGACGTCTTCTCATTAAAGCGGCTGCTTCAATCAATCGCGATGCTTGATGCAATCATCTGCCCTGAGTGGGCGTACCGTTACTACTCTTTCAACGCAAATTGGGCCACGGAAGAAATGATGGGCTCAATGCGGAATGGCCAAGGCGACGAGTTTTTCGTATTGTTCAATTCTCATGGCGCATTCATCAAAGGCTTTGATCACGAGTCGATGGTAGCGTCGTTAAGATTACCAAGTGAGCAGTTCTATCGCGATCTGCCTCGCCAGTTCGCAGCTTGTTGCAGTGAACCTGCGTTCTCGCCGGAGTATGTCACATTTTGCATGTGGCGTCTTTCTGAAGCGCCTGCGTGGTCCAGTGCAAGAATTGAGCTGGCAGCATCCGGAGACAGCGATGGCTCGGCCCATCTGCTTTCAATGCTTGATTGCTCGCCTGAAACGTACCGGCGATGGGCTGCTGATTACTATCAAAGAGAAGTGCCTCCACAAGCCACGATCGCTGTATACGAGCATCGTGTGCTAACGAATGAAATCGTTGCTGCTATTAATCCAACAATCGATCTAGCTTCACTCGGTGAGGATATAGTCCAGATCGGCTATCCAACTTGAGAAAATCCGTACCGATGAGATGGTAGACGTCCGCTCAGGGTCAAAAGCAGTCTTCCGACGGTCGAACGACTTGCTTCCGGTTGAACCCGGGCCGCAAGATCTGGGATGAATCAATCAGCGACACCGGCAAGGGCTGCGTAGCCATGTCACTGGCTTCCAGCGAGATGCTGACGGAAAAACCTGATCATCTCAGTGTGAAGGTGTTGATGAAAATCGTGACGGTCGAAGCCCGGCGCATCGGTGCAAGCCGACGGGTTACCCTGCGCTTCCTTCGGTGTGCAGGTCGCAAGGAAAGAGAAGTGTTTGGCGTTTGTGACGAAGTGACAATCCGGTCTCGGAAGCCCTTGTTTGATCACTGCCGCACAGCATCCCGACAGGCCATCGCCGTTCTGAGCAGGATCGGAACTCCACAATTGCACGGGAACCGCTACTTCCTTCAGGTTCTTCTCGGGGAACACAAATGCCGGATAAGGATCAACGATGACGGCGGCCCTCACACGCGGATCGGACGTGACTGGCTGACTGGGCGCCTCGCCGTTTTCCAGCTGCTTGCAGGCCAACAGGCTGGACGTCGCGCAATTGGGCAGGCCCTTTCGCAAATCGGGATGACCACCGATGACGGCGAGACCCGTATAGCCGCCAAACGAAAATCCGTAGAGACCGATACGCTGGGCGTCGATGCGCGCCGCGTCGGGCCAGCCATCGAGCATGTAGTCGATCAGCCGCTTGATATCCGCAGGGCGCTCCACCAGCACCGAAAGGCTATCGGTACGGCTGGTGTCGCGCCAGGTGTCACCGGGATGATTGAGTGCAGCGACGACAAAGCCCGCGTCGGCCAAGGCGGCTGCAGTGTCATGGTGGCCGCCGAACCATCCTCGTCTGCCGTGCGATATCACGATGAGGGGAAGCTTTTCCCCTGTCACGGCGCATCCGGGGACTGCAAGGAAAATGGCACCACGTGCATCCATTTCGCGCGGGGTCTCCGCACAAGGTGTCCAAACGAGCAGCCTGATCGCCGGTCCCATCCCGCCAGCAGGAATGTCGAAATTTTTGACACCCGCCGCGTTCGCCACTGTCAGCTCAAGGACAAAACAGAAAGCAGTTAGCAAAGTAACGAGACGCATTCTTGGCTCCTGCGGGAAGAGGGCCTGCACAATGGGGAGTTGAACCAACCGATTATGTCGCCTTCGGGTTAAAAGCGGGATCAGCCGTTGTGGCCGAAACGCTGGCTCCCCGGCGTCTTCGACGTGCTCGTCGGGCAAATCACCGCCGATCCTGCGCGCAGCCATCGAACTCGCCAAGCGCAGCGCGCGAAACATGCCATGGATGTAGGTCGAAATTCGCTCGTCGGATCAATCCGATGTCGCAGCTCGTCGCTGCCAGGAAAAAATAGTTTTCTTTTTTCCAGAAATCATGCATGATGCACGCATCCTGTCCCGCCGAGAGGGGCGTAGCGCGCGATCGTCACGACACGTGGGGCAGGGATGCGGTGGCCGTGTTGTGTCGCAGCGTGCTCAGCGCATGTGGACGAACGACGCATCACGGACGCGAAGTCGTGTGGTCCTGGCCTCCCGGTGCCGAGGTCAAGTTCGCGACGAGGGCTTGTGCTCTCGCGCGATGCGACGGGGTCAATCAGCCGGTCCCCGAGGAGAGCGCGAAGGAAGCGTTAAGACCGCCGCGCAGGGAATGCCGGTTGATCGGCTTTGCCTGTGGTACCTGCCGCCTGCATTTTTTTCAGCAGGCGGGCCATGGGTGAGGCCTTCACCCGGCATTCCCTGCGCCCTCTCGATGTCATCGAAGGGCGATCGATCGCAGGACTCGGGCGTGATCCGCCGCGAGAGTGCGAACGTGCGCGTGGTTGTTTGAAACGTGAATAGCAACTGAGCCGTCTCTCCGTGCTGTCCACGACTTCGAAGTTTTGTTCCCGCGGACATGATGAAGTTTCGGCCATTTGGAACCGGAACTGCAGCCGATCCCTTGGTGTTGAACGGCATCTCGAACACACTGGAGGAGAGAGATGATGAGAACCCGTCTTGCCGTTTCGCTGATCGCCACCTCGCTGCTGGCATCGACCGCCGCGTTCGCCCAGTCCACGACCGTCGAAGGTGCCGCCAATGGCGCGGCGGCTGGCGGCGCGGTCGCCGGTCCGGTCGGCGCCATGGTCGGCGGTACGGTCGGTGCGGCCGTTGGCGCCGCGGTGGAGATCCCGAATGCGGTGATCACGTCGATCGATGCCGAGCGTGCGCCCTCGGTCGTGGTGCATGAGCGCGTCGTGGTCGGCGAGCCGCTGCCCGCCACCGTCGAACTGCGTCCGGTACCGCGCTACACCGAGTATCGCTATGCGGTCGTCAACGATCGCCGCGTGATCGTCGATCCGCGCACCCGCCGCGTCATCAAGATCATCGAGTGATCTGACATCCTCGCACCGGAAGGCCCTGCCGCAAACCGTGGCGGGGCCTTTCTGCGTTCAGGTGGTCTGGGTGCGGATCTGGCGCGCGAGCCAGTCGAGCGCGGCGGCCAGGCCGAAGCCGATGCAGGCGGTGGTGGCGTCGACGATGAAATCCTCCAGCCGCGCATGACGCCCGGGTGCCAGGAATTGCGCCAGCTCCAGCGCCCCGATCAGGACGACCGCGATCCCTGTGGTCAGCAGCCGATGGCTGCGATAGGCGAGGCCGAAGGCCAGGCCGATCAGGACGAAGGCGAGGGCGTGCTCGCCGTCCTGTCCGAGATGGGAATGCGGCCGGTAGTTCGGCGGGCCCAGCGTCGCGAAGGCGACGGCTGCGGCGAGCAGCCAGGCCGAAAGGCGGAATACGATCTTCATGAGCTCTGCTTAGCACGATCCGGGCTGAGGGCCGGGCTCACAGCGGCTTGAGCCCCTAGTGTAGTTAACGCGGCGCGGGTCGAGGTTCATGGCGTCTCATCTTACCGCGCGGCGCCGTCGCCGGGCTTTTCAGATCGGCTGCCGCACGCCCAACCCCTGCATGAAGCGCTCGCGAATCTGCGCGGGATCGCGCCGGGTGGCGCCGACGCCGGGCTTGTCGTCGATGCGGGCCGCGATCAGCACCGGGCCGGCGGTTCCCAGCGCCAGATCGACGAGGCGTTCGAAATCCTCCTCATCTGCGGCCCAATGGCTGGCGCGAATGCCGCATCCTGCGGCAATGGCTGCGACGTCGGCCTGCCGGGCCGAGGTCGGCTGGCTGCCGGTGATCTGGTAGACGCCGTTGTCCATGACGATGATGGCCAAATTTTTCGGCGCCAGCGTCGCAATCGTGGCGAGGCAGCCGAGCTGCATCAGCAGCGAGCCGTCGCCTTCGAGCGCGAACACCCGGCGCTGCGGCTGCGCCAGCGCGACGCCGAGCGCGATCGGGCAGGCCAGCCCCATGCTGCCGAGCATGTAGAAGTTCTGCGGCCGCGGGCCCGCCGCCCACAGATCGAAATTGGTGTTGCCGATGCCGCCGATGACGGCTTCCTCATGCTTGAGCTTCGCAACCAGCCGGCAGGTAAGGTCATGGCGGTTCATGATCTTGGTGTTGAGGATCGGCGCGGTCATGCGAACACCTTTCCGCCGGTGAGCAGCGGGGAGAGGATCAGCGCCACCGGCGCCTGCGTCGCGACCGCCTGCTTGATCGAGCGGTCGACGATGAAGTCGAGCTCGTCGAGCCGCGTCATGGTGTGATGCTCCATCGCCAGCGCATCGAGCACCGGCCGCATGGTCCGGCACACCAGCGACTGGCCATAGTTGAATTCGCCGAGCGTGCCGCGCTCCGACACGAGCATGATGAGCGGGATCTGGCAGGGCACGACCAGCGAGGCCAGCACGTTGGGCAAGGTCGCGAAGCCCGAGGTCTGCATCAGGAGCGCGCCGCGCCGCCCGCCCATCCAGGCGCCGGCAAGAATGCCGACCGCTTCCTCCTCGCGCGCGGTCGCAAACGTCGTAAAGAACGGATCGTCGTGCAGGCTCCGGATCAGCGGCGTCAGGACGCGGTCGGGAACGTAGGGGATGAGATCGACGTCGTTGCGCTTGAACGTCTGCAGCACGATCTCGTGCCAATTCGGCACAGCGGCTGCGGATCGCGCCGCGTCGGCATCGGCGGCCATTGCTGTTCCTCCGGTCGTCCCTGATGGGGCTCTGTTTGGTGCCGAGCTTGACGGCACCGGGACGATTGTCAACATGCCGGCCCGGCCGGTCAGGCATCCGCCTTTCAAGTCGGAAATCAAGAACCGAGACACCAGGAGGTCGCCTGTTCATGGCCGCGAATTCCAAGCGCGTGTTCTACGTCAAATATCTCGCGCACCCGATCTTCAGCGAGCTGCTCGCCGCACGCCCCGACGTCCGGCTCGACCGGCTGGAGAACGAGAGCTCCGAGACCGAGACGGCACCGATCCTCGCGGCGGCCCACGCCTACCAGATCGGGGCGGCCCGCGACGAACTCGCGCCGCGCTTCCATGTCGATGCGGAGCTGCTGCGCCGCGCCCCCAACCTCCTCGTCGTGTCGAGCAACGGGGCGGGATATGACCCGGTCGATGTCGAGGCCTGCACCGCGGCCGGCGTCCTCGTCGTGAACCAGTCCGGCGGCAACGCCCATTCGGTGGCGGAGCACACGCTCGGCATGATGCTGACCCTGTCGAAGCGCATCATCCAGTCCGACCGCCGGCTGCGCCGGGAGGCGGACGTCAACCGCAACGATCTGATCGGCAACGAGGTGCAGGGGCGGACGATCGGCATCGTCGGGCTTGGCAATGTCGGCCGCCGGGTTGCCGAGCTGTGCCGCGGCCTCCTCGGCATGACGGTGCTGGCCCATGATCCGTATCTCACATCGGAGGAGATCGCGGCACGCGGCGCGGAGAAGGTCGACCTCCATGAGCTGATGCGGCGCTCCGATTTCGTCTCGATCAACTGCCCGCTGACGAAGGACAGCCGGGGCATGATCGGCGCCCGCGAGTTCGCGCTGATGCAGCCGCATGCCTATTTCGTCACCACCGCCCGCGGCTTCATTCACGACGAGGAGGCGCTGCTCGCTGCTCTGAGCGAAAAGCGCATCGCCGGCGCCGGGCTCGACGTCTGGGCCAAGGAGCCGCCGCCGCCGGATCATCCGCTGCTCCAATTCGACAACGTGCTGGCGAGCCCGCACACCGCCGGCGTGACGCGGGAGGCGCGGCAGAACATGGGCCGGATCGCGGCCGAGCAACTGCTCGCCGCGCTCGACGGCGGCCGGCCGCCGCGCCTGATCAATCCCGAGGCCTGGCCGCGCTACAGCGCCCGTTTCCGCGAGGCGTTCGGAGTGGCGCCGGGCTAGCCGGGAGAGGGGGAGTTGCGGGGAGAAGATTTCATGCGTCGCAAGCCGCGGGGTGGTAATGAATCTTCTCTCCCGGGCGGCTGCGGCGACGTGGACATTGCTATTTTCCGCGCCGTCTCGACAGCCCGGCGGCGGCTGATCATTTTTCCAGAGGCGCCATGAGCTTAGGCCATTTTTTTCGCTCGGCGCAGAAGGGAAACTGGTCCGATGCGCCGGCTGAACGCCATCCTGAAGTCGACCCATGGCCGCGTCCGTCGCGCCGTCTCGCAGTTCGTCGCGATTGCCGCCGCAAGCCTGCCTTCGGTCGGAGCCTGAGCGCCGGTTCCACGAGCTGCGTCAAATATTTGCGTCGGCCGCTTGATATCGGTCAACAGCGGACGGAGAAGCGCGCTAACATCTCCTCGATCACTGCGTGAGAGGCAGGAGGTTGCATGTCGCGCTACGTCATCCATTTCCTGAAGGACGTGCTGGGCGAGAATGGCCGCCAGTGCGAGATTTGCCAGAGCACGCTGGAGGTTGAGGCCGACAGCGAAGGCGAAGCCGCAGAAATCGCAAAGTCCAGGTTCTGCGAACAGCAGGAGCTGCGCGACTGGTCGCTGCACGCCGACCGCATCGAGGTGAAGGCGGCCGACTTTCCCTCCTGAGCTGCGGCTCAGCGGCTCAGCCCAGCCGGTGCATCGCGGGCCCCGGGGCCGAGCGAGCGCTGCACCATCACGGTGTCGCACCAGCGGCCGTAGCGGTAGGCGACGCCCGGCAGCAGCCCCACTCTGGCGAACCCGAAGCGTTCGTGAATGCCGAGCGAGGCGACGTTGTCGGCGTCGATATAGCCGATCATCTGCCGATATCCTGCCGCGGCGGACGCATCGATCAGCGCCTGCATCAGCAGCCGGCCGACACCACGGCCGAGATGCTCATGGTGGACATAGATCGAATGCTTGACCGCGAACCGATAGGCCGGCCGCTTCCTGAACAGGACGACATAGGCATAGCCCACGACCTCGCCGCGGAATGTCGCAACCAGATGCGGCAGGCGATGATTGCGCAGATTCTTGCGCCGCTGCTTGAGATCGTCCGGCTCCGGCGCGCCGGAACCGGGGGCGCTGTCCTCGACCCCGCGGCGGACGTGCCGCCGGTAGATCGAGAGCATGGCCTCGACGTCCTCGTCGCGTGACGGCCTGACGAGGACCGGCGGCTCGGTCTCGCCAGCCGTGATCGTGCTGTCCATGGTTCGAATTACTCTGCGCAGACATAGGTATGGAGCCGGATCCGGCCGGACTCGTCGAGCTCCTTGTACAGCCCCTGGATCTCGACGTCGAAGCCGGGATAGGCGTTGAACGCCCGCTCGAACATCTTGAGGTAATCGATCATCGGCTGGGCGCGCGCGGAGAGCCGCTCGCCCGGAACGATGGTAGCGATGCCCGGCGGATAGACCACGAACGGCGTCGTCGCAACGCGCCCGGCGATCTGGTCGATCGGCAGGTAATCGACCTCGTTCCGCATCAGCGCACGCGCTGCCTCGCGCGGCGACATCGCGATCTCCGGCAAATGCTGCGGCTGGAACTGCTTTGCCTGCAGCGCGCTCACCTCGGCGTCGCGATAGAAACGATGCATCTCGCCGCAGAGGTCGCGCAGCCGCAGCTTGCCGTAGCGCGCAAAGCGCTTCCGGGTGAACTCCGGAATGGCGTCCTCCAGCAGCACGTTGTCATCGTGGAGCCGCTTGAAGGCGACCAGGCCGCTGATCAGGGTTCCGGCCTTGCTGGCCTCGACACCCGGCGTCAGCAGGAACAGCAGCGAATTGAGATCGTTCTTCTCCGCCACGATGCGGTTCTCGCGCAGATATTGCGCGACGATCGGCGCCGGGATGCCGTGGTCGGCATAGCCTCCGGTGGCGCGATCGAAGCCTGGGGTCAGCAGGGTCAGCTTGTTCGGATCGGTCATCGTGAAGCCGGCGGCGAGATCCGGAAAGCCGTGCCATGCGGCCCCGGGCGCGAGCTGCCAGAGGGACGCGTCGGTCGCGAGTTGGTCGGTCGAGATCGCCTCCCAGGCCACATCGTGGCTGGCTCCGGGATTGGCCGCATCGGGAATCGAGACGCGATCCGGAACGAACGGCTCGAAGAACCAGCGCCGTGCCGGATCCTTCTCCTTCTCCTCGAATTCCCTGCGCATCGCCCGGATCTTCTTGCGCAATTCGATGCCGAGTCGGATCGTGTCGTCCCACAGCACCTCGCCGGAGCGGCCCTTCATCATCTGCGCGCCGACGTCCAGCGAGGCGAACAGCGGGTAGAACGGCGATGTCGAGGCGTGCTGCATGAAGCTCTCGTTGAAGCGCCGATGCTCGATCCGCCGCCGCTGCCCCTTGATGTGGCGGTCCTTGACGTGGATCTGCGAGGCCTGGGAGAAGCTCGCGAGCTGCTTGTGGGTCGATTGCGTGGCGATGATGCCTGGTGCGTCGGGTCCGAGATCGCCGAGGCCCATGGCGAAGCGGCCGGCATAGAGCGGGTGGAACTTCATGAACCCCGCCCAGGCCTCGTCGAACATGATGTAGTCGCAGAGGTGGCCGATCCGCTTCAGGATCATCTCGGCGCTGTGGATCGTGCCGTCATAGGTGCACTGCTCGACCACCGCGACACGGAACGGGCGCGGCTTGCGCCAGGCGTCGGGATCCTTGACCAGCGGGTTGTCCCGGATCTGTTGCCGCAGGTGCTCCTCGTCGAGCAGATCCCAGCGCATCGGGCCGATCAGACCCCAGGGGTTGCGGACTGTCGGGACGTAGATCGGGACGCCGCCCGAAATCAGCAGCGCGCCATGATGGGCGGCCTTGTGGTTGTTGCGATCGAAGAGCACGAGGTCGCCATCGGTGACCAAGGCCCCCAGCACGACCTTGTTGGACGTCGACGTGCCGTTGAGGACGAAATAGGTCTTCTCGGCGCCAAAGATCTGCGCCGCTTCCTTCTGCGCGCGCAGCGCCGGTCCTTCATGTGTCAGGAGATCGCCGAGATCGAGCACGGAATTGTCGAGGTCGTCGCGAAACACCGCCTCGCCGAGATGCTCGACGAAGATCCGGCCGATCGGGCTGCGGCTGTAGAACACGCCGCCATTGTGGCCGGGACAGGTCCAGAGCTGGTTGCCTTCCTCGGCATAGTCGACCAGCGTGCCGAAGAACGGCGTCTTCAGCGTCTCGGCATATTGCTTCAGCCGGCTGATCAGGTTCTTGGCGATGAAGGCGGGCGTCTCCTCCGACAGGAAGACATAGCCGTCGATGAAGTCGAGCACCTCGACCGGCAGATCCTCGAACCGCTTGCGGCGGATCAGGAGGATGATCGGGAAGTCCAGTCCGCGCCGGCGCATCAGATTGATCAGCGACGCCGTCTTGCCCTCCAGTCCCTTCTTGCCCCAGTCGACGACCATGCAGCCGATCGCGGCGTCCGTCTGCACCGCGATCTCGGCGTCCTCCAGCTTGCGGGCCCGCACCACCTCGAAGCCCGAGCGCTGGATCTCCTCGATGATCTGGTTGAAGCGGACGCCCGCAAGATCGTCGGTTTCGAACACGGGCGCGGCGAACAGGAAGGTGAAGCGACGGGAATATTCCATGAGAGTCTTTCGGGCTGGGTGGGGCAGCCACCTGTCGTCACGTTCGATGACGGTTCAATGACAATCGGGCACTCACGGAGCTTGTCTCGGCCGTCTCGCGGTGGCAATCGTCCCGAACCCGAGTGACGCTGAAAGGATCCGCGGTGCTTCCTGAATGGATCAGCCTTGATTGTGCGGCCCCGTCCGAACTCCATCGGCAGGCGGCGCTGGAACGCCAGGCGCAGTTGACCAAGCCGTTTGGCGCCCTTGGGCGATTGGAGCAGGTGGCGGTCGAACTGGCGGCGCTGCAGGCCCTGGAACGGCCGGGGGCCGACAGGGTCCCGGTGGTGCTGTTCGCAGGGGATCACGGCATCGCGGCGCAGGGCGTGTCGGCCTATCCGCCGGAAGTGACGGTGCAGATGCTGCACAACTTCGCGGCCGGTGGTGCGGCGATCTCGGTGCTGGCGCGCAGCCTGGGCTGCCCGCTTGAGGTAGTCGACGTCGGAACGCTGGCGCATGAGCCGGTGCCCGGCGTCGTCGTCGACAAGCCACGGCGCGGCACCCGCGATTTCAGCACCGAGGCGGCGCTGACGCCGGAGGAGGTTACGTTCGCGGTGGAAGCCGGACGGCGCGCGGTGCTGCGGCAGGCCGATCACGCGCCGCAACTCGTGATCTTCGGCGAGATGGGGATCGGCAACACGACGTCGGCGGCAGCGATCGCCGCAGCGCTGCTGTCCTGTGCGCCTGTCGACACCGTCGGCAGCGGCACCGGGCTCGACGCCGACGGGCGGGCCAGGAAGGCCGCGGTGATCGCCGACGCATTGCGGCGACACGGGCTCACGGCGGGAGCGGCCGTCGCGGACATCCTGAAAGCGGTCGGCGGCTTCGAGATCATCGCGATGGCCGGCGCGATCGTCGCCGCCGCGCAGCGGCGCTGGCCGGTGCTGGTCGACGGCTTCATCGTCTCGGTCGCGGCGCTGGTTGCCGTCCGCCTCAATCCTTCCTGCCGTCCGTGGCTGTTGTTCTCGCACCGCTCGGCCGAACGCGGCCACGCCATCGTGCTCGACGTGCTCGGCGCCCGTCCTCTGATCGACCTCGATCTGCGGCTCGGCGAGGCCTCGGGCGCCGCCACCGCGCTGCCGATCATCAGGCTGGCCTGCGCGCTCCACGGGGGCATGGCGACCTTCGCGGAGGCCGCCGTCTCGGGAGCCAAGTCCTGATGCGGATCGATCTGCTGCGGCACGGGACGACGGGGCGGGATGGCCATCTCGATGGCCGCACCGATCCGCCGCTCAGCGAATCCGGCTGGGATATATTCCGGCGGCAGACGCAGAGCCAGATCTGGCGCAGCGTCGTCAGCTCGCCGTTGGCGCGCGCACGTGCGGCAGCGGAGGATTATGCGCGTCAGACCGGCTGCGCGCTGAACATCGACGCGGATTGGAGCGAGCTCGATTTCGGGCGCTGGGACGGGCGAAGCCGCCGTGACATCGCCGCCGAGTCCGGGGGGGAAGGCTTGCTCGACGCCTTTCATGCCGATCCCACAGTCCGGGCACCGGGCGGTGAGAGCTGGGTCGATCTGCGAGCGCGTGTCACGCGCGCGACTGATCGCATTCTGGCAAAGTCCGAGTCTGCGCCGGTTCTGGTGGTGACGCATGGCGGCGCCATGCGTGCCGCGTTGTCGCATCTGCTTGGCTGGCCGCTGCGCCAGCTATGGAGCCTCCGTATCTGTCCCGGCACGCGGATCACGCTCGAAGCCGGGCAGGGCGATGATGGTGTAGCTTGGGGCGAAATCGTCGAGATCATCCAGCCATGAGTCTGCGTGAATTCTGGATCGCATTGCAATTCCTGACGCGGCTACCGACCCCGCGCGTCGCGGAGTCGCGGCCGGACGATCTTGCGCGGGCGTCGGTCTGGTTTCCGGCAGCCGGACTGGTGATTGGCGCCTGTCTGGCGCTGATCGCCCGCCTTTTTCATGAGGCCGATCCGTGGATCGTCGCGCTCGCCGTGCTGGTCGCCTGGATCTGGATCACCGGCGCGCTGCATCTCGACGGGCTCGGCGACGTCGCCGATGCGTTCGGCGCCGCGCATGGCAAGCCCGAGCGCTTCGTCGCCGTGCTCGGCGATCCCCATGCCGGCAGCTTCGCCGTGGTCGCGATATCGCTGCAGATCGCCGCCAAGCTGGTGCTGACCGCCGAGCTGGCCACGGGCCCGACGGCCTGGGTGCTGCTGCTGATCCCGGCCTGGGCACGGCTGGGAACGCTGGTCTGCACCAAGACGCTACTGTCGTTGAAGCCGGGGCTCGGCGCGAGCGTCTCGAACAGCGTCGGTTGGAATGTCATTATCGCGTGGGGCGGCGTGCTCGTGATCGCCGCGCTGGCCGGCGCGGTCCCGACGCTGCTCGCCATCGTGCTCCTGCCGGCGGTCGCATTCTATTGGCAATGGCGGCTCGGCGGCATCACTGGTGATTGCCATGGCGCCAGCATCGAGGTCACGGAAACGCTGCTGCTTGCCGCCTGCGTGCTCGGCTAGAAGGCGCCGCCGAGCGCCTGCGCCAGCCGCTGCCACTCGGACTCATCGCCCGGCAGGCCGAAGCGCAGCCAGTTTGGCTGAGCCGGAAAACGCCGAACGTGGATGCCGTGCCGGGCGAGCCGCTCGGCCAATGCGGCAGCATTCGCGTTCTCGACCAGCCTGAACAGGGGTGTTCCGCCAAGAGCCCTGGAACCGAGGCTGTGAATTTGGCAGCCGGACGCGGTCAGCATCGTATCGAGCCGTTGTCCGTCGGACACCAGCCTCACGCGTGCGTCCCGCAGCCATTGGTCGTCAGCCAGAGCAATCGAACCTATCGCAAGCGCAGGTCCAGACACGGCCCATGGACCCAGCGCACGGCGCAATTGATCGGCCAGGTCCTGGGAAGTTATGGCAAAGCCGAGCCTCAATCCTGCCAGGCCGTAAGCCTTTCCGAACGATCGCAACACCAGAGTGGCTGGTGGCAAGCTCGGAATCAGGCTCGCCTCCACGGGACAGAAATCAGCAAAAGCTTCGTCTACCACAAGCAGGCCGTTGCGACGCGCGAGCGTCACGCCGAGCAAGTGGAGCGTGGCGCGTGGCAGCAATCGTCCAGTGGGATTGTTCGGGTTGACCACAATGGCGACGTCTGCTTCCGCCAGCGCATCGACCTTGTCGACCAAACGCACTCGGTGACCGCAGCGGCGCCAGCAGAGCTCATGTTCTTCGTAGGTCGGCGTAAACACAGCGACCGAACTTGAAGCGCGCAGGCGCGGCAGAATCTGCAGCAGCGCTTGGGTGCCTGCGGCCGCAACAATCGATGCGGGTGTCTGCAGGCGGTACCGTGCAGCGGCAACGGACAGCAGCGCGTCCTCGTCGGGCTTGCTGGGCAACCGTGTCCAGCTCTCAGCCGGGACCGTCGGCACGGGGTAAGGGATCGGATTGATGCCGGTCGACAGATCGATCCACGGCAGCGGTGCGTCCGGGTAGAGACGGCTGACCGCAGCGAGATCGCCGCCGTGAAGGATCGCTTCCGGCTCATCCTTATGCGTGCTAGTCGCTCTGTCGTCCATCTCGTTCCTTTACATGCCTTTCCTTCAGCGGAGATCGATGTTCGTCTCTCTCGCGCTCACGGCGCTCCTCGTCGAGGCGGCCGTGGGCTATCCCCAGGTCCTGGTGCAGCGGATCGGTCATCCCGTGATGTGGATGGGCGCGCTGATAGCATGGGGCGACCGCCGCTGGAACAGGGCAGCAGACAGCTTTGCCGCACGACGCGCGCGCGGCATTGGGCTGGTGTGCCTGCTCGTCGTCGGGATGATGGCCACCGGCCTTATTGCAGCATGGGTCGTGCAGGCGCTCGTCGGCGAGCCGGTTGCAACCATCATCCTTGGTGTGGCGGCAAGCAGCCTGCTGGCCCAGCGCAGTCTCGATACGCATGTCGCAGCCGTCGCCGAAGGATTGGAGCAGCAGGGACTCGACGGCGGCCGCCAAGCCGTCTCCATGATCGTCGGCCGCGATCCCGAGCGGCTGGATGAAGCCGGCGTCGCGCGGGCTGCGGTCGAGAGCCTGGCGGAAAACTTCTCCGATGGAGTCGTCGCGCCGTTGTTCTGGCTCGTTGTCGGCGGATTGCCGGGCATCCTGATCTACAAGGCTCTCAACACCGCCGACAGCATGATCGGTCACCTCTCGGACCGTCACCGCGCGTTCGGCTGGGCGGCGGCGCGGCTCGACGATCTCGTCAATCTGCCGGCCTCGCGCCTGTCCGCGCTGTGGATCGCAGCCGCTGCGGCCTGCATCCCCAGCGCCTCGACTTCGGCCGCGGTGCGAGCCGTTACACGCGATGCATCGAAGCATCGTTCGCCCAATGCCGGCTGGCCGGAAGCGGCGATGGCCGGTGCACTCGGACTGCGCCTGGCGGGCCCGCGCGTCTATCACGGTCATCTCGTCACCGACGCCTGGATGGGAGACGGGCGCGCCGATCTCGACGCGTCCGACATCCGGCGCGCCTTGCGGCTGTATCGGCTAGCGTGTCTGGTTCAGGCCGTGGTCGTCGCAGGACTCGTCCTGGTCAGGATCGTGTAGCCGCCTCCGGTGGTGCGGGCTGGCTGGCCAGCGCGAGGATGCGGTCGACGTCGACGTGGCGTTCAAGATGCGCCGCGAATGCATCCAACGTCGTGTCCACATCGGTCTCATAGACGAGGCCGCTCGTCGTCGAGCCGAGGCCGCGCAGCCAGTGGCTACGCAGGCCGTCGTCGGCGAACAGGCCATGTACGTAGCAGCCGGCAACCAGGCCATCGGCCGTGATGGCACCATCGCGCCGGCCATCGGAGAAGGTCAGGAAGGGGCGCTGTGTCGCCAGTCCCTCGGTGCGGCCGATATGCATCTCGTAGCCGTGAAACGACAATTGACCGTCCATCAGCGTGCCCTGGACCTCGCGCAACGCCTTGTCGTCGGTCAGGGTCGTTTCGACGTCAAGCAGCCCAAGTCCCGTGACAGAACCAGATGCCCCCTCGTGTCCGTCGGGATCGCTGATCATGCGTCCGAGCATCTGATAGCCGCCGCAGATGCCGAGCACGCGGCCGCCGCGGCGCAGATGCGCGATGAGATCGATGTCCCAGCCGGCGTCACGCAGGGCGCTGAGATCGGCGATCGTCGCCTTCGAGCCCGGCAGGATCACGATGGATGCGTCGCCAGGAATCGGCGTGCCCGGGCGCAGGAACTGCAGGTCGATTCCGTCCTCCAGCCGCAACGGATCGAACTCGTCGAAATTGGAGATGCGCGGATAGGCGAGGATGACGACCTTCGGCCTGCGTCCTTCCGATGATCCGCGTTCAGCCAGTCCGAGCGCATCCTCGGCGGGCAGGCGGCGCGCATCGGAAAAATGCGGAATGAGCCCGAGCGACGTCCAGCCCGTCCGCTGCGCGATCTCGTTGATGCCCGACGCGAATAACGCCGGATCGCCGCGGAACTTGTTGACGAGGAAACCCGCGATGCGTGCGGCATCCGCGGGCGCGATCACCGCCTGGGTGCCGACCAGGCTCGCAATGACGCCGCCGCGGTCGATGTCGCCGATCAGCACCACCGGAATCTGCACCGCCTGGGCAAAGCCCATGTTGGCGATATCGCCGGCGCGCAGGTTGATCTCGGAGGCGGAGCCGGCGCCTTCGACCAGCACGATGTCGGCATCAGCAGCCAGATGGTGAAAGCTCTCGAGCACCGCATTCATCAATTGCGGCTTCATCGCCTGATAGGCCGACGCCTTGGCGTTGCCGATGACGCGGCCCTGCACCACGACCTGCGACCCGATCTCGCTCTGCGGCTTCAGCAGCACCGGGTTCATGTGCACCGTCATCGGCCGCCGCGCCGCGCGCGCCTGCAGCGCCTGGGCGCGGCCGATCTCGCCGCCATCCGTGGTGACGGCGGCGTTGTTCGACATGTTCTGCGGCTTGAACGGCGCCACTTTCAGGCCGCGCAAGGTCAGCGCACGCGCGAGCCCCGCGACGATCAGCGATTTGCCGACGTCGGAGCCGGTGCCCTGGAACATGATGGCGCGCGCGCTCATGAGCCTAGTACTCGATGCCTTCCTGCGCCTTCACGCCGGCCGCGAAATGATGCTTCACGAGGTTCATCTCGGTCACGAGATCGGCGGCCTCGATCAGCTCCGGCTTGGCGTTGCGGCCGGTGACGACCACGTGCAGGTCGGGACGGCGCCCTGCGAGCGTGGCGACGACGTCGGTGATATCAAGGTGATCGTAGCGTAGCGCGATGTTGAGCTCATCGAGGACGAGCAGCCGGATCGACGGATCCGCCATCAGCTCCTTTGCCTTGGCCCAGGCGCGCTCGGCCGCGGCGACGTCGCGCGCACGATCCTGGGTCTCCCACGTGAAGCCTTCCCCGAGCGTGTGCCACGACACCTGGTCGCCGAACGTCTCGATCGCCTTGCGCTCGCCGGTTTCCCACGCGCCCTTGCCGAACTGCACGACGCCGATGCGAAAGCCGCGGCCGATCGCGCGCAGCATCAGGCCCCACGCCGCCGTCGATTTGCCCTTGCCCTTGCCGGTGTGAACGATGAGCAGGCCCTTCTCCACGGTCTTGGAGGCGACCTCGGCATCCTGCACCGCCTTGCGGTTCTCCATCTTCGCCTTGTGGCGTGAATCGTCGGCGCTTTCGGTCACGGGCATGTTCTCCTTGTCACTTCAAAGTCAACGGCAGTCCTGCCGCCATCAGGATTACGCGATCGGCCACGGCCGCGACGTCCTGGTTCAATCGTCCCTGGGCATCGCGAAAGGCGCGCGCGAGCGCGTTGTCCGGCACGATGCCCAGTCCGACTTCGTTGGACACGGCCACGATCGGGCCAAGCGCGTTCCCGAGCGCGTCGATCAACTCGGCGCATCTGGCCGGCACGTCCATGTCGGCGAGCATCACATTGCTGAGCCAGAGCGTCAGGCAATCGATCAGCATGGGCGTGCCCGAATCTCCGCTTGCCCGGACGAGGCTAGGTAGATCATGCGAGGTCTCCAGCGTCTGCCATCCCTCGGTGCGGCGCGCCTTGTGCTGGGCGATCCGGTCGGTCATTTCGGCGTCGAACGCCTGCGCCGTCGCAACATAGGTCCAGGGCGGCGGAAGGGCGGTGACGAGCGCCTCGGCATGGCGGCTCTTGCCCGAGCGCGCGCCGCCGAGCACCAGCGTCAGGCGCGGCAGGACGGGGTGCGGCGGGGCAGGGGCCATGGGGACGATTCCGATTGACGGGCTTTGGCGCGACCCGTATCTAACAGATGACGGTTCTCCGAAAGGAGAGATTTAGGGAACACGGTGCGGGTTCTTGACCCAAGGCCGTGGCTGCCCCCGCAACTGTAATCGGCGAGTGTGAGGCCAAGACACCACTGGGAAACCGGGAAGGTGGCCTGATGCAGCGACCCGAGAGCCAGGAGACCTGCCGTCGACATTGCTGTTGGCCGACCCGTCGCGCGGGGAGTCGCGATGCTGGTTCTGATCCCGCCGGGATGGGCGGGATGCCGTCGGATGCAGCGCATCGTCCGGTCCTCTGGGGAGCCGGCAAGCGACGGAGACGGCCATGAAGTTGACCCGTACCACGATCTTTGCAGCCGCGAGCCTGTTGCTGCTCGCCGCCGATCCCGCCTTCGCGCATCACATGATGGGCGGCAAGCTGCCGCAGACGTTTGCGCAGGGGATGCTGTCCGGCCTCGGCCATCCCATCATCGGAATCGACCATCTGGCGGCGATCGTGGGCGCAGGCATCGTTGCAGCTCTTCTGGGCCGCGGCTTCGCG
This sequence comes from Bradyrhizobium sp. SZCCHNS3002, assembly GCF_032377435.1. Classification (NCBI taxonomy): domain Bacteria; kingdom Pseudomonadati; phylum Pseudomonadota; class Alphaproteobacteria; order Hyphomicrobiales; family Nitrobacteraceae; genus Bradyrhizobium; species Bradyrhizobium sp. SZCCHNS3002. Next base: position 72,975 of record NZ_JAUHHY010000019.1, read on the forward strand.
CCGGTGCTCGCCTTCACCACCGCGATGATCGCGGGCGTCGGCCTGCATGTGGCCAAGGCCAACATCCCGGCTGCCGAGCTGCTGGTCGGCCTGACCACCGCCGTGGTTGGGCTGGTGGTGGTGATGCGTGGGCGTTTCGGCGTGTTGCCGGTTGCCGGCCTGTTCGCCGTGACCGGCCTCGTCCACGGATATGCGCTGGGTGAATCGATCGTCGGCGCCGAGAACTCTCCGCTTGGAGCCTATCTCGCCGGGCTGCTCGTGATCCAGACCGTCATCGCGGCCGGTGCGTTCCTCGGCACCAGGCTGCTGTCGGCGAAGGCCAAGGCGGCTGCGCCGCTGGCGCTGCGGCTCGCGGGCGCTGCCATCGTGCTGGTGGGCGGCGTTGCCGCCGCAACGGCCGCCGGCGTGATCGGCTGATTGATGATCGCATCGGAGACTGGAGAGACGACGCTGTTCGTCTGCGTCACCTGCCGCACGCAGGCGCCTGAAGCTGCGCCGCCGGACGAGCCGCGGGCCGGTGCCCGTTTGCTCGCAGCCATCGAGACGGTGCCGGCCGCGCAGCGCGCCGGCGTCACCGTTGTCGGTGTCGAGTGCCTGTCGAACTGCAATCGTGCGTGCACGGTTGCGGTGACAGCGCCGGGCAAATGGACCTATGTGCTCGGCGCGCTCGATCCGGATCTGCATGCGCGGGATGTGCTGGCATTCGCGCAGCTGCATCAGCGCCATGATGCGGGCCTGCCGGCCTGGCGCGAGCGCCCGGAATACATCCGCAAGAACACCGTCGCGCGCGTGCCTGCGCTGTCGGCGCCACGCTGAAACCGAGAGATCGCATCGCCATGACGAAGTCGTTCGCCAAGACGCCTTGCACCATCGTCACCGGTTTTCTCGGCGCCGGCAAGACGACGCTGGTGCGCAATCTGATCGAGACCGCGAACGGCCGCCGGCTCGCCATCATCGTCAACGAGTTCGGCGACGTCGGCATCGACGGCGACATCCTGAAGGGCTGCGGCGTGCCGGACTGTCCGGAGGATCGCATCGTCGAGCTGTCGAACGGCTGTCTGTGCTGCACCGTCGCCGACGATTTCGTGCCCGCGCTCAGGAGCCTGCTGGATCAGAAGGAGCCGCCGGAGCATATCGTGATCGAGACCTCGGGGCTGGCGCTGCCGAAGCCGCTGGTGCAGGCCTTCAACTGGCCCGAGATCGCGACGCGTGTCACGGTCGACGGCGTCGTGGCGGTCGTCGACGGCCCGGCGGTGGTTGCGGGCCGCTTCGCCGACGATCCGGAAGCGCTCGCGGCGCAGCGCGCCACCGATGCCTCGCTCGATCACGACAACCCGCTGGAGGAGGTCTACGAGGACCAGTTGCTGTGCGCCGATCTCGTCGTGATGAACAAGAGCGATCTGATGAGCGAGGAGCAGCGCAAGGATGTCGCCGCCGAGATCGCCGCCAAGGTGCAGCGCGCGGTCAAGGTGATCGCGACCGAGCATGGCAGGCTGTCGGCGTCGGTGCTGCTCGGGCTCGGCGCCGCAGCGGAGGATGATCTCGCCGCCCGGCCGTCGCATCACGACAACGAGGCCGAGCATGATCACGACGATTTTGAGAGCTTCGTGCTCGACGTCCCGGCGCAGGCCTCGCCCGATGCGCTCGTCGACCGGATCGCGGCCGCCGTCGATGCGCATGATGTCTTGCGGGTGAAAGGGTTCGTGGAAGTTGCCGGCAAGCCGCTGCGCCTCCTGGTGCAGGCCGTGGGCAGCCGCATCCAGCATCAGTTCGAGCGCCCGTGGCGCTCGGGCGAATCGCGGCAGGGGCGGTTGGTGATCATCGGCGAGCGCGGCCTCGATGCCGCCGCCATCCAGAGCCTGATCACAGGGTAGGCGTCACCGATGCACCTGCTGGCGACAACGGGCGGGGATCTCGACGACCTCGAACAGGCCGTGGATCTTGCGCAGTCGCCGGCCGAGATCGTCGTGCTGTCGTTCTCGGACACCGACCTGTCGGCGTTGGCCGAAGCCTGGACCGCGACGTCGACCGAACTGCCCAGCCTGCGCCTCGCCAGCCTGAAGCGGCTGAAGCATCCGATGTCGGTCGATCTCTATGTCGACCGCGTCGTGCTCGGGGCGCGCGCCGTCGTCGTGCGTTGTCTCGGTGGGCTCGACTATTGGCGCTACGGGCTGGAGCGCATCGCGTCGGCCTGCCGCAGCCGCAACATCCTGTTCGCGGCACTGCCGGGCGATGATCGCGCCGACGACCGGCTCGATGCGCTCTCGACCTTGCCGCACGACGCGACGTCGCGGCTTTACGGCTATCTGCACGAGGGCGGCGTCGGCAATGCGCGCGAGGCGCTGCGTTATCTCGCGCGCCTGCTTGGCCGTGACGCGCCGTTTGCCGAGCCGATCGCGATCGGTCCGATCGTCGGCTTTACGCGCGACCGCGGCGCGGTCGGCATCGATGACCTCTGCAGCCACGATGATGCACGGCCGAGCGCGCTGATCGTGTTCTACCGTGCGAGCCTGCTCGCCGCCGATACGGCCGGGATTGCGGAATTGATGCGTTCGATCGAAGCCGAAGGGCTGGCGGCGGTCGCGGTCGCGGTGACCAGCCTGAAGGATCCCAGCATCGGCGATGCGCTGGTGCGACTGGTCCGGCACCGGCGTCCTGCAGTCATCTTGAACGCGACCGCGTTCTCGGCGCAGCGCGAGGACGGCACAACGGCGCTCGACCTCGCGGACGCGCCGGTTCTGCAGATCATCCAGGCACAGAGCACCGAGGAAGCCTGGGCTTCCTCGGCGCGTGGACTGTCGCCGACGGACCTTGCGATGAATGTCGTGCTGCCGGAGCTCGACGGCCGGCTGCTGGCGCGCCCGATTGCGTTCAAGGGTGAGGCGCCGGCGGATGAGCGTCTGCAGTTCGGCGCGATGCGCTATGTGCCTCAACAGGACCGCATCGCTTACGTCGCCCGGCTGGCGGCGCGATGGGCGCGCCTGCGGGCGCTGTCGGCCGGCGAGCGGCGCGTGGTGCTGATGCTGTCCGATTATCCGTCGCGCGGCGGCCGACGCGGCTATGCGGTCGGGCTCGACACCAGCGCAAGCGGGGCCGCGATCGCGCGGCTGTTGGCGGACAGCGGGTACGACATCGGCCGCGCAGCGCCGACCGCTGAAGACATCGAAGCGCTGCTGCGGGACGAGGCAGATGAGCTCGTCGTGCCGCTCGAAATCTATCGGTGCGCGCTGGCGCTGCTGCCGGATGATCTGCAGCGCGTCTTGCACGATACCTGGGGAGAGGCGGATGTCGACCCGGCATTCCGGGATGGCGCGTTCCGTTTCCCGGTGCTGCGTACAGGAAAACTTCTGATTTTGTTGCAGCCGGATCGTGGCCATCGCGCCGACCGCAAGTCCGGCTATCACGACACCAGCATGCCGCCGCGGCACGCTTTCGTCGCGCTGTACGCGCATCTGCGAGAGGCCGAGCGGATCGATGCGCTGATTCATCTGGGCGCGCATGGCACGCTGGAATGGCTGCCTGGCAAGGCGCTGGCGCTGTCGAACGCGTGCTGGCCGGAGGCCGTGCTGGGCCCGCTGCCGGTGATCTACCCCTTCATCGTCAACAATCCCGGCGAAGCGATGCAGGCCAAGCGGCGGTTGTCGGCGCTGACGCTCGGGCACCTGACGCCGCCGCTGTCGCAAGCCGGTCTGCACGGACCGTTGCTGGAGCTGGAGGGGCTGGTCGAGGAATATGCCGAGGCCGACGGTCTCGACAAACGGCGCCTGAAGCTGCTCGAGGAGGAGATCGTCGCGCGGGCCTGGCAGAGCGGCCTGGCCGCCGATTGCGGGCTCGACCGTGCCATGGCCGGACGCGAGGCGATCGCGCAGCTCGATGCGCAGCTCTGCGACATCAAGGAGCTCGCGGTGCGCGACCGCCTGCATGTGTTCGGCGAGGCGCCCGACACGGCCGCGACCGGCCTGCTGGCCGATGCGATCACGGCGGCCGTGGGGCCGGCGGCCGTGGCGGTCGATCGCGTCGACATCGCGGCCCGGATCGCTGCGAGCGCTGCGGCCGAGCGCACCGCGTTGCTCGCTGCGCTCGATGGCCGGCGCGTCGCCGCCGGTCCGGCCGGCGCGCCGAGCCGCGGCCGTCTCGACGTGCTGCCGACCGGCCGCAATCTGACCGCGATCGACCCGCGCGCGATTCCGACCCGTACTGCGGCTCTGGTTGGCCAGCGTGCCGCCGACGAGGTGATCCGGCGCTATCTGCAGGACCATGGCGACTACCCGCGCGCGCTCATGCTCGATCTCTGGGCGTCCGCATCGCTGCGCACGGGGGGTGACGATCTGGCCCAGGCCTTGGCTTATCTCGGCGTGCGGCCGCGCTGGGATCTCAACTCCAATCGCGTCACGGGCGTCGATGTGCTGCCGTTGGCGATGCTCGATCGCCCGCGCATCGATGCGACGCTGCGGATCTCGGGGCTGTTCCGCGACCTGTTCGAAGCGCAGATCGCGCTGTTCGATCTCGCCGTGCAGAAGGTGGCGGCGCTCGACGAGGACGATGCCGACAATCCGCTGGCCGCGGCCCGGCGGCGCGGCGAGAGCCTGGCGCGCGTGTTCGGCGGCGCGCCCGGCAGCTACGGCGCCGTTGCCGCCGATCTCGCGCTCGGGATGGACTGGACGAGCCGGTCGCAGCTCGGCGAGGCGTATCTTGAGAGCACCGCTTACAGTTTCGGCGGAGCGCATGACGGCGTGTCGGCCTCCGACACGTTTCGCGCCCGCGTCCGCAGCGCCGATGCCCTCGTGCATCCGCAGGACGATCGTGAGCGCGACCTGCTCGATGGCGAGGAGGCCGCCGATTTCGCCGGAGGTTTTGCCGCCGCCGCAGCGTCGCTTGGCGCGTCGCCCGCGCTGCTGCATCTCGACACCAGCCGTCCAGAGGCGCCGACGGCGCGGAGCTTCAGTGAGGAGATTGCCCGCGTGGTCCGCGGCCGTCTCGCCAATCCGCGGTGGATCAACGGAATGCTCGCTCACGGCTATCGCGGCGTGGCCGAGATCGCGCAGGGCGTCGACGCGCTCTATGCCTTTGCGGCCACCTCCGATGCCGTCGCCGAGCACCTGTTCGATCTGGCGCATGGCGCGCTGCTGCGCGACGAGGCCGTGCTGGACGGGATGGTCGCGCGCAATCCTGCGGCTGTCGCTGCGATCGTCTCGCGGTTCGAGGATGCGCTGCGCCGGCAGCTCTGGGTGCCGCGCCGCAATGCGGTCGCTGACGAGATCGTGCAGGCTCGCGCGCGCCTCACGCAAAAGGAGAGCGTGTCGTGAGCGCCGCGGTCGAGATCAAGGGCTGGTGTCCGGGCGCGCGGCGTCCGATGCCGAGCGGCGACGGGTTGATCGTTCGCGTCCGGCCGCATGGCGGCGCGCTGCCGGTGTCGACGCTGCGCGAGCTTGCCGAGGCCGCGCGGCGTTACGGCAACGGCGAGATCGACCTCACGCGCCGCGCCAATCTGCAGATACGTGGCGTATCGTCCGAGACGCTCGTGCCGCTGTGGGAGCTGATGGCATCGCTCGGCCTGCTCGATGACAGCGCCGAGCTCGAAGCCATCCGCAACATCGTCGTCAATCCGCTGGCGGGACACGACCCGGCCGAACGGGCCGACATGCGACCCGTCGCGGGCGAGCTGGAGACGTTGCTGGCCTCGGATCAGACGCTCCATGCGCTGCCGCCCAAGTTCGGCTTTGCGCTGGACGGCGGCGGCCGGCTGCCGCTGACGGAGCTCGCCGCGGATGTTCGTCTCGTCGCCTGTGGCGGCACTCGGGGGAGGCGTGTCGCCGTCGGCATTGCGGGTTCCGATGATCCCGTGTGGCTCGGAACGACAGCCGTGATCGACGCGGCATCGACGGCCGTTCACCTCGCGCGGCTGGTGCTGCAACTTAGCCCCACGCGCCGCTCCGCGACGTTGCCGCCGTCCGCGATCGCCGCGGTCAGCGCAAAGCTGAACCTTGACGTTTCCGACATCGCGCCACCGTCAGCCGCCATGGGGCAGCGACATTGCGGCGTCATTGCTCTCACGGATCAAACCTGCGCCGTCGGTCTCGGCGTGCCGTTCGGCCGCATCGATAGCGACGCGCTGGCGCGGCTTACGGCCGTGCTCGCGGCACATGATGTCGCCGAGGTCCGCCTGTCACCATGGCGCGCGCTATATGTCGTCGCGGGCGCCGTGAGTGCAGGGCAATTGGTGGCGGACGCAGCCCGGCTCGGCCTGGTCGTCGACGACGCCGATCCACTGATGCACATCGACGCCTGCTCGGGCGCCGGCTGCTGTCCGTCCACGGAATTGGCGACGCGGCAGCATGCCCGCATGATCGCCGATGCGATGGCCCGGACGGGATTCAACGGCACGCTGCACGTCTCCGGCTGCGCCAAGGGCTGTGCACGGTCGGCGGCTGCCGACATCGTGCTGGTCGGCGAGGCCAAAGGTTATCACATCGTCCGCCACGGCACGGTGAAGAGCGAGCCCTGCGGCATGCTCGATCCCGCCGAGATCGACGTCGACGGGTTGTTCGAAACGAAAGAAAAGGCCGATGTCTGAGCTCCGCGACTACATCAAGGACGGCGCGGAGATCTACCGCCGCTCGTTCGCGACCATCCGCGCCGAGGCCGACCTGTCGCGCTTCCAGGGACTGGAAGAGAAGATCGCCGTGCGCATCGTCCATGCCTGCGGCATGGTCGAGATCACCTCCGACATCGCGATGTCCGAACATTTCGCCGCGGAGGCGCGGGCGGCGCTCGATGGCGGCGCGCCGATCCTGTGCGATGCCAAGATGGTGGCGCAGGGGATCACGCGGGCGCGGCTGCGGGAGAAGAACGAGATCATCTGCACGCTCGAGGCACCCGAGGTGCCCGCGCTTGCCGCGAAGCTTGGGACCACCCGATCCGCCGCGGCGCTGGAGCTGTGGCGGCCGCATCTCGGCGGCGCGCTGGTGGCGATCGGCAATGCGCCGACGTCGTTGTTTCATCTGCTCGACATGCTCGATCAGGGCGCGCCGCGACCGGCTGCGGTGATCGGGACGGCGGTTGGGTTCGTTGGAGCGCGGGAGTCCAAGGAGGCGCTCGCGGCCGATGGCCGGGTGCCGTATCTGATCGTGAAGGGCCGCAAGGGCGGCAGCGCGATGGCGGTCGCGGCGGTGAATGCCATCGCGAGCGACGTCGAATGAGCCTCTTAGACACCATCGCGGGCTCGGCTCATCCCGGCACGCTGTACGGCATCGGCGTCGGTCCGGGCGACGTTCGCTATCTGACCTTGCGCGCCGCCGGCCTGGTCCGGTCCGTCGATGTGGTGGCGTTCTTTGCCAAGCGCGGCATGGAAGGCAACGCGCGTCGGATCGTGACGCCCTTGATGGAAGCCGGCCGCCACGAGCTGCGGCTCGAATATCCGGTCACGGAGGAACTGCCCGTCGCCGACCCGTCCTATCAGTCAGAGATCGCCGATTTCTATCGGCGCGCGTCGGACAGCATCACCGCGCATCTGGCGGCGGGGCGATCGGTCGGTCTGCTGTCGGAAGGCGATCCGTTCTTCTACGGCTCGTTCATGCATATGTGGCGGCGACTGGAGCACGATCATCCGGTCGAGGTGGTGCCGGGCGTCACCGGCATGTCCGGCTGCTGGACAAAGGCCAATGTTCCGATCACCTGGGGCGACGACGTCCTCTCGGTGCTGCCGGGCACGTTGGGCGAGGACGTCCTGCATGATCGGCTGACGCGTTGCGAGGCTGCCGTGATCATGAAGGTCGGGCGCAACCTCGCCAAGGTGAAGCGCGCGATCATCAGCGCCGGATTGCTCGATCGCGCGCTCTATGTCGAGCGCGGCACGATGGAGGCGCAGCGCGTCGCGCCGCTGGCCGAGGTGGAGCTGGACCGCGGTCCCTATTTCTCGATGATCCTGATCCCCGGGCAGGGGCGACGGCTATGACGGGCACGCTGACCATCGTGGGCGTCGGCCCGGGGCGGGCCGAATTGATCACGCCCGCCGCCGCGGCCGCCATCGCAAGCGCGACCGATCTGATCGGCTATGGACCGTATCTCGACAGGGTGACCTCGACGAGTCCGGGCCAGATCCGGCACGCCAGCGACAATCGCGTCGAGCTCGACCGTGCGCGCCACGCACTGGCGCTCGCACGCGACGGCAAGCAGGTCGTGGTGGTGTCGGGCGGTGATCCCGGCGTGTTCGCGATGGCCGCGGCGGTGTTCGAGGCGGTCGAGGCGGGACCGCCGGCTTGGCGCGACCTCGACATCCGCGTCGAGCCTGGCGTCACCGCCATGCTGGCGGCCGCGGCTGAGGTCGGGGCGCCGCTCGGCGGCGACTTCTGCGCGATCTCGCTCTCCGACAATCTCAAGAGCTGGACGACCATCCGTCGCCGCCTCGAGGCGGCCGCCGCGGCCGATTTCGTCATTGCGCTCTATAATCCGCTGTCCAAGGCGCGGCCTCATCAGCTGGGCGAGGCGTTCGCGCTGCTGCGCCAGATCAAGCCGGCTTCGACCGTCGTCGTCATGGTGCGGGCCGCGGGCAGTGGTGATGTCGGACGGATCATCACCACCTTGGGCGAGGTCGATCCCGGCAAGGCGGACATGCGCACGCTCGTGCTGATCGGATCGAGCGCCACGCGCCTGATCGCGCGCGAGGGAAAGTCGCCGTTTGTCTATACGCTGCGCCGTGAGGTCGAGGGCGGGGCATGAACCAGTTGTGCCTCCAGCCACTGCAATGCGGCTCGCGCGCCGTCCAGCGCGATGCCATGCGGCTTGTCGGGTCTTGCGATCATCACCACGGGAATCGCGAGCCGCCGCGCGGCTGCGATCTTCGGATACGTGGCCGCGCCTCCGGAGTTCTTCGATACCACAAAGGCAATGCGCTCTTGGGTCAGAAAGGCTTGCTCTGTCGGCTCGTCGAACGGCCCGCGATCGTGGACGAAGCGAATGTCGGGCGGCAACGCGACGTCGCCAGGCGGGTCGATGGTTCGCGCGACGTAGTGGTGCTGCGGGGCTGCTGCGAAGGCTGCGAGCTCCAGGCGGCCAAGACTGAGGAATACACGCGCCGGATCCGTTCCGAGCGCGGAAGCCGCGTCGTCGGCACTGCCGACTTCGATCCAGCGGTCCCCGGCCTGGCGTTGCCAGGCCGCGCGCCGGATCGACGCCAGCGGCACCGACAGCGCATGGCAGGCTGCGACCGCATGGCGCGAGATCTGGTCGGCGTAGGGATGCGTGGCATCGATGACGGCGTCGATCGCATGATCCCGCAGCCAGGCTTCCAGTCCGGCGGTGCCGCCGAAGCCGCCGATGCGCGTCGGCAGCGGCTGCGGTCTGGGCGCGGCGGTGCGGCCGGCGAGCGAGAGCGTCGCTGCGAACCGGTCGTCGCCGGCGAGCAGCCGCGCCAGCTCCGAAGCCTCGGTCGTCCCGCCAAGAATGAGAATACGCATGCGGGGCAGTGTCCATGGTGAACTCGGCCGCAACTTGCAACGCGCAGCGCTGGCTGTCCATCGTCGGGATTGGCGAGGATGGTGTTGACGGTCTCTCGACGTCCGCACGACGTCTCATCGCGCAGGCGGCGCTCGTGGTCGGAGGCGCGCGCCATCTCGAACTTGCCGCGCCGTTGATCGCGGGGGAACGGCTGGCTTGGCCCAGCCCGTTGAAGCTCGCGTTCGATCAGATCGCGTCGCGACGGGGACAGCCCGTCGTCGTTCTCGCAAGCGGCGATCCTTTCAACTACGGCGTCGGCAAGCAGCTGATGCAGCGCTTCGCGTCCGCCGAGATGCTTTGCGTCCCGCAGCCCTCGGCCTTCAGCCTCGCGGCGGCACGGCTCGGCTGGCCGCTGCAGGACGTGGCGCAGGTGACGCTGCACGGCCGCCCGCTGGAAGGGATCATCCGCCATCTTGCGCCGGGGGCGCGCATTCTGGCGCTGGCCTGGGATGGATCCACTGCCGCAAGGCTCGCCGCGCTGCTGACCTCGCGCCGCATGGGACGTTCGCGCCTGACGGTGCTGGAAGCGATCGGCGGCCCACACGAGCGGGTGCGAGGCGCGCCAGCTGACGCGTTCGATCTCTCCGATATCCATCCGCTGACGACGATCGCGATCGAGGTCGACGCGGAGGTTGATGCGCCCGTGATCCCGCTGACCGCCGGTCTTGCCGATGACCTGTTCGAGCATGACGGCCAGTTGACCAAGCGTGACGTTCGCGCCGTGACGTTGTCGGCCTTGGCGCCGCGTCCAGGCGAACTGCTGTGGGACGTCGGGCTGGGCTCGGGCGCGGTGGCAATCGAGTGGCTGCTGCGGCACGGCTCGCTGCGCGCGATCGGGATCGAGGCGCGGCAGGACCGGGCCGACCGGGCGATGCGCAACGCGCTGGCGCTCGGCACTCCCGAGCTGAAGGTGGTGATGGGACGCGCGCCGGCGGTGCTGGCGGATCTGGAAGCGCCCGATGCGGTCTTCATCGGCGGCGGCATTTCGGAAATGGGTGTGTTCGAAGCCGTCTGGTCGCGGCTGAAACCCGGCGGCCGCCTCGTCGCCAACGTGGTGTCGCTCGAAGGCGAGGCGCGGCTGAGCGCGTTGTTCGGCCAGCATGGCGGTGAACTGATCCGCATCGCGGTTTCGCGCATCGAGCCGGTCGGCCGCATGCACGGCTGGCGGCAGGCCATGCCGATCACGCAGTGGCGGGTGACGAAACCATGATCGCGCTCGGAATCGGTTGCCGGCGTGCCGCCAGCGTCGCAGACATCGAGGCGGTGATCGCACAGGCGCTCTCGCTTGCACGCCTCGCCCCGGCAGACGTGGCGGTGCTCGCCACGGCGGCGGACAAGGTCAGCGAACCCAGCGTGATCAGCGCCGCGCGCCGGCTTGGCCGCCCGCTCGTCGGAGTGGCCTCTGCTGACATGGCGGCTGTCGCCGATCGCGCGATCACGCGAAGCGATCGCGTCAGGCGCCTGAAGGGTGTACCTTCGGTTGCCGAGACGGCGGCGCTGGCTGCCGCCGGCGCGAATGCCCGGCTGGTCCTGGCGCGCGTCGCAAACGCCGTAGCGACCTGCGCGCTGGCGGAGGGCGAGGCGGCCATCGATGCGGAGCGTGCGCCATGACGGTGCACTTCATCGGCGCCGGTCCCGGCGCCCCGGACCTGATCACCTTGCGCGGCCGTGACCTGATCGCGCGCTGTCCGGTATGTCTCTATGCGGGCTCGCTGGTCCCTCGAGCGCTGCTCGATCATTGCCCGCCCGGCGCACGTATCGTCGACACGGCACCGATGTCGCTCGACGAGATCGTGGCCGAGATCGAGCGCGCCACGCTCGCGGGCGACGACGTGGCGCGGCTGCATTCCGGCGATCTCTCGATCTGGAGCGCGCTCGGCGAGCAATTGCGGCGCCTGGATGCATTGCGGATTCCCTACACGATCACACCCGGTGTGCCGTCGTTCGCGGCGGCGGCGGCCGCGCTTGGCCGCGAATTGACCTTGCCGGGATTAGCCCAATCGGTGGTGCTCACGCGGACCTCCGGCCGCGCGTCGGCCATGCCGGACACGGAGCAGCTTTCGCTGTTCGCGCAGTCGCGCGCCACGCTCGCCATCCATCTCTCGATCCACGTTCTCGACAAGGTCGTCGAGGAGCTGCGGCCGCATTACGGTGACGACTGTCCGGTCGCGATCGTCTATCGCGCGAGCTGGCCGGACCAGCTGGTCCTGACCGGCACGCTGGCGACCATCGTCGGCCAGGCCGCGGCTTCCGCCGTGGAGCGGACCGCGCTGATCCTGGTGGGCCGCGCGCTCGCAGCCGAGGATTTTCGCAACAGCGCGCTGTACGATGCCGACTATCAGCGGCGCTTCCGTGGGAGGGGCGAATGAGCCGGCCCTCGACTTTGTCCGACCAGCCGGCCGTCGCGATCGAACACGGCGACGTCGAGCGCCATGTCGTTGTCGCCCAGCGCGCGCCGCGCCGTCGTCCAGGCGGCGAGCGCGACGGCCTCGCCGGCAGGAAATCCGACCCGCTGGGCCTCCTGCAGCACCTGCAGCGCGGTGTTGGCCGCGCGTGCGCGCGTGACCAGCGTGTCCGGCGCGCCGGCGTCATGCAGCGTGGTCGCGAGCCAGCCGAGATCGACCTCTCCGGCGCGCGAATGCAGGTCGAGCAGGCCCTGGCCGAGCTTGGTCATCTTGGCGAAGCCGCCGGCCACGGTGACGCGGGCCACCGGATGTCGGCGCAGATATTTCAGCATGCCGCCGGCGAAATCGCCCATGTCGATCAGCGCCGTCTCCGGCAGGCCGTGGAGCTGCTGCACGGCCTTCTCGGAGGTGCTTCCCGTCGCGCCGGCGATGTGCGGCAGGCCGGCCGCGCGCGCGACGTCGATGCCGCGATAGATGGAGTGGATCCAGGCTGCACAGCTGAACGGCACCACGATCCCCGTGGTGCCGAGGATCGACAGGCCGCCGACGATGCCAAGCCGCGGGTTGAGCGTCTTTCTGGCGAGCTCCTCGCCGCCGGGAATGGAGATCTCGACGGCCACGTCGCCTGTCGCACCGAGCTTTGCCGAGGCTTCGCCAATCGCCGCCGTGATCATCTCGCGCGGCACCGGATTGATCGCAGGCTCTCCCGGCGGCAGCGGCAATCCCGGTCGTGTCACGGTGCCGACGCCGGGGCCGGCGCGGAACGTTACGCCGGAGTGGTCTGCACCGCGCCGCAAGGTTGCTCTGACCAGCGCACCATGCGTGACGTCAGGATCGTCGCCGGCGTCCTTGACCACGCCCGCGGTGGCCTTGATGCCGTCGGCCTCATGCATCGCGATCGCAAAGCCGACGCGACGTCCGCCAGGCAGGACGATCTCGACCATGGCAGGACAGTTGCCCGTGATCAGCAGCTCGTAGGCGGCGCGCGCTGCGGCCGTGGCGCAGCTGCCGGTCGTCCAGCCACGCTTCAGCGGTCGGTTCGGCGGATCCGCGATGTCCATCATGTCGGTTCGCATAGCACATTTTGCCATGCCTCGGCGGCGTTACGGCCATGAGCACGGCGGCGCCCAGCGGAATCATCATCGCCGCGCCGCGTTCGGGCGCCGGCAAGACGACCGTCACGCTCGGGCTGTTGCGTGCACTCAGCCGGCGCGGCGCGCGCGTGCAACCCTTCAAATGCGGCCCGGACTATATCGATCTCGCCTATCACACGGCCGCGGCACAACGGACGAGCTACAATCTCGACAGCTGGGCGATGTCCGCGCCGCAGCTGCTCGGGCTTGCCTGCGGCGTTGCCGCCGACGCCGATATCGCCCTCGTCGAGGGCGTCATGGGCCTGTTCGATGGCGCGTCACATCCCGGGCGCGCGGGCAGGGGCTCGGCCGCAGATCTTGCAGCCCTGACCGGCTGGCCGGTCGTGCTCGTTCTCGATGTCAGCGGGCAGACCGAGACGGCCGCCGCCGTCGCGCTCGGCTGCGCGCGTTTTCGCGACGATGTCCACGTGGCCGGGGTGATCCTCAATCGGGTCGCGAGCGAGCGGCACCGGGCGCTCATCGAGCCGGCGTTTGCGACCGTCGGAATCGAGGTGCTCGGCGCGCTGGCACGGGACGCGCAACTGACCTTGCCGGAACGCCATCTCGGGCTGGTCCAGGCCCAGGAGATCACGGCCATCGAGGCCCATCTCGAGCGTCTCGCGGCAAGCGTGTCCGGGTCGGTCGATCTCGACGCGGTGCTTGCTCTCGCAAATCCGATTCGGGCGCCTGGCCTCCCCGCGCTGAGCTCCAGCCTCGGCATCAAACCGCCCGGACAGCGCATCGCGCTCGCATCAGATGCGGCCTTCTCGTTCAGCTATCCGCATCTGCTGCGGCACTGGCGCGCTCAGGGCGCGGAGGCCATCCCGTTCTCGCCGTTGAACGACGAGGCTCCTGATCCGGCAGCCGACGCGGTGTGGCTGCCAGGCGGCTATCCCGAATTGCATGCGGGACGGCTGGCCTCGGCGCGGTCGTTCCTGGACGCGTTGCGCGCGATGGCCTCGCGCGGCGTGCCAATCCACGGCGAGTGCGGCGGCTACATGACGCTAGGCGCGGGACTCGAAGATGCCCATGGTGTCCGGCATGCGATGGCTGGGCTGCTGTCACTGGAAACGTCGTTCGCGCGACGCCGCCTGCATCTCGGCTATCGTCAAGCGACGCTCTTGGTCGACTGCAGCCTCGGCCCGAGAGGGGCCGTCGTTCACGGCCACGAATTCCATTATGCAACCATCCTGAGCGAGGCAGACGATCCGCTGATCGCGTGCCGCGATGCCTCGGGCGGCGTCATCGCCGAGCGCGGCGCCCGGCGCGGGTCGATGACCGGATCGTTCCTGCACGTCCTGAGCGGGGAGGGCGCATGAGCGAGCCAGGCCGAAGCCCTCCGCAGTTCGACGCGACATTCCGGCAGCGCTTTGCCGAGCTGGTGCGCTGGCGTCGCGACGTCCGCCGTTTCCGCGCCGATCCGGTCTCCCTTGAGCTGATCGAGCAGTTGCTCGTTCTCGCGTCCTACGCGCCGTCCGTCGGCTTCTGCCAGCCTTGGCGGTTCGTGCTCGTCGAGAGCGCCGAACGCCGCGCGACGGTGATCGAGAACTTCCAGCATGCGAACCAGGCGGCGCTCGCCGGCTATGATGGTGAGCGGCGCGCGCTCTATGCAAGCCTCAAGCTGGAAGGCTTGACGCAGGCGCCGGTCCATCTCGCCGTCTGTGCCGACGAAGGCGCTGCCACCGGGCATCGTCTCGGCCGCGCCACGATGCCGGAAACGCTCCGCTACTCGGTGGTCGCAGCGATCCAGACGTTCTGGCTGGCGGCGCGCGCGGAAGGTCTCGGCGTTGGCTGGGTGTCGATCCTGGACCCGGAGGCTGTCTGTCGCGCGCTCGAATTGCCGTCGGACTGGAGCCTGATTGCGTATCTCTGCGTCGGCTGGCCGCAGGAGGAGCATGACGATCCCGAGCTGGAACGTCACGGCTGGGAAACGCGGCTCGACCAGACCGTGATCAAGCCGCTCAAGCGTTAGGTCACGACGCGAGCGCCAACGCCGGCGCGTCAACCGTCATCGGCTCGCCGACGGCGGCCTCGGCGCGCATGAGCTGAAACCGTGTGCCGTGCAGGTTGACGGTCAGTGGAATGCCGCGGAAATCGTCGTGAAAGGCGTGGATGCGGCGCGCCATCTCGGATCGATCGATGTCGGCGGGCATGTCGCATAGGGCGGCGTACGTCTGCCTCGTGCTCTTGGTGCCGCTCCAACCGGTGCCGAGCGCCGGCAGCGGGCCGGCCTGGCAGGCGAGGTCGCGCGACATCCGCCAGAACAGATAGGCGAGCCGCACGAACGCCATCTGCTCCAGGCCGCGGACATCCACGCCTTGGGGGATGTCGAACGGCTCGACACCGACGATCGCGCCGCAGTCGACCCGGGTCTCCATCGCGTGGGCCGTCGCGCCGAAGCGCTTCGTACCGTCGTACATTGCGAAATGGGCCGGCGCCCAGCCGGGATAATCCGGTGGGCCCGGATGAAAATTGTAGGCGCCGTAACCGAGCGCCTGAAGGATGGCGGCAGGCACGACGACGCCGGTCGTGAACGCAAGCAGGCGGGATCTGCCGAGCACGTCGCGTTCGATGGCTTCGAGGTCCTGCAGGCTGACCGCGCAACGGAATGCGAGGGCAGGGTTGTGCGCCCGCAGGAGCTCGGACAACGCGAGCTGCTGGTCACGGCTGCCGGTGAGAAGAATGATGGTGTCGAACATGATTTGTCCTGGCTGGCGTCAGTGGCGATGGGCGTTGAAGCTGGCGGGCCGGCGCATGGCTTCCGAGGCGGCGGTGGCGGCGAACAGATCGGCCGGCAGCTCCTGACCGGGGACGATCTCGAGTACCATGTTGTCGGCCAGCAAAGCGGCCCGCCGCGCCATGCGAACCTCCGGCGCCCACGAGCACAGCGAAAGCTCGAGGCGGCCAAAGCCGCCGCAATCGGCGACGAAGGCGCTCGTCAGCCGCTCGATGCTGTCGGCCGTTGCGCGCGCGCTGCTACCTTCGACATCGCGCAGGATGACCGTGACGCCCCGGCCAGATTTTACTTTCGAGCGCACCACGAGCAGCGACTCCAGCGCGCCGACGCGCCCCGCCCGCCGCGGCGAGCGTGCCACCTCGGCGAAGTCCGGGTCGGGGCCGAGATCAGCGTTTGTCGGCTTCAGATTGTGGACGATCGTCGCGTTGCCGACTCCGGCTTCCCCTGCAACGGCATGGTAGCTGCGGGGAAGCCAGACCGTATCGAGTGCGATCTGGGACGTTACTGCACTCCAGGCCTGGTCGATCAGATAGCCGTCCCAGACATCGGGATATGTCGAGGCAATCTCGCGCCAGGTCGTCAGCATGGTCTCGGCCGCCTTGGAGCGGCCGAAATAGAGAGTGCGCGGCGACATCTCCCAGCCGTTCCACTTATGGACGGCGAAGTCGCAGCCGGCCAGATGAGGAAGGCCCGGGGCGGCTTGAAACATCACGTCCGCCTCGACGTACAACAGCGGCTCGCGGTGCCGCTGCCACATCCGCGCGACGAAGTCGGCCTTGTCGGCAGCGCTCAGGCGTTCGCCGGGGCGGCAATCGATCGCCTCGATGTCGAATGGGAGCCCGAGCCGCTGCAGCGAGCGTCTGAGATGATAGACGTGCAAGTCGCCGACCGTCGTCGGATGGCAGGACACGACACCCATCGTAGTTGCGGGTGCCGTCTCCGGAGCAGGCCAGTCGCGGCCGCCCCACCACAATTCATGCGGACCGTCGGCCGAGGTGCCGACGGTGCCGAACGCCGTCAACTTGGATTTCAGGAAATCGAACGCGGGGTTTTCGCCGAAAGGGATCGCCACGGCATCGTGCGAGGTCAGCGTGCCGTACAGCAGCTCCGCACCCGCGCCGGTTGGCGGATCGAGCAGGACGATCGTGCGGCCGCGGCCAGGCGATGGACGTTCGTCGCAGTGAACCAGCGGCCCGAATGTCCGCGACAGCCACTGCAGACGAAGACCTTGCTGCTGACCGAGCCTGACGCCTCGAGCGCGCAAGGCTTGCGTCGGGTCGTCGTCGATGGCTTTCGGGTCTTGTCGCATCATGCCGGGTCCTCCTGCACAATCAAACGGACCACGTCGGCCAATCAGGCGCGTCGATCACGCATGCGCCGGCGTCGGTCACTTGCGATGATGCGAGCAGGACGAAGCTCTCGACACGGAAAACGCGAACTTCGTTTCGCAATGTTGCCGGCGCGCCGCGCGAAGCCCGCACAGATGAATCAACATCGTGGATGCGTAAGAAGACGTACGGGCATTCGCTTTCGATCTGATAGCGCTTGGTCGACGCCGAAGTACGAAATCGGGCATTAAAAAGCAGTCGCGGGCGCGGATCGCGCGCTTCGCGCTGAGATATCGAACGCGACGATACTCACGAAAGTCGACGTCGATCGAAACATTGAGCAACATTCGGTGACGCTACAGACATCGATTGACACCTACGCGTGCGTCGTCGGCGCGCGACGCATCACGTCGATCGCTTCATTTGTCGTTCCATCAGCAACTACAACGTACGAGCACGACAGATCAGGCGCGCCTTGTCGCAAAAATCGTCACGAGATTCAAAAATCGCGTCTGCGGAAACTGACAGAGTCGAAAAATGCGATAATTTCGTCGAGGTGATTCGGAAAAAATTGCCGGGCGAGATGATCGTTTCGCAAGAACTCCGGATCTTGATCGACCGCAGATTTGGTGTGCGCGGCCCGCATCCAGGGATGCTGTTAGTAAGCGTTGCAGCCCGCGTTTTCTGCTGAACTCGTCTTCCGGAATGAACCCGCGCCATGCCGAACATCGGCCTCTCCTTCTCAATGATCGTCGAGCGCTCGATCCGCGTGCGGCAGAATTTGCCTGTCCCTAGGCAAAACATTCCATCTAACTACCTGAAAAATCACGAAAAATCTTCGCCTGCTTCTCTCGATCACAGCGTTCAACGATCGGAAGCCGTCTGCGAATACCGCATTCGGCATTGCGGGTTGGAGATGCGGAAATGAGCTACGCGCTGGACGTCTGGGCCCCGGCCGATGGCGTATCTTCGAAGGAGCCGGGGTCCCCGGACGTCGCGGTGGTGCTGCCGTCGAGCGAGTCGGTCAGCACCGTTCCAGACTCTGCGCCGCCGGGCGAGACCATGGTCTTCGACGAGGACAAGGATCTGCTCGACCGGCTGGCCACCGGAGAGGAGCTCGCATTTCGCCTTCTCGTCGAGCGCCACATCGACCGCGCCTATGCGATTGCGTTGCGCATCGTCGGCAATGCCGCCGACGCCGAGGACGTCGTTCAGGATACGATGCTGAAGGTCTGGACTCATCGCGGGCGGTGGCAGCACGGCCGTGCCAAATTCTCGACCTGGCTCTATCGCGTCGTCAGCAACCGCTGCATCGACATCCGCCGCAAGCCGCGGACCGAGAATGTCGATGTGGTGCCCGAGGTTGCGGACGGCAAGCCGGATGCCGTGAGCGTCATCGAGCGTGCGGAGCTCAGCGACCTCCTGGAAGGAGCGATGCAGCGGCTTCCGGAGCAGCAACGGATCGCCGTGATCCTGTCGTATCACGAGAACATGAGCAACGGCGAAATCGCCGAGGTGATGGACACGACAGTGGCCGCCGTGGAGTCGCTGTTGAAGCGGGGTCGCCAGCATCTGCGCGACATGCTGCGGCGTCACGAGCGCGACATTCGCGGCGCCTTCACCGATTGCTAACCATAAAATTCCCGGCGCGGGAGAATTCCCGCCTGATTCCCGCAGGCGCTTCCGTTTGATCGGTCAGACGGGGCCGATCCGCACCGTCAGTCCTTCCACGATGCGGCGTGCTTTGCCGATCACTCAGGAGTCCTCACCGTGCCCGCAATTTCCACCAACATCGCCGCCAACTCCGCCGTCCGCTACTTGAACATCAACTCCAACCAGGAGACGAGCTCGCTCTCCAAGCTGTCGAGCGGTTCGCGCATCACGTCGGCCTCGGACGACGCGGCCGGTCTCGCCATTTCCACGCGCATCTCCTCGGACATCACCACGCTGCAGCAGGCCGCGACCAACGCCGCCCAGGCGACGTCGATCCTGCAGACCGCGGATGGCGGCGCGTCGAACATCAGCGACATCCTGGCGCGCATGAAGTCGCTGGCCTCCGAGTCCGCATCGGGCACCACGGTCGGAACCAGCCGCACCTACATCCAGTCGGAATTCTCGCAGCTCATCAGCGAAATCTCGTCGATCGCGACCGGAACGCGCTACAGCGGTCAGAGCCTGCTCGACGGCACCAGCACGTTCTCGTCGGGCGTCTCGGTTCTGGTCGGATCGTCCGCGTCCGACACCATCAACATCACGCTGTCGGATCTCACCGCGAGCACGCTCGGCGTCTCGTCGCTCGACGTCAGCACCCAGACCGGCGCGACCGCAGCCTTGACCACTCTCGACACCGCGATCGACACCGTGTCGAAGGCGCGTGCCGACATCGGCGCGCAGGAGTCGCGCTTCAACTTCTCGGCCGATTCGATCTCGACGCAGACGCAGAACCTGCAATCGGCCAATTCCGCCATCAAGGACGTCGACATCGCCTCGGAGCAGGCGAAGCTGTCGTCGGCGCAGGTGAAGACCCAGGCCGCGGTATCGGCGGAAGCCGCCGCCAACCAGATCCCGCAGTACCTCCTGAAGCTGCTGGGCTGAGCCGTGATCTGCCGGGCCGGCGCCTCGCCGGTCCGGCTTTTTCCTCGGAGGACGACGACGGATGACGGTGAGCAGCGCAACCTCGAGCACGACCAGCACGACATCGTCTTCTTCATCATCGACGAGTTCGAGCAGCTCGCTCACGACGTCGGGAACGAGCACCACGAGCACGATCGACTGGACCGCGCTGATCGAGTCCGCCGTCAATGCCAAGCTCACCCAGGCGACCCAGATCTCGACCAAGATCACCGCCAATGAAGCCAAGATCACGGCGTACCAGACGCTGCAGACCGCACTGAAGACACTGTCATCGGGATTGTCGTCGCTGGCGACATCGATGGTGAACTCGCTTGCGACCAACGCCTTCGCCACGCGGGCCGCCACCATCAGCGCGACCGGCGACGTCAGCGCCTCATCGGCGCTGTCGATGTCGGTGAGCAATGGAGCCGCGACCGGCAGCCACACGCTGACGATCGGCCAGGTCGCCACGGCGCACAAGGTGACGGGCACGACGCAGTCGAGCCAGACCGCGGCCCTCGGCTATTCCGGCACGTTCTCGCTCGGCCTGTCCGGAGGCAGCACGGCCGACATCACCATCACCAGCGGCATGTCGCTGCAGGATGTCGTCGACGCGATCAACGCGCAGACCTCCACGACCGATGTCGAGGCGTCGATCGTCCAGGTATCGAGCGGGTCCTATCAACTGGTGCTGACGGGGACCCAGGATGCCGCCGACATCACCTATGCAAGCTCGTCCGGGGACGACATCCTCAACAAGCTCGGGGTGACCGACAGCTCGGGAGCCTTCGCGACGGTGCTGCAGACGGCCCAGGCCGCGGAGTTCACGCTCGATGGGATCAGCCTGACCCGCAACACAAACGACATCACCGACGTGCTCAGCGGCGTCACGTTCGATCTGCTGCAGGCGACACCCTCCGGAACGACGCTGACCGTCACCATCGGCGCCGATACGAGCCAGATCTCGTCGGCGCTGCAGACCTTCGTCACCGACTACAATGCGTTCCGCGATGCCGTGATTGCGCAGCAGACCACCAACTCCGACGGAACCGCCTCATCCAGCTCGGTGCTGTTCGGCGACGGCACCATGCGCGACATCATGAACTCGCTTCAGGCCGTGCTCGGAACGTCCGTCGGCGGGCTGACGATGGCGGACCTTGGTCTCTCGTTCAACGAAAAGAACGAACTCGAACTCGATACGGGCACGCTGTCGACGATCCTGAGCACCAATTTGAGCGGTGTGACGACGTTGTTGTCGGCGCAGACCAAGACCTCGTCGAGCCAGCTCAGCGTCGTCAATACCGGGTCGTCGCCGCAGTCGTTCACCCTGGATCTGACGGTGGATGCCTCGGGGAATCTCTCGGCCGCATCCGTCGGTGGCGACAGTTCGCTGTTCACGGTCAGCGGCAACACGATCGTGGGCAATTCCGGGACGATCTATGCCGGCATGGCTTTCACCTATACCGGCTCGACCTCGCAATCGATCACGGTGACCTCGACCCAGGGGCTTGCAACCCAGATCTACCAGATCGCCAAGACCGCATCGTCCAGCACCGGCTCGTTGCAGACTTTGATCGACAATCTGACGTCCCAGGACGAGACGATGCAGGCCAAGGTCAACGACATCAAGAGCTCGGCTGCGACGTTCCAGACCCAGCTCACGGCGCAATACGCCAAGTACCAGGCCGCGATCGAGAGCGCCAACAATACGCTGACCTATCTGAAAGCCCTCCTCAATTCGAGTTCGAGTAACTGATGACCCAGAGTTCGATGGCGCAATTTGCAAGTCAGGCCTACCGCGGCACGGCCGTCGCGGTTCCGCCGCTGCGGGCCGTGATCATGCTGCTCAACGGCGCGGTCACCTGCCTGCAGAAATCCGTGCAAGCGCAGGAGGTGCGTCGCTTCGAGGAGGGGCATGCCCACCTGACCCGGGCAACGGCGATCCTGCGCGGGTTGAGCTTGCACCTCGATTCCACGCGCGGCGGACTGGTCGCCGACCAGTTGTTCGGAACCTACAACGCCCTGATCGTGGCCGCGCTGCGGGCCTATGGTCGACCTCACATGCGCGAGAATTTCCAGCGGATCACCGAAAGCCTGCTGGAACTGCGGCAGGCGTGGGAGGCTGTCGATGTGGCGGCCCGGGGAAAGCGAGCGGCTGCTGATTCGGCCAACCGTCGGTAGATCTCGCCGAATCGGGCACTCGCCGCGCTGCGGAAATCTTGAGAAATCGATCAGAAATGGGCTGCATTGTCTCCTGTTTCGGTATCCAGTGCGGCCTCGCGTGCATACGACTCCCGAAAAGTACGGAGTTTCCAGGGCTTGGTTGCGGTCGATCGTCACAATTGCCGATATCAATTTCGTTCGCGGGCTGAATGCTTTATGACCAAGCTGGAAGCGCTGGATTGGGCGGACGATGGACGTCAGGGAATTCGAGGATCTGATCGGCAGGCTGGGTGAGGACCTCTCGCGCTGGCCGGCGGAGCAGCGTCAATCCGCTGCTGATCTGCTTGCGTCCTCTCCCGAAGCCGATCGATTGCTATCCGAGGCACGTCTCGTTCGTGAGGCGCTGTCGTCGCCGCCGGTTCGTGCACCCGCCGGCCTGACGTCGCGCATCCTTGCTGCGGCCCATCGCCTGGCCCAAGAGGAAGCGGCAACCCCGCCGGCTGACGCCCATCAGCCTGGCTGAGCCTTAGCCAGGACCGCGCTTGCGCGGCTGCGCTTCGGCCGGTCGGACCTCGCCGCTGGAACCGCAACACCATCGCAACTGTCATCTCGCTCAGTTTCTTGAGCTCGCTTGCGCGCGAATCGAGGGCGCCCGAGTGCGACGACGGCGAGCCGTGGCGCCGATGCAGATCGGGGCCTCGCACCAGGCGATTTTTGCCGCCTCTGCGCAACAGCGCGGCGGCAAATTCTGCCGTCGGATCAACTAATTCGATCGACTAATTGTGCGCCTGGAATCGGCGCTCTGGCCGTTTGATCAGCAAACGCCTTCACGACCGCGTGGTCGTGCTGTGTCCCGCCGCCGCTCGCGGCGCGAGCCGGAGTTCTGCCATGACCGTCACCGCCGCGAGTTCGTCGACCGCGACCACCTCATCGACATCATCGTCCAGCGACACATCGCGTACGACGCTCAGCTCGACCGACTTTCTTCAGCTGCTGGTGAGCGAACTGCAGAACCAGGATCCGCTCAACGCGACCAGCGTGACCGACTTCATCAACCAGATGACGTCCTACGCCAATTTCACCTCGCAGCAGTCGCTCAACAGCAGCATGACCTCGCTGGCCGGCTCGTTCTCGAGCCTGGTGACGCTGAATTCGGTGAACTACATCGGCCACACCGTCGAGGCCAAGAGTGACACTGCCGTCCTCTCGAACGGCTCGGCGACGTTCGGCTATTCGCTGTCGTCAGCAGCGTCAAACGTTTCGATCTCGATCAAGGATTCCTCCGGAAGCACGGTCTGGACAGGCACCGGGACCGGCAACAAGGGCGCCAATTCGATCACCTGGGACGGCACCGATTCCAGCGGCAATCAGCTCAGCAATGGCGGCCAGTACACGATCTCCGTGACGGCGACGGACTCCGCGGGCACCTCGGTCCTCAACTACACGACGGTCACCGGGACCGTAACCGGCATCGACACCTCGACCAGCACGCCGTCGCTCACCGTCGGCGGCGTTCCTGTCAGCGCCAGCAACATCATCGGCGTCACCTCCTGACCGCATTACCCGGAGTACAATCATGAGTCTTTCTGGAGCCCTGTCATCGGCGATCTCGGCGCTCAACGCGCAGAGCTCGTCGCTCGCCATGATCAGCGACAACATCTCCAACGCCGATACGACCGGATACAAGACCACGTCCGGCCTGTTCGAGCAGCTGGTGACGGCATCGAGCAGCTCGAAAGCCTATTCCTCGGGGGGCGTCTCGGTCTCCGGCCGTGCCAACATCACGCAGCAGGGGCTGCTGGCCGCCACCACCAACGCGACCGACGTCGCCATCCAGGGCTCGGGCTTCTTCGTCGCGACCAACTCGACTTCGGCCGGAGGCGAGACCTTCTACACGCGCAACGGCGCGTTCACGACCGACAATGCCGGCTATCTCGAGAACGACGGCTACTATCTCGAAGGCTGGCGCACAGATGCGAGCGGCAACGTGGTCGGCAACGGCCTCGAGCCGGTCAATACCAAGGTGGCGCTGACGAATGGTGGGGCGACGACCAAGACGTCGCTTGCGGCCAACCTGCCGGCCGATGCTGCGAGCGGAGACACCTTCAGCAGCTCGATGACGGTGTACGATTCGCTTGGCCAGTCGCATACGCTCAATGTGACCTGGACCAAGTCGGCGACGGCGAACGAATGGACTGCCGATGTCGCGCCTGCCACGGCGTCGGACGGCACCGTGACGAGCGGCACCTATACGATCGATTTCAACTCTGACGGCTCGCTGAGCACGGTCTCCTCGACCAATCTCGGCATCACCTGGAACAACGGCGCCGCGGCGAGCTCGATCACGCTCAGCTTCGGCACCACCGGCGGCGGCACCGACGGTCTGACCCAATTGTCGTCCGGCAGCACGACGCCGAGCGTCTCCAATTTCAGCGCCAATTCCGACGGCATCTCGTTCGGAACGCTGAGCAGCATTTCGGTCGGCAAGAACGGTCTTGTCGAGGCGACCTATTCCAACGGCCAGACGGTTCCGATCTACAAGATCGCGGTGGCGACCTTCGCCGATCCCAATGGCCTCGTGGCGCATAGCAGCGGCATGTACACGTCGACGGCGACATCGGGCAACGCGACCCTGCAGGCATCCGGCGAGAATGGTGCAGGGACCATTTACGGTAGCGAGCTGGAGTCGAGCACGACCGATACCACGGGCCAGTTCAGCAGCATGATCTCGGCTCAGCAGGCCTATTCGGCGGCGTCGCAGGTGATCTCGGCCGTCAACAAGATGTACGACACCCTGATCTCGTCGATGAGGTGATCATGGCCGACCTCAAGAGGGAGCGGCTCGGCGAGGGCGAGGTTCTGCTGAAGAAGCTGCGGCGGCTGAGACTGCGCGCCGCGACCGCCGGCAAGGACGACCGCGTGCAACTGTTGGCCTTGATCGACGATATCGAAACGGTCCGACGAAAGCTGCTTCGCGAATGTGCGCTGCTCGACGAGGAACTCAAGGTCGCCACCGTGAGGGTGACGGCGCTGAATACCTATGCCCGCGTCGCGCAAATCAGTCGCCGACCGCAACGTGAACAGTAAGAGGGGAGCGACAGGATGAAACACGCAATTCAGGCCGATCGACGGCCCGCAAGCGAGGACGAGGTGCGGACCTTGATCGCGCTGATCGACGAACTCATCGCGGTGGTGTCGGAGGAGAATGTGGAGCTCGCCAAGGGATTGCCGGCCTCGCGCTCGAAGCAGCTCGACGACAAGAACCGGTTGGCCGGGTTGTTCGAGCAGCGGGTGGCCGAATGCGCCAGGCAGACGGCAAGCCTCGACGTCCGCGACCGCGTCCTGCGCGAGCAGCTCATGGAGCACATCCTCAACCTGCGTGGCGCGATGGATGAGAACCTCGTGCGGCTGCGGGCCGCGATCGAAGCCAGCAATCGTCGCATCGAGGCGGTCATGCAGGCGATCCGCGAGCAGATCGCAAATGCCTCCCCCTATGGAGCCGGTGGACGTCGTACCGCGCGTGCGACATCGTGCGGAACCAATGTGAGGGCGTGATGGCCAGCCAGCAGCGGGAGTAAGGCAATGTCGCTCGACATAGCACGGTTGGTCGCCTTCAGCGGCATCTCGGCCACGGAGCTGCAGATCAGCGTGGCGTCGTCGAACATCTCGAACGCCGACACGAAGGGGTATACGCAGAAGACGGCCAACCAGGTCACGAACGTGACCGGGGGAGTTGGAACCGGCGTTTCCATTACCGGCATTTCAAGCAATGTCGACAAGCTGCTGCTGAAATCCCTGATCGGAGCCAACTCCGAGCTCGGCGCGGCCGACACCACGAACAATTACCTGACGCAACTCCAGCAGTTGTTCGGCAGCGCGTCCACGTCCGGCACCTCGACGACGGGAACGTCGCTGGCAAACTCGCTGGCCTCGCTGGAGTCCGCCTTGTCGTCGCTGGCGAGTTCGCCCAGCAGCGTGTCGCTGCAATCGGCCGTGGTCAGCGCGCTGGACGATTTCGCCAGCCAGCTGCGCAGCACGTCGAGCGGCGTGCAGACGCTGCGCGCCAATGCCGACAAGGACATCGCGTCGTCGGTCCAGAGCGTCAACGACGACCTGCAGCAGGTCGCCGATCTCAACGTCGAGATACGGAAGATGGCGGCGTCCGGCCAATCGACCGCGGATCTCGAGGACGAGCGCAACGCGGCGCTGCAGGACCTGTCGTCCTACATGAACGTCAGCTACTACACGGCGTCGAACGGCGATCTTCAGGTCTATACCTCGTCGGGGCGGGCTCTGGTCGACAGCTCGGCGCACACACTGAGCTATACGGCCTCGGCGAATGTCTCGGCGGCGTCGAGCTATGCGTCCGGCGACTTCAGCGGCATCACGGTCGACGGCGTCGACGTCACGTCCCAGATCACGTCGGGCAAGATCGGCTCGCTGGTCACGTTGCGGGACGAAACCCTGCCGGCCGCGCAGACCCAGCTCGATCAACTGGCCTCGCAGCTGAAATCGGCGCTGAATTCGATCACTGATAGCGCGTCGGCCGTTCCACCTCCGACTACCCTGACCGGATCGGCGAGCGTCAGCAGCACGACGGCCCTGGCGGCATCCGGAAC
Source organism: Bradyrhizobium sp. SZCCHNS3002 (assembly GCF_032377435.1). NCBI lineage: Bacteria > Pseudomonadati > Pseudomonadota > Alphaproteobacteria > Hyphomicrobiales > Nitrobacteraceae > Bradyrhizobium > Bradyrhizobium sp. SZCCHNS3002. The sequence continues at coordinate 99,468 of NZ_JAUHHY010000019.1, forward strand.
GGTCCGCATCGCCGTGGCTGACCAGAGCGGCAATCTCGTTTCGTATCAGGATATCGACCTGTCGTCCTATGCGACGGTGGGCGATCTGGTCACAGCGCTCAACGGCATCTCCGGCGTCTCCGCCTCGATCGATTCCAGCGGGCACCTGTCGATCAGCGCCACGTCGTCGTCGAACGGCATCGCGATCAACGACATGACCAGCGCGATCGGCGGCAGCGGCTTCGCCGGCTATTTCGGCATGAATGACCTCGTCACCGGCACGAGCGCGGCCAATTTTGCCGTCAACAGTAGCATCCTGAGCGGCGCTGCCGGTCTTCCGACCGGCACGCTCGACGGCTCCGCGACCCTGACGACCGGCAGCCAGGTGCTGACGGCCGGCTCGGCGACGGTCATCAACGCGCTCATCGACAAGCTGACTGGCTCGACCAGCTTCGCCTCGGCCGGCGGCCTGAGCGCAACGAGCGGTTCGTTTGCCGACTATGCCGCGGCGATCGTCGCCAATGTGGCCAGCAAGGCGTCGCAGGCCGCGACGGCCTACACCGCGAAATCGACGGCCCAGTCGAGCTATGCGAGCTCGCTGTCCTCGCAGTCGGGCGTCAACCTCGACGAGGAGACGGCGCGGCTGAGCTCGCTGCAGAACAAATACGCTGCCGCCTCGCAGCTGATCTCCGTGATCAACAGCATGTTCTCGTCGTTGCTCACTGCCGTGCAGTCGACCTAGTCCGGAGCGCCTATCATGACGATGCGGATTGCGACATTCTCGAACTCCGACCAGATGATCGCGAGCGCGCTGCGGACGCAGGCGACCATGGCCAACCTCCAGGTGCAGGAGGCCTCGGGGCTGAAGACCGAGTATCTCGCCGGTTATGGCGCCGACACCCAGCACGTCGTCAATCTGCAGGTGTCGGTCACGCGGGCGCAGTCCTATATCGATGCCGCGACCCTGGCCGACAGCAAGGTGCAGGTGATGTATTCCGCCGTGGGACAGGTGTCGGACATCGTCAGTCAGCTGCGCACGGCGCTGAGTGCTGCGAGCTCCGGCAGCAGCACGGGAACCACGTCCGCGATCAGCAGCGCGCAGCAGTTGCTGCAGCAGATGGCGGGCATCCTGAACACCCAGTATGACGGGCAGTATCTGTTCGGCGGCGGACGAACCGCGACGGCGGCGGTCGACACGTCGAGCTTCGCCTCCGGCACGGGATCGCTGACAACGACGGATAGCAGCTACTATCGGGGCGACGGCGAGCTGGCCTCGGTCCGGGTTTCCGATGGGCAGTCGGTCACCTATGGCGTCACCGCCGACAACCCGGCGTTCGAGGAGGTCATGCGGGTCCTGAAGTTCGTCGCCAACAGCTCGACCCTCTCCGGAACCGACGTCACCTCCGCATTGACGCTTGCCGATCAGGCGGTGGACGACGTCGCGACGGTGCAGGCCAAGCTCTCCGATGCGGCGTCCCGGATCGAGAGCGCGAAGTCGCAGCAGACCGATTACAAGAGCTATGCCGAGAGCCTGGCGACCGACCTGACCAGCGTCGACGTCGCTGCGGTCACCGCCCAGCTCTCGACATATCAGGCCCAGCTCACGGCGAGCTATACCGCCATCTCCAAGATCCAGAGCCTGAACCTCGCCAGTTACCTGCGCTGAGACAGCGGCACCGATTGCGGTCGGCGGGATGGGAATGGGCGGATCAAGGAAAACGCGAAAGCTCAGCAGCTCCATCTGCGGGAAGAGGATGATCAGGACGCCGAGCTGCCGAGGAATTTCGCGCCGGAGTCGTCTGCGCCTTCGTCGCCACGGTCATGGGTCTCGAGCAGATCTGGTGGGTGATGGCGCTCGGCGCAATGAGGCGTTGGCAGCATTTGCCGTGGCGCGATCATGACGAGTCCGTCATCCGCGCGGCGGAGGTTGCGCATTGACGTGCCGGTGCGTCGGGCGAGCCCATGCACCGGCGAACTCACGTCACCAGCGATAATGGGTGCGGATCACGCCATGGCCGTGGCGGTGTCCGAAATGACGGCCGCCGTGCCAGCCATGATGATGGCCCCAACCCGGACCGCGGTAATAGCCGTAGCTGTGCCGCCACGGCCGCGGGCCATAGGAATAGCCGTAGCTGCGATAGACCGGGCGCGGCGCGTAGCTGTAGCCATAGCCGCCGTAATAGGGGCGGTAGGCCGGGTAGTAGCCGCCATAGCCGTAGGGATAGGCGGCGTAGCGATACCCGCCGTAATAGGGATAGGGCGCGTAGCCGCCATAATAGGAGGGCGCGGCGATCGCTGATCCGATCACGGCCCCCGCCAGCAGCCCCGCGCCGATCGCGGCACCGCCGCCCCAGCCGCCATGCCAGCCGCCGTAGCGGACCTGGACGGCATGCGCGCTTTCGGCGCCCGGTTTGGCGGCTGCTGACAGCGACGTCAGCGGCGCAGCCGAGACCGAGTGCAGCGTGGACAGAGAAAGTGCGCCGGCGATGGCGAGCGTCGCGGCGGCTTTGAAGGTGACCATCCTGGTGTCTCCCGTTGATTCTGGGTCATGCTCAACCGGAAGAGACGATCTTCGTTGCAGTCGTCGCGACGGACGTTTTGTCGCGCGCCATTGGTCCAGGTGGCGGTCGATGCCGGAGACCGGCATCGACCCTGGTGTCGTTACGGGCAGGAATGGCGCAGGCCGTCATTGCCGAGATAGGTGCCGGAGCCCGGGTCGTAGGACCGGAAGCGCTGGGCGCAATAGGCCTGGGCATTGGCGGCCTCGGCGCGGCTGCTGGCGATCGCGCCACCGATGATCGCGCCGGCCGCCAGACCGCCCAGGGCCGCGGCACCCGCACCGTAGCCGTGCCCGCCATAGCGATGGCCGTAATAGCCGTGGTGATGACCGTAGCCGCCGCGCCAGTGGCGATACTGCACCTGCTGCAGCTCGGTCGCGTCCTGCGTGGCGGCGGCCGGCGCCGGATGGTTCGGCAGCAACGGCGCGGCGGCGAGCGGCGATGCGGTCGCGAGCGTCATCGTTCCGATGGTGGCGACCGTGAAAAGTTTGCGCAGATCCATCTGCGTGCTCCTTTCTGTTCGTTATGCGGAGGGCAACGGCTCGCCGCCGTCCTCCGTTCCGCGCCGCGACGGAGCATGTCGGCGGCACGAGGTCGCATCCCAGAGGGGAACCGTGACCGCAAGCTACTCGATCAGCGCATCGAGCAGCGCATCCGGACATTCTGTCATCATCGTATGCCCCGCACCGGGCAGCACGATGGTGCGCGATTGCGCGATCGCAGCCGCCAGCGCCTTGCCGGCTTTCAGCGGCGTCATCATGTCCTTCTCGCCGAGGATCAGCCGCGCCGGCACCTTGATCTTGGCCGCCGCCGCCAGCGCATCCTGATAGGCGTTGCAGGCGGAGAGATCGTTGAACAGCACGCCTGGCGCGCAGCGCTCCAGGGTCGCCTGCGCGCCGCCATGCATCCACAGCCCCGGCGCGCGGCTGCCGCCGAGCTCGGCGGCAAAACCGAGGCCCCAGATCGAGACCATGTCGATGGCGGCGTGATCATTGGCTTCGGCGGCGTTCAGGAGGTCAGGCCCGACTGTCATCGTGGCCGCGGTGCCGATCAGGCTCAGCGCCGACACGCGATCGGGATGGCGGGCCGCGGCATCGAGCGCGATCAGCGAGCCCATCGAGTGGCCGATCAGGTGCGCAGGCTTGGCGTGCACCGCCTGCAAGAGCGCGACGATCCAGTCGGCCATCGCAGCAATGGTCGGCAGCGCCGGGCCGGCCGAGCGGCCGTGGCCCGGCAGGTCGGGCGCCAGCACGGCAAAGCCGTGATGGGCGAACCAGCGGCTGTGCAGCGCCCAGACCGAATGATCGAAGCCGGCGCCATGGATGAAGACGACGGCGGGCAAGGACGAATCGAACTCGCGGCCGCCCGTGGCGGCGAAGACCTCATGATCTCCGATCGACAGCTGCATGGCTCACACCTTCTGCGAGGCGCGCAGCGCCTGTCCGAGATCGTCGATGATGTCGCCGGCCGCCTCGATGCCGACGGAGAGCCGGATCAGCTCCTCGCCGATCCCTGCCGCGGCGAGCTGGGCTGCGTCCATCTGCTGATGCGTGGTCGAGGCGGGATGGATCACCAGCGTCTTGGCGTCGCCGACATTGGCGAGATGGCTGATCAGCTTCAGGCTCTCGATGAACTTGCGTCCTGCGGGACGTCCGCCCTTGATGCCGAACGAGATGATCGAGCCGGCGCCGCGCGGCAACAGCGCCTTGGCGAGCGCATGGTCCGGATGCGTCTCCAGCGAGGGATGCAGCACCCAGTCGACGGCCTTGTTGGCCGTCAGCGCCGCCAGCACCGCGGCGGTGTTGGCAACATGCCGCTCCATGCGCAGATGCAAGGTCTCGACGCCCTGAAGCAGGTGGAACGCGTTGGTCGGCGACAGGCAGGCGCCGAAATCGCGCAGGCCCTCGGTGCGCGCGCGCATGATGAAGGCGGCTGCGCCGAACTGCTCGTCGAAGACGATGCCGTGATAGCCGGCATAGGGCTCGGTGAGCTGCGGGAACTTGGCCGAGGCGCGCCAGTCGAACCGGCCGCCATCGATGATCGCGCCGCCGATCGCGATGCCATGGCCGCCGAGCCATTTGGTGGCGGAGTGCATCACGATGTCGGCGCCTTGGGTGATCGGCTGGCTGAGAAAGGGCGTCGCGAAGGTGTTGTCGATCAGGAGCGGCACGCCGGACGCGTGCGCGATCGCCGAGACCTTGGGAATGTCCAGTACCTCGAGGCCGGGGTTGCCCAATGTCTCGCCGATCAGCAGCCGCGTGTTCGGCTTGATCGCGGCGCGGAAACCGTCGTGATCCCTGGGCTTGACGAAGCTCGTGGTGATGCCGAAGCGCGGCAGCGTGTGGGCGAGCAGATTGATGGTGCCGCCATAGAGCGAGGAGGAGGCGACGATGTGATCGCCCGCATTCAAGAGCGTGGCAATGGCGAGATGCAGCGCCGCCTGGCCGCTCGCGGTGCAGACGGCGCCGACGCCGCCCTCGAGCGCGGCAAGCCGCTCCTCGAGCACGGCCGTGGTCGGGTTGGAGATGCGGGTATAGATGTGGCCGGCGCGCTCGAGATTGAACAGCGCCGCGGCGTGCTCGGTGTCGTCGAACACGTAGGACGTGGTCTGGTAGATCGGCACTGCGCGGGCGCCGGTTGCGGGATCCGGGTGCTGGCCCGCGTGCAGGCTCAGGGTCTCGAAGGCGGGCGGTTTCGGCGGCGGCATGCGGATCAACTCTCCTCAAGCAGAACGCGTCTTCTGCCACAGATTTCGCCGTCCGTCAGGGGCGGCGCGGCACGCCGCCCCTGACGCATCGATCAGCCGGCGAAGCGCTGCGGGAAAAGGCCAGCCGAGGCGATCTCGGCGATGGAGAGACGTGCGCTCGGCTTCTCGCGCTCCTTGAGCATGGCCGGCAGCTTGTCGCCATCGCCCTTGCGGCCGACCGCGATCGCGATCTCCACGGCGAAACCGTCGGGGACGCCGAGCGCCGTCTGCGCGGCGGCGACGTCGAACCCGCTCATGCCGTGGGTGACCCAGCCGGACACCGCCGCCTGGTTGGCGAAATTGGCCCAGGCCGCGCCGGCATCGAAGGAATGCGTCCGCGTCGGTGCCGGCTCGGTCTTGCCCGCCGGGATGAAGGTCTTCTTCGACAGCACGTAGACGATCGCCGCGGCATGCTGCGCCCAGCCGCGATTGAACTCGACCAGCGGCGCCAGGAAGGTGTCGAACTCGGCCGAGCCGCGCAGCGCGTAGAGGAAGCGCCAGGGCTGCGAGTTGTAGGAGGAGGGGGCCCAGCGCGCCGCCTCGATGAAGGTCAGGAGCTCCGTTTCGGGCAGCGCCTCGTCGCTGAAGCCGCGCGGCGACCAGCGATCGACGAAGATGCGATGCGCCGGATGCTCGGTGATGCGATCGGTCGGCGGGGGAAGATGGGCAGTCACGGTGGTCTCCTTCGTTCAGGCCCGTCGTCGGGCCTCGTGCCGCGCCTCGCTGCGGAGCACAATCCTCGGCCCCTGTGTGGCTCACGGCGCCTTGGGAGTCCAGATCGCCAACGCAGATGTGTCCACCTTGACCGGCAGCACGCGCTCGGCAAGGAAAGCGTCCGCGATCTTCTGCTGCTCCGAGAGGCCGGCCGCGGTGACCGCGCCGACCTGGTAGGAGCGGTGGCTGTTGGCCTCCTCGACGGTGGCGGCATCGATGCCCCAGAGCGCCGCGAGCTGGCCGGCCGCGGCGGCCGGATTGGCCTTCACCCATTTGCCGGTCTCGACCAGCTTGCCATAGATGACGTCGAGCGCGTCGCCATGCTTGGCAGCGTAGTCGGCAGCGGCGAGATAATAGCGCTTGTAGCTGGCAAGCCCGTCGCTACCGTCGGCGAGCACGCGCGCCCCGGACTGGCGGATGGTGCTGGTCAGGAACGGATCCCACGCCACCCAGGCGTCCACATTGTTGCTGACGAAAGCGGTGCGGCCGTCGGCGGGTGGCAGATAGGCCGGGGTGATGTCCTTGAAGGTCAGACCAGCCTTGGCGAGCGCCGACAGCAGCAAATAGTGGCTCCCCGCGCCCTTGGTCACCGCGATCTTCTTGCCTTTCAGATCGGCCAGCGTCCTGGTCGGCGATGCCGTCGCCACGAGGATCGCCTGCGCCGACGGCGAGGCGGCTTCCTCCGCGACATAGGCGAGCTTCGCGCCCGCGGCCTGCGCAAACACCGGGACGGTGTCGGCAACATCGGCGCCGAAATCGATGCTGCCGATGTTGATCGCTTCCAGCAGCGGCAGGCCGCTGGAGAATTCGTGCCAGGACACCTTGATGCCGAGCGGCGCCAGCACCTTCTCCAGCTCGCCATTGCTCTTGAGGAGAGCAATCAGGGTCGAGGACTTCTGATAGCCGATGCGCAGCGTCTCGGCGGCGTCGGCTTGCGGCGTGGCGAACGCGCCGAGCACGGCGAGCGCCATCACCAGGACGCCGCGGCGGGCGAGATGCGAGGATCGCGCGCGGCGCAGTCCGCTGAAGGACGGGGTCATTCGGAAATCTCCCAAACAGGCGATGGCGTGCACTTGTCCCGGATCATTCGCAGGATCGGGAGTGTTGCGCAATTTTGCAGATCGGTTCGGATGGAGAGGAAAGTTCTTCATGTGGCCGCGTCGCGAGAAGTTTGTTTTCTTGGCGCGTGAGAGACCCGGTGGACAGCCGCTCGCATCCTCGCGGCGCGCATGGCGTCCGAGATGTGTCTGCCGTTCGTCCCTCTTTCGATGAGAGGGCACAGGGAAGGCCGGGCGTCGACTGACACCCATGGCCCGCGTGCAAAAAGGAAGCACGCGGCGGTTACCACAGGATCAGCCGGACATCCGGCCTTCCCTGCGCAATGGGCTTACGGCTTATACGCGATCTCCCCGGTGCGCCGGGCTTTCTGGCCACCGTCATCCGCTAGACACGCAAGCATCTTCGCGAACTTGATACTAGCGTCGGAGTATCAGGACCACGCGATTTCGCCGTCCGGCTCCCCTCGTTCGTCCGCGCGCTTGACGCACGCTGCGACGAGAACCGGCCATCGCATCCCGCACCAACGTTTCGTGACGTTCGCGAAGCGCCCCTCTCGATCGGGCGGGATGGCGCTATTCAATCATGAATTCTGAAAAAAAGAAACAAGAATATTTTTCGTCGCGGGACTGGACAGGGCAAATCAGCCTGAGAATGCGGGCGAATTCCACTTCGTCGCGCACGCGCGAGGAGAAGCCATCGGCTCGTCACGCAAGCCCTGGGGCTTCGGCATATCACAATCAGCTTGTGCCCCTCTGCCGCGACGTCATGGCAGGGCCTCGGCCCGGCCATGACGTCTTAGCGACTCTCCGCAGAGGTCTGGGCGGGCATGTCCGATCGAACTGCCTTGCATCTGCCGGCCGAAATGAAGCGCGGGGGCTCATGAGCGGATTTGGCCGAAGCCCGCATACTTGCGCGGTGCAGCAAGCCAGCAGCCATGGGGGGCAGGAGCCGCGGAGCGGGCACGTTCGGGAGGACAGCCCGTGACTAAGGCAGACCTCTGCGATCGAGTCGGCGGCGTCCGCATTCAGCGCGTCGCGGACATCCCAGGCGTAGACCGGAAGGTCGGAGATGGGCCAATGGATTAAACCGCTCGCGCGGTAGGGCACGCCGGCCGCCCGAATGTGCCGCGCCGTCAATCATGCGGCCGGCGTCCGAAACCCTTCACAGAAGCGGAAGTGCCGGCCATTGTAGTGCTTGTTAATTACGGTGCGCGCCGACGGCACCAATGATGCCAATAAACAGGCCGAAAAAAATGGAAACCACCACCATCAGAGCATTCACTAAGGCTGCTCCAAGTTCTGGCCCTGAAACACGAAGTAGCAGGACGACAAGAAGCCCCACACCTCCCACGCAGAGTACTGGCAAAACCGCGCGCCGCCGCGCGGCGAGCCGCTTGGATGGGCTCGCCAGCTCATAGTCCCGGAACAGGTTCCAGGCCCAACGAGATGATATCTGGGCACTAACGATTATAATGATTAGACAGACAATGAGTAAGTACATTGAACGTTGTCCTTGGCGCCAGCCGTTGCCAAGCGAAGGTCGGGGGACGGCCAGTAGCGTATATTGATTGCGTCGACCTTAAGGATACATTGAACATCAGCCGTATCAGAGCCATTCAAAGCCAGAATCTCACGCTGAGAAAAGCTGACTGATCACGCCCGGCGGTGAACTGGGAACAGTCCCATCATAGGTCCGCTCTGGGTCAAAGCGACCTCCGGCCCTCCGGCGGCTTACTTCCGGTTGAAACCAGAATGCGGACTTCACGACCACCGACCGTGAGATCCGCGACGGACTAACAGCAGACATCCAGTGCGCTGGTTTCACGTTGACTTAGTCGCCACAAACGCCACGGCAAACTTGCACCACAGCGGGACGTCGCTGGCGAACTTCGAAGAAGTCATCGAAATAGACGAGGCCCAGATCGATGAGCCTCCGCGTCAGAGTTGCGAGTGCCTCTGGACCGAAGCTTGGACCAAAAGAGAGTAGCTCCTCATCAGCACCGCGCGGCTTATCCGTCTCAAGGGCATTAAGTACGGCCTGATACGATACGCCCCTTTCGGTCAAGGCGCGCCGACGGATGACGATCCCGTATTCAGCAGTGACGGCAACGAAATTCATTCTCACTCCGTTGGTCGTGAGATATCTCCGAGCCTCACATTTACCGAACCATGCGACGTCTTCAATGGGTCAATTCGCGACTTGATTGGACGCCTCATCGTGTCCGGAATTCGCCCTTAACCGACAATCACGGACTCTGATGAGAGGTCCGTCGTTGGCTGCGGACCCCCGACCTGCGGCGCTGCATCAAGTCGGCGGCGATCTGGGATACGACGGCATCAAGTCAACGGAGCGTCGCGGCGCCCCGTGGCCGTGCAGAGGTTCCCAGTTTGCGTGGGAGAGGCGTGGATGCGCGGGACAAGCCCGCCCATGGCGGGAACACCCCGAGAGGCCGCTTGACCGGAGACACGCCGGCTCTAGGACTACCCGGCCTTACGCCTGTGAGGCTTGTTCGCGGTGGAGAGGTACGCACAGAACATGTCGGCCATCGCATCGGCATAGGCCGATATCTCGGCCCGGCTGCGCGGTGTCTCCGAGAAGCGCTTGCCGACCTGGCCGAGCGTCGTCTTGATCAGATCGGCGGCCCGCGCGCGCTCGGCCTCTCCGGCACCAGGCAGCACCTCGCGCATGAAGGCGAGCATGGCGCGGCGGCCACTGGCCCTGGCCTGGCGTGCCTCGGGCGCGTCGCGATAGAGCGGGGCGGCGTCGTAGAGTGCGCCGCGCACGGCGGCCTCGTCGCACTCCGATTGCAGGAACGCGTGAACGAGGGCGCGCAATCGCGTCAGAGGCGGACGGCGGGTGTCCTCCAGAATGCCGTGCAGCAGTTTCGTCGTCTGCTGCCACTCGTCGCTCTGCAGCCTGAACAGGATCGCCGCCTTGTTCGGGAAGTACTGATAGAGCGAGCCGACGCTGACGCCAGCCTTCTCGGCGACACGGGCCGTGGTGAAACGTTGCGCGCCTTCCTTGGTCAAAACCTGAACAGCCGCCTGCAGAATGGCCGCGACGAGGTCGGCCGAGCGTGCCTGTTGCGGCAGTTTTCGCGGGGAAATCGGGGCTTTTCGAGCCGGGGCCATGGAGCGTTCCGAAATGCGATTAGCGAATGCGAATGATTATTCGTATTCTGACTTCGACGCAAACGACACGCATCGAGAATACGGAGAATATCGATGATCACCCTGACCACCCAGCCGGTGGCGCCGCTGCTGGATCGCCTGCTTGCCGAGGCCACGTTGCTGCGGCCGGAGACGAGCCCGATCTTCGCCGGCATGGCCGAACGGGGCGCGCAGCTGATGCGCAGCAGGTCCGGCCATGTCGAGCTCTACACGCAGCTCAAGGACTTTCCGTTGCCCGTGTCGCGCGACACCGGCATGCTGCTCTACATGCTGGCGCGCGGCGTCGGTGCGCGATCGATCGTCGAATTCGGCACCTCGTTCGGCATCTCGACGCTGTTCCTCGCCGCGGCGCTGCGTGACAATGGCGGCGGCCGGCTGATCACCACGGAGTTCGAGCCGTCCAAGGTCGCCCGTGCCCGTGCCAACCTCGCGGAGGGCGGGCTGGCCGATCTGGTCGAGATCCGCCAGGGCGACGCTCTGCAGACGCTAAGCGGTGATCTCCCGGACGCGATCGACCTGGTTCTGCTCGACGGCGCCAAGCCGCTGTATGGCGATATCCTGGCGCTGCTCGAGAGCCGGCTCAGCGCCGGCGCGTTCATCGTCGCTGACAATGCCGACCACAGCCCCGACTACCTCGCCTACGTCCGTTCGCCTGATAACGGCTATCTGTCGGTGCCGTTCGGCGACGAAGTCGAATTGTCGATGCGGATCGGGTGAGCCGGCGGCGGCGAACGGCGATGCCCGCCACCCTCATAGGCGAATGGGGCTGGAGTTGACGTTTGGCCGACGATTGTTCACGAGGAGAGCTTCGTCATCTGAGCAACCGTCCTCATGCCCCGCATCCTCCTGATCAATCCCAACAGCTCGGCCACGACCACCGCGATGATGGTCTCGATCGCGGCCGCCTGCTGCGCCGGCCGGGCCGAGGTGGTCGGCGCGACCGCGACGCGGGCGCCGGCCATGATCGTGGATGCCGAGGCGCTGGCCGCATCGGCGGCGGAAGTGGTCGATATCGGCCGCGCGCATCGCGATGCTTGCGACGGCATCATCGTCGCGGCGTTCGGCGATCCCGGCGCCGCGGAGCTTGGCAGCCAGTGCTCGCTGCCGGTGGCGGGCATCGGCGAGGCGTCGATGCGCGAGGCCGCAGAGGGCGGGCGGCGCTTCGGCGTTGCCACGGTGACGCCTGCGCTGGTCGCGAGCATCGCGGGCCTTGCAGACAGGCTGAACCTGTCCGCGCAGTTCACCGGGACGCGTCTGACGCACGGCGACCCGGCCGCGCTCGCCGTCGATCCGGCGCGGCTTGCTGCCGCCCTGGCTGACGCCACGCGCGCCTGTATTGCCGAGGACGGCGCCGAGGCCGTGATCATCGGCGGCGGGCCGCTGGCGCAGGCCGCCGATCAGTTGCAGCGGCAATTCGCCGTGCCGATCATCAAGCCGATCGAGGCGGCGGTGGCCGTGTTGCTGTCGCGTCTGTCGGGCTGAGTGCCAGCAGCATTACGGCCGGTAGCCCGCCGCGGGATGCGGGGCCGCGAGCCGGGCACGGCCGAACAGCTTTTCGCGCAGCGTCCCCGGCTGGTAGGCCTTCTTGTAGCGGCCGCGTCTGGTCAGCTCCGGCACCAGCATGTCGGCGACATCGGCAAAACTCTCCGGTGATAACGCAAAGGCGAGGTTGAGGCCGTCGACCCCGGTCTGCTCGATCCAACTCTCGATGAGATCGGCGACCTTCGCAGGCCCGCCGACGAACACCGGGCCGATGCCGCCGATGCCGACATGCTCGGCAACCTCGCGCACGGTCCACACCCGGTCCGGATCGGCCCGCGTGACGTTGTCCATCGCGCTGCGGCCGGCATCGTTGAGCACGTGGCGGACCTGCTGGTCGAGGTCGTAGGTCGAGAAGTCGACGCCGGTCCAGCCCGACATCAGGGTCAGCGACGCCTCGTGGTCGATGTAGCGGCGATAGTCGGCGAACTTCGCCTCGGCCGCCGCATCGGTTTCGCCGAGCACGACGGTGGCGATGCTGAAGATGACGATGTCGCTGCCCGCGCGACCCGCGTCGGCGGCGGCCTGGCGGATCGCGGCGACGCGCGGCGCGATGATCTTGGCCGACGGGCCGGACATGAACACGCATTCGGCATGCCGGCCGGCGAACACGCGGCCGCGCGGCGAGGTGCCGGCCTGATACAGCACCGGCGTCCGCTGCGGCGACGGCTCACAGAGATGGATGGCGTCGAGCTGGTAGTTCTCGCCGTGATGGCTGACGCGGTGAACCTTCGTGGGATCGGTGAACACGCCGCTGGTCCGGTCGCGCTTGACGGCGTCGTCCTCCCAGCTGCCTTCCCACAGTCTGTAGACCACCTCCATGTACTCGTCGGCGACGTCGTAGCGGTCGTCATGCGCGGTCTGGCGGTCCTTGCCCATGCCACGCGCGGCACTGTCGAGATAGCCGGTGACGATGTTCCAGCCGATGCGGCCTTCGGTCAGATGATCGAGCGTCGACATCCGCCGCGCGAACGGGTAGGGCGGCTCATAGGACAGCGTGCAGGTGACGCCGAAGCCGAGATGCTCGGTCACGGCGGCCATGGCCGAGATCAGCATCATCGGATCGTTCACCGGCACCTGGATGGCGTGACGGAGCGCCGCGTCGGGGTTGCCGCCATAGACATCGTAGACGCCGAGCACATCGGCGAGAAACAGTCCGTCGAAGCGGCCGCGCTCCAAGGTCTTGGCGAGGTCGAGCCAATAGGGCAGGCGATTGTAGTCGGAGGACCGGTCGCGCGGATGCCGCCACAGGCCGGGCGACTGGTGCCCCACGCAGTTCATCGCAAACGCATTCAACCTGATGTCCGCAGCCATGATGTCCCTCGGCGCTTCCTCGACGCCCATCAGATGGCACGCTTCGGCCGACGTTTTCAATCGCACCCCTGCGCACGGCCGCTTGCGGCGGGCGCAGGCTTGGCTATGGTCGGAAGCGATCGAGCGCGCCGCGAAGCAACGACGATGCGTGACGGGCTTTGGCCCGCAGGTGTGGGGACGACTGTGAGGACGATCGTGAGGACGACCGTGATGACGATCCGTGTGACGGCGCTGACCGCGGTCTTGCTGACGACGTCCGCCATGGCGGCCGCGCAGGCGGAGGAGTTCAAGGCGAGCTGCGCCACGCTGGCGCAAGGCTTCTCCGGCAGCGGCCGCATCGTCACGGCGGAATTCGTCGCTGCAGGCGGTGTGCAACTGGCGCCGCCCGCGCCTGCGGGCGCGACCGCACCCGCGCCGGATCACTGCCTGATCCGGGGCAAGATCAACGAGCGTACCGGCATCGACGGCAAGCCCTATGCTGTTGGCTACGAGCTGCGATTGCCCGCGACGTGGAATGGCAAGTTCGTCTTTCAGGGCGGCGGCGGCGTCGACGGCGTGCTGCGCCCGGCACTCGGCCTGCTCACCGGCGCGACGCCGCCCAACGGACTCTCGAACGGCTATGCCGTCGCCTCGACCGACTCGGGCCATCTCGAGGAGCCGGGGCCGCTCGGGCCGTATCTGTTCGGCCTCGATCCGCAGGCGCGGCGGGACAAGGGCTACAGCTCGATCCCGCCGGTGGCCGCGGCGGCGAAGGCCGCGGCCGAGAAGCTGTACGGCAAGGCACCGCGCCGGTCCTACTTCGCTGGCTGCTCCAACGGCGGCCGGCAGGCGATGGCGGTGACCCAGCGCTTCCCCGAGCTGTTCGACGGCGTCATCGCCGGTGCGCCGGCCTATCGCGTGCCGCTGGCCGGCATCGACGTGATCGCGCAGGAGCAGGCGCTGCTGGCGATCGCGCCTCCGGGACCTGACGGCAAGGCCGATGTGGGCAGCGCGCTGACCGACGACGACCTGAAGCTCGTCGCCGATGCCGTGACCGCCTCTTGCGACGGCGCCGACGGTGCCAAGGACGGCATGGTGCAGGATGTCATGGCCTGCCGCTTCGATCCGGCCGTGCTCGCCTGCAAGGAGGGCGAGAGCGCGCAATGCCTGTCCGCTCCCAAGCTGAAGGCCGTCAGGCTGATGTTCGACGGCAGCCGCAATTCCATGGGCGGATTGATCTATGCGCGCTGGCCGTATGATCCCGGGCTCGCCGCGCCCGGCTGGCGCGCCTGGAAGCTCGGTACGCCCAAAGCGAGTCCGCCCAATGCGCGCAATCTCACGCTCATTCCCGGCGGCGTCGCCTATGATTTCATGAGCCCGCCGGAGACGCCGGAGGATCTCGTCGCCTGGGTGCGCAATTTCGATCTCGACCGCGATCCGCGGAAGGTGATGAAGGGCGCCGGCGGCTTCGACGCCGGCATGGAATATGAGGCCGCGACCTCGACCGATCTCGACGCCTTCAAGGCGAAGGGCGGCAAGATGCTGTTCTATCACGGCACGGCCGACCCGATCTTCTCGGCGCTCGACACGATCGACTATGTCGATCAGCTCAAGACCAGATACGGCCCTGATGCCGACGGCTTTGCGCGGCTGTTCCTGGTTCCCGGCATGAACCATTGCGGCGGCGGACCCGCCACCGATCAGTTCGACTTGCTGAGCGCGCTGGACCGATGGGTGGAGGGCACGGCCGCGGCGCCCGAGGCGATCCGGGCCACCGCGCGGCGCGCGCCCGATGTGCCATGGCCCGGGCGCACACGCGATCTCTGCGCGTTCCCGAAGGTGCTGACCTACAAGGGCAGCGGCAGCCTCGAGGATGCGGCGAATTTCGAGTGCCGCTGAACCGGTGGTGCATGTCGTCTGCGCGGTGCACGATCACTTGATGAGCGGTTGACCCGGGACGGGGACGAGCCGATCTATCCGCCAGCGCCGGCCTGTCTCCGCAGCGTTGCGGCTCCCATCAGCCCTCAGACCGTTCAATCATGGTTGCCGTCAAGACGCGAGCCTTCACCATTCTGTGCGAGTTCGAGCACGCCCAGACCGAGCTGATCGGGAAATGCGTGGCCTTGAGCGACGGCAAGGCGGGAACCGTCGAGCAGGTGTATCTCGACGAGCTGCATGGGTTGCGCATCACCCTCAGCGGTCATGACGGGCGCTGGCCGGTGTCGACCATCAAGTTCACGCAATCCTGAGCGGCGGCGTTGGTCTCGGATCTGGAGCGCTCAAGCGATCGAGCGGCTCGATCAACGCTGCTTGGCGTGCCCGCTGGCAAAGCTCTCGATGAGGCGCCGCAGCTTGGCCCGGTGCACGCGACGTGCGGCTTCCGCGGCGGGCAGCCAGGCCAGCTTCCGCTGCCCGCGTTCGGGATAGCGTCCATGCTGCTTGGTCACCTTCAGCGGGTAGAGCTTGACCTCGCACGGGATCTTCCGCTTGCCCTTGCGCTTGCTGTGCTTGAAACGGCCGAGCGGCTGGCGGCCGATCTTGCCGCGCAAGCCTGCCTCTTCATACGCCTCGATCGCCGCGACCCGATGCGGACCCTTGCGAAGGATCGGCGAGCCCTTCGGCACCGACCAGCGCTGCTTGCGCCGGGTGGTGATCAGCAGGATGCTGAGCTGCGCGGCCTCGATACGAAAGGGCAGGGCGGCGAATTGCTTGTTTTTCATGAGACCCCCTTTCGTCGAATGCCTTGAACCATGCACCGGCTCGATTGGTTCCTGAGAGAGCTGCCGGAAAACCTGGGCCGCTGCATATCAAATGATCCGAGAGCGGGCCGGCGCCGCGGCTACCGTCGATGCTCCCGGCGCGGCCGGCCGCTGCTGGTCTGCCGTCCGGGACGACGTTGGTCACGGCCGATTCACCTATGTTGATGCGCGCGGCATCGCCTGATCTAGAGTTGTCGATGCGCATCAATGAAACTGGATGCAATCCCGCATGGAAGTAGAAGGTCAAAAGAAGCGGCGCCGGCGTGTCAAGCAGACGATGTCGCTGGGTGAGCGGTTGCTGGCGATGGCGCGCGAGGCGCGAGACAGGGCGAAACGTCTGCCCCCGGGCATCGAACAGGCCACGCAGCTGCGGCGCGCCCGCGAGGCCGAAGCGATCGTCGAGCTCGATCGCTTCCTGACGGCCCCAGCACGCAGCACGCCGCCGCGGTCGCGTTGACGCCGTCTCGCGCCGGCCTCGGACGACGTGGCGCGACGCCGCGGAGGTCACCACGCAGCAGGTCACCAAGCAGCAATGTCGACCGAGCAACAATGCCGCGGCTGCTTTTGCGGCATGCGGACTCGAATTGATGCAGACATCGCTGCAACAACGCGCTCGACAGGATCGACGTCCTGAGCGACCGCAACGACCATGCGTTGGGCAAGGCAGTCCAGAGACGCGAGCACGATCAAACCATTTCCAAGGCCGCGCGGATTGAAGCATGTTTGGCTGGTGGCGAGGGCGCCCTCGGCTTCACGGCCGACGGGCGTTTTTTGGGGACGCGGGACGGACGACGTGTCGCGTTGGGGGGCTCTCGACGACCGGCTCCGTCCGGCGTCGTCGCGCGCATCGCTGATCTGGCTGCGGCCGCGAAGGCGAGAGCGCCGGGCTGGTGGTATTTCCGGAGCTTGCGGCAACAGGGCTGACCGAATCCGGCCGAGACGGCGAGCCAATTCCCGGCCGCGTTACCGCCGGGCTTTGCGGATATCGCCAATCCGTATCACCGGCGTCACTTCGGTGTTCGCGGTGGCGAGAGCAATGCCAATTCGCATTCGCGAATGTGTGCGACGCCGCGAATTTCGATCCCGGGGTCAGCGGCGTGTTCGGTCCGGAACCAT
Organism: Bradyrhizobium sp. SZCCHNS3002; assembly: GCF_032377435.1. Lineage (NCBI taxonomy): Bacteria > Pseudomonadati > Pseudomonadota > Alphaproteobacteria > Hyphomicrobiales > Nitrobacteraceae > Bradyrhizobium > Bradyrhizobium sp. SZCCHNS3002. The sequence continues at coordinate 116,401 of NZ_JAUHHY010000019.1, forward strand.
TGGCGTTTCCGCGCCGCGATCGTCGCAGGCGGGGAGGGGATCGCGACCGTCGAAATCGACACCCGCAATCTCGACAGCGTCTGTTCGACCAACCTTGTCAGGCGGAAGGATGTCGTCCTGCATGCCCATGCCGCGCTCGTATCGTCCGCCGGTGCAACCGAAGGCGGGCAATTCCTGACGCTGCGCGCGCCCACCGTTCCAAAATGGAACGGAAACCGCGTGTGAGGGGTTCGAGCGTGGGGGCGACAGCGCTATCCACATTTCTGCACAGCCGTCGCAAAAAGTTCTTGCGCGGGATGCGGCATCGCACTATCTCACCACCACGCCAGCCGGACATCACTGATGACTGAGGCCCCCGACTTTCGGGACCGACGTTGCTTTTCGTCTGACTGGCTCCTGAGTTTTTCTTCAAGAAATGCTCTTGACGGTCTCTGAAAATCGGCTATGTGAAGCGCCCCGGACATCGGGACTTCTTCGGCGAAACAGACGATCGAAGATGATGCACTAAGTAGTTCGAGCGAACTAACAAGTGCGGGCTGTTTGACAAGTGAAGATGAAGAAAGAGAAACGTGGACGGCGGAGTCCTTGCGGATCTCGGGATTGAGAGCTTCGGCTTTTGGTTCTGAGATCGGACGAGAAGACTTCGGCGGACAATGTTTCAAAGGTAACACCATGGT
>NZ_JAUHHY010000020.1:0-114743 GCF_032377435.1 Bradyrhizobium sp. SZCCHNS3002
GCTCAAGACCGCAGAAGAATCCACGCCATGCACCATGTCCAGTCTGTCTGAACCGGACAGCCGTGGGCTTGTCCCGGGCATCCACGTCGTTCTCCGCAGCCGGAGGACGTGGATGGCCGGGACAAGCCCGGCCATGACGACGTGGAGACAGGCTACCGCCAAACTCAGGCCGCCTGATGCGATCGCACTACGCAGGCCGTGCAGCCTACAGCACCACGTGCACGTCGATGATGACGCGGTCGGCGTGCCGGGCCGCCGAGCCGACGAAGACGTACTCCATCAGCCAGCGATATCTGTCGTGGCCGGTCTCGAACCGCGGGTGGGTGCGGAAGTAGATCAGCTTGGGATCGACCGGCTCGCCGCGCTTGAGCTTCTGCAACAGGTCGACCGGCCCGAAGCGGATGCCGCGGTTCTCGACGTAGATGGTGGCGCCGTCGTCGGTCTCGAAGGCGTATTTCGCTTCGAGGTCGATCAGCTCGTTGGGACGGATGACCTGGAAGTCGGCGCCGAAGTTGCAGATCCGGCCGCTGACGCCCTCGCCGTTCAGGCCCGGCCCCTTCACCTCGCCGCCATGGATCGGGATGATCCGGCGCACGCCGATGCCGGTCTCGCCGGCACTGGTGACGTCGCCGATCATCACGGTGAGGGTGAAGACGTAGCGGGTCTCGAGGATCGGGGTCGTCATCAGCGGGCCATCATCTGTTGCGGCAGCCAGGTGGCCAGCAGCGGGAAGGCGATCAGGATCACCAGGCGGATCAGGTCGGTGACGACGAAGGGCAGCACGCCCTTGAAGATCGTCGAGAACGACACGTCCTTCACCACGCTCTTGATAACGAAGACGTTCATGCCGACCGGCGGATGGATCAGGCCGAGCTCGACGGTCATCACGATGATGACGCCGAACCAGATCGGATCGAAGCCGAGATGGGAGATGACCGGGAAGATGATCGGCACGGTCAGGATGATCATCGCCATCGCATCCATCAGGCAGCCGAGCACGAGATACATCACCATGATCAGCGCCAGCACGCCGTAGGGGCCGAGGCCGAGGCCGGTGAGGAACTCCGTCACCTTCTGCGGCGTCTGCGTCACCGTCAGGAAGTAGCCGAAGATCAGCGCGCCGATCAGCACGGTGAACACCGCGGCCGCGGTGCGCGTGGCCTGCAGCAGCGAAGCCAGGATCTTGTCCTTGTCGAGCCGGCCGGTGAACACGCCGATCAGGAACGCGCCGGTGGCGCCGACGCCGCCGGCTTCCGTCGGCGTGAAGCGCGGCAGGAACGGCAGACCATAGAGACCGCCGATCACGAACAGGAACAGCAGCACCGGCGCCCAGATGCCTTTCAGGCCCGCGATGCGCTCGCGCCACGGCGGCGCCTCGCCCTTCGGGAGAAAATCCGGCCTGACACGGCCGATCACCGTGATGGTGATCATGTACATGGTCATCGCCAACAGGCCGGGGATGATGCCGGCGATGAACAGCTTGCCGATGTCCTGCTCGGTGATGATGCCGTAGACGGCGAGCACGGTCGACGGCGGCAGCATCGCGCCGAGCGTGCCGCCCGCGGCGATGACGCCAGTGGCGAAGGATTGCGGATAGCCGAAGCGGCGCATCTCGGGATAGGCCACCGCCGAGAACGTCGCGGCGGTCGCCACCGACGAGCCGCAGATCGCGGCGAAGCCGCCGCAGGCGGCGACGGTGGCGATGCCGAGCCCGCCACGCAGATGGCCGACGAAGCCGTTGGCGGCGCGGAACAGCTCGCGGCTCATGCCGGAGTTGGAGACGAACGTTCCCATCAGCAGGAACATCGGGATCACGCCGAACGTGTAGTCCGTGACCGTGCGCATCGAGGTCTGGCCGACCAGCTTCAACGCCGCCGTGCCGTTGACGAGATAGGCGAAGCCGGACACGCCGACGAGTCCCATCGCCATGCCGACGGGCACGCGCAGCAGCATCAGCGCAAACAGCGCAACGAAGCCGATGACGGCAACCGCATCCGTGCTCATGCGGCACTACTCCGTGGGCTTGACGTGAGGGTCATGAATCTCCTCGGGGTGGAAGATCAGGCGATAGGTCCGGATGGCGATCAGGAGCACCGCCGAAACGTCGCCGATCCAGGCGATTGCGAAGAACGGCCAGGTCGGCATGTGCAGATCGAAGGTGAGGACGTTGTCCTCATAGGTGCCGCGCACCTTGTCGAACAGGGTCCAGGTCTGCACCGTGACGACGAACAGCAGCACCAGCGTTGCGAAGATGTCGATCCAGCGCTGATAGCGCGGGCCGACATTGCCCCAGATCAGATCCACGGTGATGTGGGTGCCGCGATAGGATGTCGCAGCGATGCCCCAGAAGATCAGGATGCCGAGCAGCATGCGCCCGATGTCGAAGGAATCGGGGATCGAATAGTTCAGCGTGTTGCGGAGCAGCACCGACAGGAAGATGTCGAGCGCGACGATGCCGACGAAGAACGCCGCGATCCATTCGATCGCATCGATGATCCGGTCCATGTAGGCGCGCTGCATGGCGTCCCCGTTTGAAATCTGGTCGTAGGCTTGAAGATTGGAGCGCGCGCTGCCGCGCAGCAGGCGGTGGGCCCCCTCGCCCCGCCAGGGCGAAGCGAAGCTTCGCTAAGGCGGGGAGAGGGTTGGGGTGAGGGGGTACAGGTCTAACGGCTCGCACCACCCGTGCGGCTGCCCCTCACCCCGACCCTCTCTCCGTCAGAACGGGGAGAGGGAGCGCACCGTCTGCTGCGCAACAGCGCGATGTAAAGAGCGCTACTGCGCCAGCGCGTTGTACTTGGCGAGCGAGGCCTTCAGCTCGGTCATGGCGGCGTCGGCATCGACGCCGGTCTTCTTGACGCCGTCGGCCCAGGTCTTGAACAGCGGCTCGGAGGCCTTCTTCCACAAAGCGGTCTGCTCCGGCGTCAGCTTGTAGACCTCCTGGCCGGACTCGGCCTTGATCTTGTCGACGCCGGCGTCCTCGAACTTGCCCCAGGGCTCGCCGACCTTGCCGGCGGTCTCCGTGTTGCAATTGTCGTCGATCGCCTTCTTCTGCATCGCCGACATCTGGTTGTACTTGTCCTTGTTCATGACGAACACGAAGGTCGTCACGTAGAACGGCGCGTCCATGTGGTACTTCGTGACCTTGTCGACTCCGAACAGCACCAGCGAGCCCGCCGGAAAGGTGACGCCGTCAGCGACACCGCGCTCGATGATGTCGCGCACTTCCGGCGCCGACGACTGCACATTGGTGCCGCCGAGCAGGGTGACGAAATTGGCGATCGTCGCATCCGCCGGGCGGATCTTCATGCCCTTGACGTCCTCGGGCACGACGACCTTCTTGGTGCGGGTGTGGAAAGCCGAGGGCGTGTGGACGAAGGCGAGGCAATACTTGACGTCCTTCATCTCCTTCTCGGCATATTTTCGGTACCACGCGTCCAGACCTTCCGAGCCGCCCTTGGCGTCGGAGACCAGGAACGGCAGCTCGCCGGCACCGATGATCGGGAAACGGCCGGGCTGATAGCCGGGATTCACATAGGTGACATCGGCGATGCCGTCGCGCGCCATGTCGTAATGGTCGAACGCCTTGCCGAGCTGCTGGGCCGGGAACACCTTGCCCTTGATGGTGCCGCCCGAGGCCTTTTCGACCGATGCGGCCCAATCCTCCAGCGCCTTCTGCAGCGGATGGCTGGCGGGCACCCAGTGCGAAATCTTCAGCTCGAACGTCTTGTCCTGCGCGAGCGCGGGGGTGGTCACACCGGCAGCCAGCGCCAACGCCAGAAGCGTCTTCCTCATCGGGATCCTCTCCTTCCATCATGGGCCTTCGAGGGCCCTTTGCTTCATTGTTATAGCATATAACCATCATTGCAAGCGTGACGGCAGACCCGCCGTCGCGGCACGCGCGAGCCTGCCCCTATCGCGCCAGCCAGCGCAAGCCTGGCAGACGAAAGTTGCAGCCGCGCGACCAATTCATTAACACGTTAAGCATCTTGAGTGCACCCGAAATTGCACGGCTGCGTCGGCACACCGCGAAATTGCCACGAGGGGTCGAGCGGCCCTGCGGCATCGTGCGCCATCTCCGCCGGCGTCGGCGCGCACCGTTTCAAACATCGGCGCAAAACACGTTTGAAACTTTGTAGGCGGTGCAAAACGCGCGGAGACGTCGTTGACTGCGGACATCGCCAGCAACGATCGAGACACGCGTGAGCAGCATTCCCGCCGGCTTCGAGCCGCATTTCCGCAAGAGCCCGTTCACCGATCCCTGGGAGCCGCTCTACGCCAGGAGAACCGACAAGGCCGTCATCCTCGGCCTGCGGCTCGCCGTGCCGCACACCAATTCGCGCGGGCTGATCCATGGCGGCCTGATCGCATCGCTGGCCGACAATGCGATGGGCTATAGCTGCGCCCAGACGCTGGGCTGGGAGGCGTCGTTGGTGACGATCAACCTCGCAGTCGACTACATCGGCAGCGCCGGGATCGGGCAGTGGCTCAGCGTCGAGAGCGACGTCATCAAGAGCGGACGCACCGTCTGCTTCGTGCAGAGCCTGGTGCTGGCCGACGACGCCGTGATCGCGCGGGCGAACGCAACGTTTCGCGTCGTGCCGAAGAAGGAGTGACGTCGTCAGCCGAAGCGCCAGTCGCAGGTCGTCGCGATCAGGTCGATGAAGGCGCGGACCTTGGCTGATAGGAGCCGGGAGCTCGGGAACACGATGTGGATGGGAAGTGGCGGCGGCTCGTATTTCGCCAGCACCCGCTTGAGGCGGCCGCCACGCAGCGCGTCGGCGGCCTGATAGGCCATCACCCGTGTCACGCCGCCGCCCGCCTCCGCATATTGGATCGCGGCGTCGGCATTGTTGGTAACGAGCCGCGGGCTGACCGCAATCCGCAGTTCCCTGCCCTCCTTGACGAAGCGCCATTCGTCGGCCGGGCCGAATTGGATGGTCTGGTGCTTCGCCAGCGCATCGGGTGTCCGCGGCTCGCCTTGGCCTTTGAAGTAGGCGGGAGCCCCGACCACGATCCGGCGCATGCTGCCGACCTGGCGGGCCACGAGCGACGAATCGCCGAGATGGCCGATCCGAACGGCGCAGTCGACGCCGTCCTCCACCAGATTGATCTGGCGGTCCTCGAGGCGCAGCTCGGCCGCGACCTCGGCATAGCGGCTCAGATACGCGGCCATGACCGGACCGACATGGAGCCGGCCGAAGCCGACCGGCGCCGAGACCACCAGCCGCCCCACCGGCTGTAGGCGCTCGCTCTCCGCGGCGCGCTCCGCCTCCGCCAGATCGGCCAGGATGCGGCTAGCGCGTTCCAGATAGCGTCGTCCGGAATCGGTCAGCGTCACCGAGCGCGTCGTCCGCTGCAGCAGGCGGACGCCAAGATGCGCTTCGAGCGCGGCGACCAAACGGGTGACCGCCGATGGTGACAGCTTGAGCCGGCGCGCCGCCGGTGCGAAGCCGTTCAGCTCGGCGACGGTGACGAACGCCTGCATGGCATCGATGCGGTCCATGGGATTATTGCAACATCTGCAACGATCCAATGTCAACTGGTCAGATTATTTCCCTGGGGGATTGGGACCATATTGCCTTCACGGCGGCAGTCACGGCCGCAGCGACAAGGAGTCATTGCGATGACCCAGCCAACCATCCAGGCACCCGGCGACGTCATGTTCTCACCAGCCGTCAAGGCGATCCAGGCGCGCAAGGGGTCGCGCGAGAGCTACGCGCATGTGGAGCAGAGCCGCGGCTTTCGCCACGAGGTCGACGCCGATCTCGCCGGCCGCCTCGCCGAAGCCACGAGCTTCTATCTCGCCACCGCCTCGGCCGACGGCCAGCCCTATATCCAGCATCGCGGCGGACCGAAGGGCTTTCTCAAGGTGCTCGACAGCCGCACGCTGGCGTTCGCCGACTTCAGCGGCAACCGGCAATACATCACCCAGGGCAATCTGTCGGAGAACCCGCACGCCTACATCTTCATCATGGACTACGCGCATCGCCGCCGGGTGAAGATCTGGGGGACGGCGCGGGTGGTCGAGGATGATGCCGCGCTGACGGCCTCGCTGATTCCGAGAGGCTACAAGGCGCGGCCCGAGCAGGTAATGCTGTTCACGATCAGCGCCTGGGACACCAACTGCCCGCAGCACATCCCGCAGAAGTTCGACGCGGCCGACGTCGCGGAAGCGCTGGCCGTGCGCGATGCGCGCATCGCGGAGCTCGAGGCCGAGCTGGCGAAGTTGAAGGGCGCCGGTGCGTCCTCCGCCTCGGTCTCATGAATGCATGACGATAGCGAGATTCCGGGCGCAAGGCCTGCGGCCTTGCCCCGGAATGGCGCTGCTCCTGAGAGGCCTGTTCAGGCGGCCTCCGCCGCCCTGCCCCATTCGAACTCGGGGTAGTGCTGCGCCATCATGCGCTCGGCATAGGCGACGAGATTGCCGAAGCTTTCGGTCCTGCGGCGGAGCTCGGAGTCGAAGAACGGCGTGAGAATGCCGGCGATGACGGCGAACGCGGTCGCGTCGGTGCCGCATGGACGATCACCCATCAGATAAGGCCGGTCGCCGAGCTGCACCGACAGCGCGCGCAGCGAGCGCGCGGCGAGATCGACGTCCTCGTCCGGCGCGTGCCGGCCGAGCCCGGAGATCAGATAGTTCTCGGCGACACGAAACTGCGCGTCCTCGCGCAGCTTCTCGCGCTTGTCGGCCGGCACGCCGTCGAAGAAATGCGCCGGCCCCTTGGCGAAGTTGACCGGATCGACCCAGCGCGCCCCGACCAGCGCGAAATACAGATGATGCTCGATCATGCGCTCGAACCCCCAGGCCTGCGCCCGCGCGCGCACGTCGAGTCCGGAATCGAAGTCGAAGCCGTATTTGCGCTCGATGTGGGCACGGATGAAGGTCGAATCGGCAATCAGCTCGCCGCCATCGTCGATGAAGGGCAGTTGCCCCTTCGGCGACGCCGGCGGCATCGCCCGCTGCTTCCGATAGTCGAGGCCCGCCATCTTCAATTGCACCTCCGTCTTGGTGACGAAGGGGCTGATCTCCGGCAGGCCGAAGCCCGCGCCCAAACCGAACAATGTGATCATGACAGCACTCCCGACTTCCTGAGCAGACGCCGGACGCTACGAACGTGCTGCTGCCACCATGGTGTCAGCAGCGGCAGTAGCGTGGTGGCCAGGCCAAGGCCATAAAACATCATCATCGACATCACCCCTTCAATCTCGTTGTTGGCCCGGTATAAGGACAGGCTGCTGCCAGCATCCTGTCAGCATCGGCGGGGGTGCTCGCCGCTCGCAGGACACACCATGAGACGCGCCGACCGGCTGTTCCAGATCATCCAGGTGCTGAGACGCACGCGCCGCCCATTGACGGCGGATGCGATCGCGGCCGAGCTCGAGACCTCGAAGCGCACGATCTATCGCGACATCGCCACCCTGATCGGGCAGCGCGTGCCGATCCGCGGCGAGGCCGGCATGGGCTATATCCTGGAGAAGGGTTTCGATCTGCCGCCCTTGATGCTGACGCCGGACGAGATCGAGGCGGCGGTGCTTGGCGCGCAATGGGTCGCGGTCAACGCCGACCCGGTGCTGGCGCGCGCGGCGGAAGACCTGATGGCCAAGATCGCCGACACCGTGCCGGAGCGCTTAAGGCCATTCGTACTGGAGCCGGCGAGCCGCGCGCCGCGGCCGTGGATGCGCGAGCCGGACCGCATCGACATGTCACGCACGCGCTCGCAGATCCACGAGGGACGCAAGATCCGCTTACGCTATCGCGACGAGCAGGGCCGCGACAGCGAGCGCGTGATCTGGCCGATCGCGATCGGCTATCATGACGCGGTGCGCATCCTCGCCGCCTGGTGCGAGCTGCGTCGCGACTTCCGCAGCTTCAGGACCGACCGTGTCGTCGAGGCGGATTATCTCGACGACAAATATCCTGAAAGGCGCGAGGCGCTGCGCGCCAAATGGCGGCGCAGCCTGGTGTGGGAGGTTCCCAAGGATGTCTGAACCGGTGTCTGGCGAGACTGACAGCAGCCCCTGTCAGAGCTGCGGCGCGTGCTGCGCCTATTCGTCGAACTGGCCGCGCTTCACGATCGAGGAGGATGAAGCCCTCGACCTGATCCCGGCCGAGCTGGTCAACGAGCGGCTGTCGGGCATGCGCTGCGACGGCGACCGCTGCTGCGCGCTCGATGGCGAGATCGCGCGCGCCGTCGCGTGCCGGATCTACGCGATCCGCCCTGAGGTGTGCCGCATCTGCATGCCGGGTGACGCCGAATGCGCGATGGCCCGGCGCAAGTTCGGGCTGCCGGTGCTCGCCTGAGCCAAAGGCTAGGAAGACGGGGAGTCAGGCCGTGACCGGCTCGGGGCTGTCGTCGAGATCGTCCTCGAACGGCTTCATCACCGAGAGCGGCTTGGTCGACAGCGAGATCGGCTTGCGGCTCGAGGTCGCGCTGGCCGGACCCGCCCGACCGCCGCGGGACTGCGCATACAGCGCCGATCCGACCCGGCCGCCGAACTGCGACAGGTCCTGCTCGCTGCAGGTGGATGCAATCGCAAGCGCCAGCGGGTGAAGATGCGTGCGCCTGTAACAGAACAGCGCCAGCATGGCCCTCACATCGGCGGAGACGCTCTCGACCAGCGCGGGCAGCCCGTTGGCGTCGGCACGGTAGAGCTCGCCGAGAAGCTCGTCGCCGACCGGGCACGAATCGCTGTCGAACGCATCGCGACTTTGAAGCATCTGTTTGATTGCCATGGCGCGACGATGCGGCGCGAATCGCTAACGTCCGGTTAACCAAACCGAACGGTCGTCCCACCCCCGGCTTGACACGGGGCTGCCGCCGTCGGCGCAGCTTCGCCGCGACGCACCGCGACCGGACTCAGCCGTTCGCGGCCATGAAGATCGAGAGCCCGAATCCGGTGAGGTGATGCAGCGCCTGATCGACGCCGATCAGGGTCCAGAACCATCGGTGCTCGGTGTTCATGCCGAACCGCGACGAGCAGATGCCCTTGATGCGATCGATGGTGATGTGAATGGCGAAGTCGATCACGGCGACGAACCAGAATCTCGGCGCGACGATCAGGATCAGAACCATGGCGACGGCGAGATGGATCAGGCAGTGCACCAACAGCGGCAGCGCCCAGCCCTTCCGTTGGTCCTTGCCATAGGCCATCCAGGCGTTCTGCAGAACGAAGTCGCCAATGATGTGCTTGAAGGTCAGCAGCAGCATCCAGCCGACCAGCGCACCAACCGGAACCTGCGACGACAAAGAAGGAAAAGACAAAGCTGACGCTCTCGCTACGACTAACCCTTGGAACCAACCCTGGGAACCAACCCTTGGACGCACGGGGAACTGGAGGCGTTCAGCGCAATCTGATGAGAATACCCGGCCAATTCGACGCGTATGCGACGCTTATGACATCTCCGGTAGCGAATTGCACGCGAAAGGGAACCTCAAATCGCGCCCTGCTACCCTTCCCGGCAATTCCGCGGGGGGTAAGGTTACCCGCCACCGTGCATCTGCGAACCGGCCGCAGTCGCGGCGTTTCATTCAGCGGCGTCGGTCTTCGGTGCTGACAGCGCCCTCGCCCGGATCTGCGCGATGGCCCGCTTCAGCGCGCCCTGTCCCGGCTCTGCCAGCGCAACGGCGCGCGCCTCGGCGATGGCGGAGGCGAGATCCGAGATCGGCAGCACGCCATCGAAGGTGGGCTTGGCCAGGCCATCGATGATGGCATGCCAATCGGCGAGACCCTGCCGGTAGCCGTCGCCCTGCCCCTGGATCATGGTCGCCGTGCCGATCACGGCGGACGCCGCCGCAGGCTGCTTGTCCAGCGCACGCGCGATCATGTGCAGCCACCGTTCGGCCCAGGCGCGCTCCTCGCCATAGCGCACCGACTGCAGCCGCCAGCGCCGCAGGCCGGCCATCAGCTTGAGACGGCGAATGGCGAGCGGCGATCGAACCGAGAAGCGGACCTTGACCCGGCGCCGGCCCAGCCAGCCGACCTGCTCGAAGGCTGCCAGCAACGATTCCGCCACGGCCTGCGGCAGCGCACCGATCAGTTCGTCGAGGCGAAACCGCCGCACGTCATCGCTCTCGCGTCCCCCCGGGCGCTGCCCCATGTCGAGGCTGATCAATCTGAGCTGGGCGATCCGGATCGGATCCTCGTAGGCCATGCGGGCGGCCAGCAGCTGCGCGATCTGAGACAGCATGCCGGCATCGACGTTCGATCTGCGCACGAATCGCTTGATGCGGTCGACGTAGAGCTGCGCATAGCTCGCGCCCTGATACTCCATCAGCAGATGGATGCCATCGCTCACCGTCGGCACGGCGGCGTCAGGCAGGCCCTGAGGCAGAAAAGGCGGCTCGCCATCGTCGTCGCCGATGACGTCGGCGAACAGATATCGCAGCGAGGACCGGACGCTTTCCACTGGGCTTCAGGCTCCCCGGATCACGCCGGCTTGGCGACGGGCGCCGGCGCGGTGGTCTGTTGCGCCAGCCGCCGCTCGAGCGTTTCGATGTTCTGGAACAGCCGGGCGCTGGCGAGGCGCAGGAAGTAGAAGGCGAAGGCGGGGTTCTGGACGTAGAGCTGCTCGACCTGGTCGTAGGACACCGACAGGATCAGCCCGCCCTCGACGCATTCCAAGGTCTGCGTGCGCGTATTGGACGGGGAAATCATGCCGAACTCGCCGACGATCGCGCCCACCGGCAGCTCGATGCCGGATTCGACCAGGCGGAAGCGGCCGCTGACGATGTAGTACATGCTGTCGGCCTTCTCGTCCTTGTAGAACAGCACCTCGCCGGGACCGCATTTGCGCTCGGTCATGAACGGCTTCAGCCATTCCATGGAGAGGTCGCTGTTGACCGACTGCTTCACGTCGCGGACCAGTTGCAGCATCTGGTGGAGCCGGTAACTGTTGAGCGGCAGCAGCACCCCGTGCAGGATCAGGACCGGATAGTTGTGCATCGGCACCGCGGTCGCGATCAGGACGATGTTGGTGAGGATGGCGAAAACCCGCAGCGGAATCATGGTCCGCATCGACAGCGTGGCGACCACGAAGATCGAGGCGAAGAGGCTGCCGGCGGCGCCCGCATGTTCGACCAGGTGTGAGGTATCCATTGGGATCAACCAGACTCTTGGGACGCAGGAGGGCGGACGCTCGGTTCCGGCCTCCTTTTGCCTAATTTAGCGTGTCCATGCCGACCTCTGATATACGGCGAACAGACGACGTTTGAACCGGTATTTGAGCCGACACTCAAAAATTCCCGCTCGAAGTAGGACGGCTTGGACCTGCCGGAGGCACCCGCGCAACCGACCGGCCCGCATCGTTGACGGGATTCCCCCGATCGGGGCACCTTGCCGCCGCCGCGATCTCCTGCGGCTCTGAGATCAGCGACCGACGCCCGCCAGCAATGACCAAACCGCAGCACCCTGCCCTGGCGGCATTCGTCACCGCGCTGGCCGGCCGCAACATGACCAAGGCGGCCTTTGCGGCCGTGGCGCTCGGCATGAGCGCCATGGTGCTGTTGACGATGGACCCGGCCTACGAGGCCGGACGGCGCTGGATCATCGCCCTGCTGTGCGGATGCCTTGTCTTTTTCGTCGTCGAATGGGCGGTTCGGGTTCAGCAGGCGGCCCGGGCGCATCGCGTCGCCGCCTACCTCATGTCGGGCCGGGGACTGCTGGACACGATCTCCGCTCTCGCCGTGCCGACCGCGCTGGTCTCGGGCATGGAGGCACGCACGGCGTGGCTGCTGGCGGTCATCTGGGTGCTCAAGGTGATCCCCGGCGTGCCTGGCCTGCGCCGGCTCCGCCGGGTGCTGGTGTTGGAAGCGCGTCCGCTGCTGTCGGTGCTGGTGCTGTTCCTGGTGGTGCTGTTTGTCGGATCGGTCGCCGAATACGCGCTCGAACATGACGAGCAGCCGGCCACCTTCGGCACCATCCCGTCCGCGCTGTGGTGGGCGGTCGTGACCCTCACCACCACGGGCTATGGCGACGTGGTGCCGGTCACGCCGCTCGGGCGGGTGGTCGCCGCCACGGTGATGATCTCCGGCCTCGGCGTGTTCGGCCTATGGACCGGCATCCTGGCGACCGGCTTCGCCGCGGAAACCCGGCGCGACAACTTTCTCAAGACCTGGGAATCAGTCAGCAAGGTACCGTTCTTCGCCAGCCTCGGGCCCTCCACCATTGCCGACGTCACGCAGATGCTGCGCACCATCGACCTGCCGCCCCGCGCCGCCGTGATCCGCAAGGGCGAGCCGGGCGACTGCATGTATTTCATCGCCTCCGGCGAGGTCGAGGTCGACCTTCCCGGCAAGAAGGTCCGGCTCGGCGAGGGCGCGTTCTTCGGCGAGATGGCCTTGCTCGGGAACAACCTGCGCTCGGCCGACATCAGCACGACAGGGCTGTCGAAGCTGCTGGTCCTCGACCTCGTCGATTTCCGCGTGCTGATGGCACGCCACCCCGATCTGGCGCAGAGCATCGCTGCCGAGGCGAGGCGCCGAACCATGGAGAACAGGACATGACGACCGGACGGACCACCCAGGCCGATGACGCGCCGAGCATGCCGCTCCTCACCATCGACGGCGCCCGCGCCACCATTCGGCTCAATCGTCCGCGCCATCTCAACCGGCTCCAGCCGGAGGACCTCGCCGAGCTGCTGGCGCTGTTCGACCGGGTCGAGGCCAACGCCGCCTTGCGCGTGCTGGTCTTGACCGGCACCGGGCGGGCGTTCAGCGCCGGCTTCGACCTTGGCGCCATCGGCGCAACGCCGGCGGATAAGGCCGAGGCTTCCAGCCCGGCATTCGAGGAGGTCGTCGACCGGCTTGAGGACCTCGCTTTGCCGACGATCTGCCGGCTCAACGGCGGGGTCTATGGCGGCTCGACCGATCTGGCGCTGGCCTGCGATTTCCGGATCGGAGTCGATACCAGCGAGATGTTCATGCCGGCGGCGCGGCTCGGGCTGCACTATTACCCCAACGGCATCAAGCGCTACGTGTCCCGCCTTGGTATCGACAATGCCAAGCGTCTGTTCCTGACGGCGGAGAAGATCGGCGCGGCCGAGATGCTGCGCATCGGCTATCTCACCGGCATGGTGACGGCCGATGCGCTCGATGCGGAGGTCGACCGGCTGGCGACGGTCCTGGCCGGCAACGCCCCCCAGGCCATGCGCGGCATGAAGCGCGCCATCAACGATTTCGCGCGCGGAGCCCTCGACGATGCGGCGGCGCGCCGCAGGCATCAGGACAGCATGCGCGGCGCCGAAATCCAGGAAGGCATGAAATCGTTTGCAGAGAAAAGAACCCCGAAATTCTGAGCGCAGCCGCGCTCCGAACTCATAAATTTTGCATGCAAATGTCTGTATCCAGCCGGTGCCCCGACACACGCTCAACGAACTATCGACCTAAATCTCCAATTTGCGGTTGACAGCCTTTTGTCCGTGGCTAGCTTGAACCACGGGCGGAGACTTTCACATGCAAGTGATGGACGCGTATTGGGGACGACGAGCTCTGGAGTACGTCGATGCGATCGAAGCGTCGAAGACCAGCGCGAGCGTGCTCTCCCAGTTCGAGAAGATGATCAGCGACCTGGGCTTTCACGCCTACATCATGGCCGGCGTGCCGACCTCGGGCCAATCGCTGCAGCAAACCATTCTCGCCAACGGCTGGCCGCGGGAATGGTTCGACATGTATGCGCGCGAGCAGTTTCACCGCTGCGATCCGATTCCGCGACACTGCATCTCGACATTGAATCCATTCGCGTGGTCGGAGGCTCCCTATGACCGCGAGGACGAGCCCGGCGCGCATGAGGTGATGATGCGCGCGAAGGACTTCCGATTGAACGAAGGCTTCTGCGTCCCCATCCACTACGACGATGCCGTGGGCGCCGTCAGCCTTGCAGGCGAAAATCCGAATCTCGCTCCCGATGCGCGGGGCGCGCTGCACCTGATCAGCATCTTCACGCACAGCAGGCTTCGCGCATTGGCGCGCTCCGCCGCGAGCAACCAGGGCCGACGCCTGTCGCGGATCGAGGCCGAAGTGCTGAGCTGGGCGGCGCGCGGCAAGACCGCGTGGGAGACGGCACGCATCCTCGGCGTCTCCGAACGCAACGTCAGGTGGCATCTGGAAGAGGCACAGCGCAAGCTAGCAACCAAGAACAAGACGGCGACGGTTGCGACCGCTCTTGTCAACGGCGAGATCTCGATCTGATCTGGCGTTTCTCCCACTGGATCAATTCGAGCGCATCGGCAATCTGCAAACCCCAATTTGATTCAGACGACCGGGGGTTTCGATGCCTGAGATTCATGTCGTTCGAAAAGATAATCGCGCTCTGTACGAGAAATATTTCGATTCATATTACCGTCTGCGCCACGAGATCTACGTCAAGCAGCGCAAGTGGATGGCGCTCGATCGTCCGGACGGGCGCGAGATCGATCAGTTCGACACCGAGGATTCGGTCTATCTGTTCTGCATCGACAAGGGCCAGTTGATCGGCTCGATGCGCGCGGTGCCGACGCTGTTGCCGACGCTGATGAGCGACATCTTCCCGTATCTGAATCTGCGCGGCCCGATCCAGCGCCCCGACGTCTACGAACTGTCGCGCATCTTCGTGATCCCGGAGCGCCGCGGCGAGCATGCCGGCCCGCGGATCGACATGCTGCTGCTCACTGCAATCATGGAATACGGCATCTCGATCGGGTTGACCGGCTTTTCGATCGTGCTCGAAACCTGGTGGCTGCCGCGGTTCGAGAAGTGCGGCTGGAAGGCGCGGCCGCTCGGCGTACCTCACATGATGGACGGGATGTCGGTGATGGCCGTGCTCGTCGACTGCGATGAAACGACATGGAAGTCACTCTGCGAGCAGATCGGCCTGACGCGGCCGACGCTGACGTGGCAAGGGCTCGAAGACGTCAGCCGCCAGGCCCTGCCGGATATCTTTCTTCATCTTCCACCAGCCGCTCAGCCAGCGCAATGAGCTGTTCCCGGTGCCGCTTCAGCCTGAGCTTATGGAAGGCCTTCAAGAGGCGGTGACCAAGGAGCGTCGCCTCATCCACCTCGAGGGCATAAAGGTTGGACGGCGTGTTCATGGAATCCATCGCTGACACTTCAGGTTTCGAGCCGTGACTGAACCTTCAATCGAGAAGATCATCGAGCGTCTGCAATTTTGCATCGTTGACGCTCGGGCGATGCAACTCAAAATGTTAGAGAGAATTTTGTCAATATCATTGCTTGAAGCCCACGAGCTGAAGGAAAAGTGCGCGCCCAATTCGACAAACAGCAGCCATTAGCGCTCCTGCACCGACTCTCGCAACACGTCTGGTCCCCGTAGCAACGCGTCTCGGTTGGCGCATCACAGACACAAACTGTTGATTTCAGGGCGGCTTTCGATGTGAAGGCCGGACAGGAGAGCGCGCGCATCGTTGCCGAAACGCGCTTGCCGAACTCGGACGACACCTCGGCAAAATCATGGCGCCGCCGCCCGAGCTGCTCCTTGTTCAGCAAACTCGGTTTACAAAAATGGACTCGCGGGTCGTCTCGCCCTCCTCCGGAGTCCCGGATAACGGAACTCCACCGGCAAACAATAGGCGCGCGCGACCCCACGGACGGGAAGTTATTTGTCGTGAAAGCGGACGGTCTCCGCGACCGTGGCGCGGCGGGTGCGGTAGGAGTTGGCCTTGTCACCGAGATCGGGATGGCCGAACGAGATGCCGCAGACCACCTTGCGGTCGGCGCCGAGCCCGAAGTGCTGCCGCACCACGTCGGAATGGAACGCGAGCGCCGCCTGCGGCACGGTGGCGATGCCGAGCGCCTGCGCCGCCAGCATGAAGCTCGTGACGTAGCCGCCGCAATCGATCGCGCCATAGGTGCCGAGCGCCTCGTCGCTGTGGATGATCGCCACATGCGGCGCGCCGAAGAAATTGTAGTTCTCCAGCGCCTGCCGGGCATAGCCCGCCTTGTCGCCGCGCGGGATGTCGAGCGCGTTGTAGAGCTGGAAACCGCTCTCGCGCCGCCGTTCGAGATAGACACCGGTGTATTCGCGCGGGAAGGGAAAGTCGCCTGACGCCGCCTTGCCGCTGGAGGCCGCCGCATACATCACCTTCCGGAACGCCTCGGTCGCCACACCGGAGGTGATCTCGACACGCCACGGCTGGCTGTTGCACCACGACGCGGTTTTCTGCGCCGCCTCCAGGATGCGCTCGATGGTGGCGCGCGGCACGGGCTCGGGCAGGAACCTGCGACAGGAGAAGCGCGCGGCCATCAGCTCTTCGAGAACGGTGATGGGAGTGGCCTGTGCGGCTGCGGCGTCAGCTTTCATTTATGGTTCTCACTACAACGGAGAAACGTCCCTTCATGATGAGGCGCGCAGCGCCGTCTCGAACCATGAGGCCCGGATATCGGCCTCATCCTTCAAGACGCTGCTGCGCAGCTCCTCAGCATGAGGGTTAGCTACGTCCCTTGGTCGGCACCTTGTTGAACGGCACGTCCTTGTCGACCCGGATGTCACCGGGCAGGCCGAGCACGCGCTCGGCGATGATGTTGCGCAGGATCTCGTCGGTGCCGCCGGCGATGCGCATCGAGGGCGAGGTCAGCAGGATCTGCTGAAACTGGCCCTGCGTCACCGCCTCGTCCGCGCCGGTCAGCACGCCGGCGCCGCCTTCGAGATCCATCGCGTAGGTCGCGATATCCTGCAGCATGACGCCGGCGACCAGCTTGCCGATGGAATTCTCAGGTCCCGGCCGCTCGCCCTTGGACAGCGCCGATATCGCGCGGTAGCTCGTGTATTTCAGCCCGCTTGCCTTGACCGCCCACGACGCCAGCTTCGAGCGCGTGGCGCGATCGTCGATGGCGAGCCCGTTGTCGGTCATCAGGTTCGCGCAGAACTCGAACATCTCGGGGAAGCCGGTGGCGAGCCGCGCGCCGATCGACATGCGCTCGTTCATCAAGGTCGTCAGCGACACGTTCCAGCCGTCGCCGACCGCGCCGAGCCGCTGGCTGTCCGGGATCACCACGTCGGTGAAATAGACCTCGTTGAACTCCTGCATTCCGTTGGCCTGCTTGATCGGACGGACCTCGACGCCCGGGCTCTTCATGTCCAGGAAGAACATGGTGAGACCCTTGTGCTTCGGCACGGTGGGATCAGTGCGCGTGATCAGCAGGCCGTAGTCCGAGTAATGCGCACCCGATGTCCAGATCTTCTGGCCGTTGATGACCCAGTCGTCGCCGCGCTTCTCGGCGCGGGTGCGCAGGCCCGCGACATCCGAGCCGCCGGCGGGCTCGGAGAACAGCTGGCACCAGATCTCCTCGCCCGAGGCGAGCTTGGGCAGATAGCGCCGCTTATGCTCCTCGCTGCCATAGGCCATCACGGTCGGGCCGCACATGCCCTCGCCGATCTGGAACGGCTGCGTCAGCTTGCCATAGACGCCCTCCTCCTGCTGCCAGATCACGCGCTCGATCGGCGTAGCACCGCGGCCGCCATACGCTTTCGGCCAGTGCAGGCAGGCCCAGCCGGCATCGGACTTCTTCTTCTGCCAGGCCTTGCCGACCTCGACGATATCGGCGTGCTTGAGCCTGATGCGGCCGAGCGAGGAGCTCGCCAGCTCGCCCTCGAGCTCCTTCGGCGCGTTGGCCGCGATCCAGGCGCGCGCGGTGTCGCGAAAGGCGGCTTCTTCAGGGGTGTCGTCGAAGTTCATGGTCTAACCTCGCTTCGTATGCGTAGGGCGGGTTAGCCGAAGGCGTAACCCGCCGCTTTGATCAGCATTGCACGAGCCAAGGGCGGGTTACGCTGCGCTAACCCGCCCTACGACTCCGCTTGTTAGGCACGTCCCTTGGTCGGCACCTGGTTGAACGGCACGTCCTTGTCGACACGGATGTCGCCGGGCAGGCCGAGCACGCGCTCGGCGATGATGTTGCGCATGATCTCGTCGGTGCCACCTTCGACACGGGTGCCGGGCGCGCGCAGCAGCATCGCCTGGAATTTGCCCGCAAGCTCGGCCTCGGGACCGCTGAGCACGCCGGCCGCACCCTGCAGGTCGAGCGCGTAGGCTGCGACGTCCTGGATCATCGGTCCGGCGACCAGCTTACCGATCGAGTTCTCAGGTCCCGGCCGCTCGCCCTTCGACAGCGCCGAGATGGCGCGCATGCTGGTGTATTTCAGCCCGCTCGCCTTCACCGCCCAGCTCGCGAGCTTGGAGCGCACGTTGCGGTCCTCGATCGCGGGACGATCGTCCAGCATCAGGTTGGAGCAGAAGTCGAACAGCTCCGGGAAGCCGGTGGCGACGCCGGCGCCGATCGACATGCGCTCGTTCATCAAGGTGGTGAGCGCGACGTTCCAGCCGTCATCGACGGCGCCGAGCCGCTGCGAGTCCGGAATCACGACGTCGGTGAAATAGACCTCGTTGAAATCCGAGTGCCCGCTGGCCTGCTTGATGGGACGCACCTCGACGCCCGGGCTCTTCATGTCCAGGAAGAACATCGTCAGGCCCTTGTGCTTCGGCACGGTCGGATCGGTGCGCGTCAGCAGGATGCCGTAGTCGGAATAATGCGCCCCCGAGGTCCAGATCTTCTGGCCGTTGATCACCCAATCGTCGCCGCGCTTTTCGGCGCGGGTACGCAGGCCGGCGACGTCGGAGCCGCCGGCCGGCTCGGAGAACAGCTGGCACCAGACCTTCTCGCCGGAGGCCAGCGGCGGCAGATACTGCCGCTTATGCTCCTCCGACGCGTAGGCCATCATGGTCGGCCCGCACATGCCGTGGCCGATGATGAAAAGGCCGGAGAGCTTGCCGTAAGGCCCCTCCTCCTGCTGCCAGATCACGCGCTCGATCGGCGAGGCGCCGCGGCCGCCATACTCCTTCGGCCAGTGCAGACACGCCCAGCCGGCATCAGCCTTCTTCTTCTGCCACGCCTTGGCGACGTCGAGGATGTTGGCGTCCTTCAGCGCGACGCGGCCGAGCGAGGTCGCGCGCAGTTCGTCTTCATACTGCTTCGGCGCATTGGCGGCGATCCAGGCCCGCGCCTGGCTGCGAAACGCCGCCTCCTGCGGAGTGTCATCGAAGTTCATCGGCAAGCCTCTCATCTCGTAGGGTGGGCAAAGGCGCAACGCGCCGTGCCCACCGATTCAAACCCGCGCCACCGACGGTGGGCACGCTTCCGCCTTCGCCCTTTGGGCTTCGTCGGACAAGTCGCTTTGCCCACCCTGCGGATCGTTGTCCTGAGCCTCACGCCGCATTGCGCTTGCGCATGCGGTCGATCAGCTGGTCCTCCCAATAGGACAGGCTGCCGAGGCCGAGCGCGAGCGCATTGGCGCGGCGGTAGTACATGTGGCAGTCGAACTCCCAGGTGAAGCCCATGCCGCCATGGACCTGGATGTTGTTCTTGGCGCAGTGCTGGAACGCCTGCGTCGCGCTGATGCGCGCCGAGGCCGCGGCTTCAGGCAGCTCCGGGGCGTTGGTCGAGAGCGCCCACGCGCCGTAGTAGGAATTCGAGCGCGCCAGGGTCGCAGACACATACATGTCGGCCAGCATGTGCTTGACCGCCTGGAACGAGCCGATCGGACGGCCAAAGGCGATGCGATCGAGCGCGTAGTCGCGGCCCATCTCCAGCGCGCGGTCGGAGCCGCCGACCTGCTCGAACGCCGTCAGCACCGCGGCGCGGTCGAGCACCTGGGTGATGATGCTCCAGCCCTCGCCGGCGGCGCCGAGCGGCTCCGCCTTGCAGTTCTTGAAGGTGAGCTCGGCCTGGCCGCGCGTCGGATCGAGATTGGTCAGCGCCTTGGCTTCGACGCCGCCCGCCTTGGTGTCGACCAGGAACAGCGAGATGTCGCTGTCGCGGCCGGTCGAGCCGGTGCGCGCGGCAACGATGACGAGATCGGCGATGGCGCCGTCGGCGACGGGCTTCTTGGTGCCGTTGAGCACGCCGTTGGCAGCCTCGAGCCTGATCGCCTTCGGCGACGGATTGCCGGTGCCCTCGAACAGCGCCAAGGCGCCGATCGTCTCGCCGCTCGCGATCTTCGGCAGCCAGGCCTGCTTCTGCGCATCGCTGCCGGCCAGCATCAGCGCCTCCGCGGCAAGATACACGGTCGATGAGAACGGCACCGGCGCCAGCGCGCGGCCGACCTCCTCGGCGATCACGCAGAGCTCGAGATGGCCGGCGCCCGCACCGCCATACTCCTCGGGAATGGCGACGCCGAGGAAGCCCATCTCGGCAAAGCCTTTCCACAGCGCGCGGTCATACGGCTCCTTGCCGTCGAGCACGACACGCACCGCCTTGGGCGGACACTTCTCGGCAAGGAATTTCCGCGCCTGGTCGCGTAGCTGTTTCTGGTCGTCGGAGAAATCGAAGTTCATGGGTGTCACTCGCCTTGGAAGTCGGATCTAAAACTCGCCGTCATTCCGGGGCGCGCGGAGCGCGAGCCCGGAATCCATATGCCCGACCGGGGTTATGGATTCCGGGCATGCGTGCTGCGCACGCATCCCGGAATGACGAGTGGGAAGAGACAGGCCCCATCACAGCACGATCACGTCGCTGTCGGGCGTATCAGCGTAGAGCCGCTCCACCAGAGCGGCGCGGCGTTCGAGACCGGCGCGCTGGTTGATGTAGCCCTTGTCGGTCAGCTCATGGCCGTCGATCGAGGGCGGCTCGACCATCAGCATGACACGGGCGATCCGCCGGCTACTCGCGCCTTCGCAGTCCTTGTTGTGCGCCTGAAGGCCGCGGCGGACGCAGTCGATGACCGCGGGATGCTTCACCACATCCTCGAACGTCGCATTGGGATCGCCGACCAACTGGCGGCAGGCGTGCAGATTGGGCCAGGCCAGGAGACCGACATGTTCGCGGTCCTGCCCGGTCACCAGTGCATCGTGGATCGCCGGCGTTGCGGCCGCGATCGCATCGGTCCGCAGCGAGCCGACATGGACGAAGGTGCCGGTCGTGAGCTTGAAATCCTCGACGACGCGGCCGGCGAAGATGATGCCTTGCGCCGGATCCTTGGGATCAACGAATACGCCGGCATCGCCGATGCAGTAGAATCCCTCCTCGTCGAACGCCTTCCTCGTCAGCTCGGGCTGACCGAAATAGCCAGGCATCACGTTGATGCCGCGCAGGCGCAGCTCGTATTTGTCGCCGACCGGGACCATCTTCAGCTCGACGCCGGGGAATGGCAGCCCAATCAGCCCGACGCGCTCGGTGTTCCAATAGGTGCCGGTCGAGGTCGGCGCGGTCTCGGTCGAGCCCCAGCCGGTGTAGAACACGATGCGCTCGCCTGTGGTCTTCACCGCCAGCGCCTGCATCCGCTCGTAGAGATCGTCCGGCAGCCGCGCGCCGCCATAGGCCATGATGCCCAGATCCTTGAAGAACGAGCGGCACAGCGCGTCGTCCTTCTCCATCGCCGCCGCCAGCGCCGCATAGCCGGCGGGCACGTTGGCATAATAGGTCGGCGACACCTCGCGTAGGTTACGGATGGTTTCGTCGAACATGCCGGGCATCGGCCGGCCGTCGTCGATGTACAGCGTGCCGCCCTCGATCAGCAGCGGATTGAACAGCGCGTTGCCGCCCATGGTGTGATTCCAGGGCATCCAGTCGAGCACCGTGGAGATCGGCGCCTCCGGCCCGCGCGGCCGCGTCTGCATCATCATCGCCGCATTGGCGCACATCATGCGCTGGGTGTTGATGACGGCCTTGGGCATTCCGGTGGAGCCGGAGGTGAACAGCAGCTTGCCGACCGTGTCCGGTGTGATCTGCGCAATCGACGCGTCGACCGCGCCTGTGACCGGCATCGCTGCAAGATCAGCGAAGCTGATGCTCGCAACGCCCTCGCACGGACGCCCGACATGAACGACGGTGACGCCGTCGAGATCGAGCGCTTTCAGCGCCTTCTCGAAGGTCGGGCCGTCCTGCACCATGACCACGCCCGGCTTCACGAGGCTGAACAGATATTTGAGCTTGAGGTGATCGTGACTCATCAATGAGTAGGCCGGGGACACTGGCGCCGCCGGCGACCGTGCCTGCATGGCCGCGAACGTCATCAGCGCATGCTCGATCGAATTGCCGGAGAGGATCGCGACGGGACGCCCGTCCAGATTCAAATTGAGCAGGCCCTGCGTCAGCCCATCGACCGTGCGCTTGGCCTCGGCATAGGACAGCTTCCGCCATTGCCGCTCGGCCCCGCTGCGTTGCGCGAGCCAGGTCCGCGTCGGCGCCTCCTTGGCCCAGCGGGCGAGCGGCGCCGCCAAGTGCGGCTCATAGGCCTGCAGCGGAATGCGCGACTTGATGACGACGGTGCCGTCACTCCGTCTGATGACATCGATGTCGCGCGCCAGCCAATTGACCTTGCGGAATGCCGGTTTCTCCAACACCTTCGCTGCCGTCCCGTCCATTTTGCGTCTCCCGAAATATCGTCCTTTGCGGATCTTGATATCTAGCGGTTGGTATAGACCGGCTTTCGCTTCTCGAGGAAGGCTGTAATGCCCTCCTTGAAATCCTCCGAGCGGCTGCACAGCACCTGGTTGCGATCCTCCATCGCGATGACCGCTTCGATCGACGACGCATCGACGCTCATGTTGAGACATTCCTTCGACAGCCGGAGACCGACCGGCGATGCCGTCATCATCGCGTCGACGAACGGCGCCGCCGCGTTGTCGAGCATGTCCTCCTCGACGATCTCCGACACCAGACCCACCATTAGCGCACGTTCGGCGCCGATGAAGCGGCCGGTGAGGATCAGCTCGGAGGCGACGGAGACGCCAACGAGGCGCGGCAGGAAGTAGCTGGTGCCGATGTCGCAGCCCCCCAGGCCGAGCTTGATGAAGGCGCAGTTCATCCGCGCCGAGCGCGCGGCGATGCGGATGTCGGCGGCGAGCGCCAGCGCGAAGCCGCCGCCGGCGGCTGCGCCCTGCACCAGTGCGATGATCGGCTGCGGACAGCGCCGCATCAGCATCACGATGTCGGCGATGCGCCGCTGCGAGTCCAGGGATTCGGTGACACCCGGCGGCTCATTGGCGCCGCCGCGCCGCTGCATCGCGGCCTTCAGATCCAGCCCGGCGCAGAAATTCTTGCCGGCGCCCCCGAGCACGACGACCCGCGTGGTGCGATTGCGCTGCAGGCCTTCGAAATAGCTGTTGAGCGCATCGATCAACGCCGGATCGAGCGCGTTCAGGCTCTCCGGACGATTGAGCGTCACCCGGTCGACACCATTGTCGTGCTCGATCAGCAGCGGTTGGGACATGGCGCGCGCTCCAGCCTCAGTGTCATCCCGGCGAACGCCGGGATCCATAGCCACCGGCCTGATTGGTTAGAGCGCGGCGTCTGCCAGAGTGCCTCTCACAGACGCCGCGGAGTATGGGTCCCGGCTCAAGGCCGGGACGACAGCGGAGAATGCCGCCTAGCGCGGGGCCATGCGGATGGCGCCGTCGAGGCGGATGGTCTCGCCGTTCAGCATCGGGTTCTCGACGATGTGGACGGCGAGGTTGCCGTACTCGGAGGCGTCGCCGAGCCGGGCCGGATGCGGCACCTGGGCGCCCAGGCTCTTGCGGGCCTCTTCGTTCAGGCCCATCAGCAGCGGTGTCAGGAACAGGCCGGGCGCGATGGTGTTGACGCGGATCTTCTGGCTGGCGAGATCGCGCGCGGCAGGCAGGGTCAGGCCGACGACACCACCCTTCGACGCCGAATAGGCGATCTGGCCGATCTGGCCTTCATAGGCCGCGACGCTGGCGGTGTTGATGGCGACGCCGCGCTCCTCGCCGATCGGCTCGGCGGTGACGAGGCGCTCGGCGAACAGGCGCAGCACGTTGAAGGTGCCGATCAGGTTGACGTTGATGATGCGCGCGAACTTGGCGAGCGGATAGACGCCGTCCTTGCCAACGATGCGCTGCGAGCCGCCGATGCCGGCGCAGTTGACCAGCACGCGCGCGATGCCGTGGGCGGCCTCGGCCTTGGCGATGCCGGCCTTGACCTGCTCCTCGTCGGTGACGTCGGCATGAATGGCGACGCCGTTGAGCTCGGCCGCCACCTTCTCCGCGTTCTCCTTGCTCTGGTCGAGCACGGCGATCTTCGCGCCCTTGGCGGCCATGGCGCGCGCCGTGGCGGCGCCGAGGCCCGAGCCACCGCCGGTGATCAGAACGGCAACGTTGTTGAGTTGCATGGTGCGTTTCCTCCGTTTGTTTGTTGTTGGCGAATGGCGAGTAGGGAGTAGCGAACAGGGAAGGTAGGGCATCCCCCTATTCGCTACTCCCTATTCGCCATTCGCGCGTTTCAATATGCCGCCGCAGATCAGCGCCTCCATATGGGCGATGTACTGGCGGCATACGTCATCGGTGACGGGGCCGACGCCGATCGCGCGCGACATGGCGTGGCGGCCGAAGAACAAATGATCGCAGGCGCCGATCAGGCTGGTGTAGAACAGCACCGGGTCGACGGCGCGGAAGTCGCCCTCGGCGACGCCCTGCTCGATCAGCCTGTGATGGAAATCGAGCAGCGGGGCCACGAAGAACTTCGACACCTCGTCGGCCGCTTCGGCGCTGCTCTCGTGCAGCAGATAATGGATCAGCCGGTTCATGTAGGGAAACCGGTGATAGGCGCGGATGATGCCGCTGATGTGCAGCTTCAGCTTGGCCGTCGGCGGCAGCGGCTGCGCCAGCAGATATTCGAGATTGGCGACCTCGGTCGCGGCGTCACGGGCGAGCAGCGCCAGCAGCAGGCCGTCCTTGTTGCCGAAATGGTATTTGACCAGCGCAGCGTTTGCCCCGGACTTCTGCGCGATGTCGCTCAGCGAGATCTCGATCGAGGACCTCGCGATCATCAGCTCGCTGGCGGCGTCCAGCAGCTTCTCTGCTGTCGCATTCCGCCCCGCGGGAAGTTTCTCCGGCACACTGTTCTGAAGCTGGGGTCCCAAGACATGTCTCGCGCTTGATCGGGGCAGATAAGCCGAAGCCGGAGTTGATCTCAAGAGTTAATTGATCGATTGACTAAGGCTCAATCGCGCATTTAAATCGCAGCCAATCACGAACACCAAGTCTAGGGAGGACACGTCATGGCGGAAGCCTACATCGTCGCGGCTGCACGCACGGCCGGCGGCCGCAAGGGAGGCCGCCTGGCCGGCTGGCATCCGGCCGACCTCGCTGCGAAGGTGCTGGACGCGCTGGTCGAGCGCTCCGGCGCGGCGCCGGACCAGGTCGAGGACGTGATCATGGGCTGCGTGATGCAGACTGGCGAGCAGTCGAACAACATCGCGCGCAATGCGGTGATGGCCTCGAAGCTGCCGGAGAGCGTGCCTGGCACTTCGATCGACCGGCAGTGCGGCTCGTCGCAGCAGGCGCTGCATTTCGCCGCGCAGGCAGTGATGTCGGGCGCGATGGATGTCGTGATCGCCGCCGGCGTGGAGTCGATGACCCGGGTGCCGATGGGTCTCTCCTCCACGCTTCCGGCGAAGAACGGCTTCGGACACTACAAGAGCCCTGGCATCGAGAGCCGCTATCCGAACATCCAGTTCAGCCAGTTCACCGGCGCGGAAATGATGGCGGAGAAGTACGGTCTCTCCAAGGATGAGCTCGACGAATACGCCTATAACAGCCATCAGCGCGCGATTGCCGCCACGCAGGCAGGCCACTTTAAGGACGAGATCATCCCGCTCGAGATCGTCAGGGCCGACGGCTCGACCGACACCCATCACATCGACGAAGGCATCCGCTTCGATGTCACCCTCGACGGCATCAAGGGCGTCAAGCTGATCGCCGAGAACGGCAAGCTCAGCGCGGCGACCGCGAGCCAGATCTGCGACGGCGCCTCGGGCGTGATGGTCGTCAACGAGCGCGGCCTGAAGTCGCTCGGCGTCAAGCCAATCGCCCGTGTCCACCACATGACGATGATGGGCGGCGATCCCGTGATCATGCTGGAGGCGCCGCTGCCGGCCACGCAGCGCGCGCTGCAGAAGGCCGGCATGTCGATCGACGACATCGACCTCTACGAGGTCAACGAGGCATTCGCTTCCGTGCCGACCGCGTGGCTGAAGACCACTGGCGCCGATCCCAGCCGGCTCAACGTCAATGGCGGCGCGATCGCGCTCGGCCATCCGCTCGGCGGCTCCGGCACCAAGCTGATGACCACGCTGCTGCATGCGCTGAAGCAGCGCAACAAGCGCTACGGCCTGCAGACCATGTGCGAAGGCGGCGGCATGGCGAATGTGACGATCGTCGAGCGGCTGTAAGTCGCGCCCCAATAACGGTGTCGTCCCGGCGAACGCCGGGACCCATAGCCACCGAATTGAATGTCGGGCGAGCTGGAGCCACAGCTCGCTCTCACCACACGCCCCTGTGGTTATGGGTCCCGGCTCAAGGCCGGGACGACACCATTTTCCTAATTTAGCGGTGAGCCCGTCATGACCCACCCCTCCATTCACGCCAAGAACCATCCGGACAAGATCGCCTATCAGATGGCCGGCACCGGCAAGGCCGTCACCTATCGCGAGCTCGACGAGCTCTCGAACCAGGGCGCGCAGTTGTTCCGCGCGCTCGGCCTGAAGGCCGGCGATCACGTCGCCTTCCTGATGGAGAACCGGCTCGCCTTCATGGAGATCGCCTGGGCCGCGCAGCGCTCCGGCTTGTACTACACCGCGATCAGCCGCTATCTCACCAAGGACGAGATCGCCTACATCATCAGGGATTGCGGCGCCAAGGTCTTCATCACCTCGCCGAAATGCGCCGAGCAGGTGCGCGATCTCGCGACGGAGAAGGATGGTCCGCTGTTCTTCATGGTCGACGAGCCCGAGCCGGGCTTCCGCTCCTGGGACAAGGAGGCCGGCGCCCAGCCCAAGACGCCGATCCCCGACCAGGTCGCCGGTTACGACATGCTGTATTCGTCGGGCACCACGGGGCGTCCCAAGGGCATCAAGAAGGATTTCGAAGGCAATCCGATCGATCAGCCCAACCAGTTCCTGCGCGTGCTCTGCGCCGACATGTGCGGCATGAATGCCGAGAGCATCTACCTGTCGCCGGCGCCGCTCTATCATGCAGCTCCCTTGCGCTTCAACATGATGGTCTCGGTGCTCGGCGGTACCTCCATCATCATGGAGCATTTCGACGCCGAGGAGTTCCTGAGGCTCGTCGAGAAGTACAAGATCACGCAGTCGCAGCTGGTGCCGACGATGTTCGTGCGCATGCTGAAGCTGCCGGAGGACGTCCGCAAGAGTTATGACGTCTCCACGCTCAAGGGCGCCATCCATGCCGCCGCGCCCTGCCCGGTCGACGTCAAGGCCAGGATGATCGAGTGGTGGGGCCCGATCCTCATCGAGTACTACGCCGGTTCGGAAGGCAACGGCGTCACCGTCTGCACCTCGAAGCAGTGGCTGGAGCATCGCGGCAGCGTCGGGCGTGCCGTGGTCGGCAAGATCAAGATCCTCGGCGAAGATGATCAGGAGATGCCGACCGGCGAGATCGGCACGGTGTATTTCGCCGACGCGCCGGTGTTCTCCTATCACAACGATCCGGAGAAGACGAAGCGCGCCTACAACGACAAGGGCTGGTCGACGCTCGGCGACGTCGGCTATCTCGATGCCGACGGCTTTCTCTATCTGACCGACCGCAAGTCCTACATGATCATCTCCGGCGGCGTGAACATCTACCCGCAGGAGACCGAGGACGTCCTCATCACGCATCCCGACGTCGCCGATGTCGCCGTGTTCGGCGTGCCGAACGAGGAGATGGGAGAGGAGGTCAAGGCGGTGGTGCAGCCCCACGACATGGCGCGCGCCGGCAAGGAGCTCGAGCAGCAATTGATGCTGTTCTGCCGCCAGCATCTGTCACCGATCAAATGCCCGCGCTCGATCGACTTCGAGCCGGAGCTGCCGCGCACACCGACGGGCAAGCTGGTCAAGCGGCATCTGCGCGAGCGCTATTGGCCGAAGAAGGGCGCGGCTTAGCCCACCAACGGTGTCGTCCCGGCCTTGAGCCGGGACCCATAGTCACCGTCTTGAGTTTTGCAAAGGCTGGAGCTGCCAGTCAGCCTCACCACATTGTCCTGTGGTT
The DNA here is from genome assembly GCF_032377435.1 of Bradyrhizobium sp. SZCCHNS3002. Taxonomy (NCBI): domain Bacteria; kingdom Pseudomonadati; phylum Pseudomonadota; class Alphaproteobacteria; order Hyphomicrobiales; family Nitrobacteraceae; genus Bradyrhizobium; species Bradyrhizobium sp. SZCCHNS3002. Next base: position 27,989 of record NZ_JAUHHY010000020.1, read on the forward strand.
GTGGATCCCGGCGTTCGCCGGGACGACGCGAGGAGAGTACACGACGTGTCTCAGTCTCTTCCCCCGCTCCCCCTTCCGCCCACCATCCGCTCGCGCTTCGTCGACGGCATCAACGGCCTGCGCATGCATGTGCTGGAAGCCGGGTTCGAGACGCCCGGCCGTCCCTGCGTGCTGCTGCTGCACGGCTTTCCCGAGCTCGCCTATAGCTGGCGCAAGGTGATGCCGGCGCTGGCGGCGGCCGGCTATCACGTGCTGGCGCCGGACCAGCGCGGCTATGGCCGCACCACGGGTTGGAGCGCGGACTATGACGGTGATCTCGCGCCGTTTCGATTCACCAATCTGGTCCGTGATGCGCTCGGCGTGGTCTATGCCTTCGGCCATCGCCATGTCGCTTCCGTCATCGGCCACGACTTCGGCAGCCCCGTCGCGGCGTGGTGCGCTGTGATCCGCCCCGATGTCTTCCGGTCGGTCGTGATGATGAGCGCACCGTTTCCCGGGCCACCCGCAGCGCCGTTCGACATCGCCAGCCAGCCCCTCGCGCCGCAATCGGATCCGGTGCATCGCGAACTGGCGGCGCTGCCGCGGCCGCGCAAGCACTATCAATGGTACTACGCGACGCGGCAGGCCAGTACGGACATGCATCGCGCGCCGCAGGGGCTACATGATTTCCTGCGCGCCTATTATCATCACAAGAGTGCGGACTGGGCAGGCAACGTCCCTTACCCCCTGCAGGCCTGGGACGCGACCGAGCTCGCCAAGCTGCCGACCTACTACGTAATGGACCTCGGCAAGACGATGGCCGAGACCGCCGCCGAGGAGATGCCTGACGCGGCGGCGATCGCGGCCAATCGCTGGCTGCCTGACAGCGAGCTCGCGGTCTATACCGCCGAATATGAACGGACCGGCTTCCAGGGCGCGCTGCAATGGTATCGCTGCGGCACGTCAGGCCTGTTCGAAGCGGAATTGCAGACGTGGTCGGATCGCACCATCGACGTTCCGTCTGCATTCATCTCCGGCCTGCAAGACTGGGGCATCTACCAACGGCCCGGCGTGTTCGAATCGATGCAATCCCGAGTGTGCACCAACATGATGCTGTGCGAGCTGATCGATCGCGCCGGTCATTGGGTGCAGCAGGAGCAACATGAACGAGTCCATGAGCTCCTGTTAACGTTCCTGAACAGATCGACAGCCTGATTTCGGACGCCGTTCCGACGTATTAGGCGAATCGAGGAACGAACATTCGGGGTTGACGTTTCCGCATCCGGGCAATGCGCATCAGGAGATGATTTATGGATAAGAAGATCGCAGGCTTGTTGGGCGCCGTCGCCGCTGTCGGCGCGCTCGGCACGGTGCAGGCGTCGGCGGCTCCGGCCCCGACCGATGTCCTGAAGGCCAATTCCTACGCCGACCTGCTCGAGCCGATCCCCGATGCCGCCAGGGTGCTGCAGGCGCTCGACGAGCAGGGACCGCCGGCGGCCGAGCCGAAGGTGGAGCTCGCGCAGTGGTACCATCACCACCATCATCATCACCATCACCACCATGGTTACTGGCGCGGCTATGGCTACGGCCCCGGCTATGGGTACGGCTACGGCCCCCGGGTCTATGTGGTGCCGCGCCGGTACTACCATCACCACCACCATCATCACCATCACCACTGGTACTACGATCGCTATTGATCGTTGAGAGGTGACAGCTCGGGGGGCGCCGACCGTGAGGTCGGCGCTCTTTCGTTTGAGGACGACGGAAGGGTCAGGCCTTGCGCGCCTTGTCCTTTGCCGCGCGATGCAGATGGCGATAAGTGCCGTCGAACACGGTGTCGGTGCTCGACACCCATTCGGTCTCCTTGGCGAGCACGGGCCGGCTGGCGTGGATGCGGCGTGACTGCAGCTCGCGCTCGGCTGCCTCGTCCGGGCTCATCGGCTCCACCGTGAAGTTCGCCTCCTCCGGAATCACGATCACCTGCGCGAACGGCTCGCCCGGACGGAAGATATGCGTCCGCCCTTCCGCAGGCGCCTTGAAGACGCAGAAGAACAGCATGGGCCAGAAATTGCGCACCAGCGCCGGCACCGCGATCGGGCAGGTATCGCTGCGATCGGTGTAAAAGCGCGGATGCGGCTCGGTCCGGATCGCGAAGCCCTTGGGCACCTTGAGATCGAGCAGGATCTGGTAGGTGTAGAAGGCATCGCCGAAATTGCGGAATGGCGGCCATTGCAAGCTCGGGCTCGGCGGCTCGCCCCAGTCGCCGGACAGTTCGAGCTTGCCGTCGCGCGTGGTGACCTGCAGCTCGAAGTCGTAGGGATAAAACAGCTCGATGCCATATTGCGCACCTTCCGAGAATGGTACGCAATGCCAGACCTGCTCATGCGAGCCATTCGCGCGTGGTTGGCGTTCGCCTGCCCAGCCCGGAATATCCATCCGGGTGCGGCGCGGCGCCAATCCAGGATCGTTGAGCCGGTATTTGACGCTGTCCATTGGAACTCCTTAGGTGGCTGAGCGGAACGCGAACGACGGACTATCCTCGCAGTTCCATGACTGGAGCTTGAATGCGGGGTCACGAAAGCGTTCGCGACCACTCGGCGGCCGGAGTTTGACCGCGATGCGGCAAGTCCATATAGACTTTAGAAACGTTCTAAACAGCCGAATGTTGAGAGCGAGAGATCCGGGGACCTTGGAATGAAGAACTTCGCCGACCTCACCGAGCGCGAGATCCTGGCAATCGCGATCTCGGCCGAAGAGGAAGACGGCCGCATCTATATGAGCTTCGCGGAGGATCTGGCGGAACGTTATCCGGATTCGGCCAAGCTGTTCGAGCAGATGGCCGAGGAGGAGAAGGGCCACCGCCACATGCTGCTCGAGCTCTATGAGGAGCGCTTCGGCAAGAACCTGCCGCCGATCCGGCGCGAGAACGTCAAGGGCTTCCTGCAGCGCCGGCCGATCTGGCTGACCAAGAACCTGTCGCTCGACGCCATCCGCCGCGAGGTCGGCACGATGGAGTTCGAGGCCGAGCGCTTCTACGCCAAGGCCGCCGAGCAGGCCAAGGATGTCGGCGTGCGCCGGCTGCTCGGCGATCTCGCCGAGGCCGAGAAGGGCCACGAGAAGGTTGCGGCGAAACTGACCGACAAGATCCTCAGTCCGGACGTCCGGCACAAGGAGGATGAGACGCGGCGGCGCGTGTTCGTGCTGCAATATGTCCAGCCCGGTCTCGCCGGCCTGATGGACGGCTCGGTGTCGACCTTGGCGCCGCTGTTCGCCGCCGCCTTCGCCACGCATCAGAACTTCCAGACCTTCCTGGTCGGCCTTGCCGCCTCGATCGGCGCCGGCATCAGCATGGGCTTTGCCGAGGCGCTGTCCGACGACGGCTCACTGACGGGACGCGGCTCGCCGTGGCTGCGCGGCGCCGTCTGCGGCGCGATGACGACGCTCGGCGGACTGGGGCACACGATGCCCTATCTCGTCCCGGACTCCTGGACCAACGCGTTCTGGATCGCGACCGCGATCGCGAGCCTCGTGGTGTTCTTCGAGCTGTGGGCGATCGCCTATATCCGCGCGCGCTACATGGACACGCCGTTCCTGCAGGCGGTGTTCCAGATCGTGCTCGGCGGCATCATCGTGCTCGGCGTCGGAATTCTCATAGGAGCGGCCTAGCCTCCGCACCCCGGCGTCTTGCAAAACGTCCAGCCGCGAGGCTGATGGCGCCGGACCGATCACAACGGAAAATCGTCATGACGCCACGCTTGCATTACGGCACGCCCGCGAAGATCCTGCACTGGCTGGTGGTGGCGCTGCTCGCCATCCAGTATCCGATCGGCTGGCTGATGCCGGACCTGCATGCCAACACGCCCCCCGGCGCGCCGATGATCCTGCACATTTCGTTCGGCCTCACCATTCTGGCATTGATCGCCGTGCGCTTCGTCTGGCGGCTCACCCATCCGGTCGCGCCGGAGAGTTCGCTGCCGCCCTGGCAGCGGCTGAGCTCGGAGGTCGTGCACTGGATGCTCTATGTGATGGTGATGGCGAGCACCATCACCGGCTGGCTGTTCGCCTCCTTCCGCGGCTGGAGCGTGTCGTTCTTCTACCTGCTTCCGTTGCCGATGCTGGCGGCGCGCAACCCGGCCGGTAACCGCGCCATCGACGGGCTGCACCAGGCATCCGAATGGCTGCTGCTGATCCTGATCGTCGCTCACGTCGCCGCCGCAATCGCGCACGTCTTCATCTATCGCGACCGCGTCATGCAGCGGATGCTGCCGGGCTAGAGGATAGTCCGCAATTTTGGTCAAGTGATCGCCATCCGCATCGGTTAGACTCCCGGCAAACATCGCACCGGGAGGATCGACATTGGCCGCACCGCAATGGACGTTCGCAACCGCCGTCGACACGGCGAAGGCATTGGCAGACCGTCAGATCTCGTCGGTGGAGCTGACCAGGCTCGCCATCGATCGCATCGAACGTCATGACTCCGAGATCAACGCCGTCTGCGTGCGCGATTTCGAGCGCGCGCTCGCTGCCGCTGACGTCGCCGACGCGGCGCTGGCGCGCGGCGAACGGCGGCCTTTGCTCGGCCTTCCGCTCACGGTGAAGGAATCCTACAACGTCGCCGGCCTGCCGACGACCTGGGGTTTTCCGCAGCACAGGGATTTCATCGCGGCCGAGGATGCGCTGACGGTGACGCGCGTGAAGGATGCCGGCGGCATCGTGCTCGGCAAGACCAACGTGCCGCTCGGGCTCGGCGACTGGCAGAGCTACAACGACATCTACGGCATCACCAACAATCCCTACGATCTCGGCCGCACGCCAGGCGGTTCGTCAGGCGGATCGGCCGCGGCCCTGGCCGCCGGCTACGGCTCGCTGTCGCTCGGGTCCGATATCGGCGGCTCGCTGCGGGTCCCCGCGTTTCACTGCGGCGTCACCGCGCACAAGCCGAGCTACGGCCTGGTGGCCTCGCGCGGCCACACGCCGCCGCCATTTCAGCCGCTGCCCGGCGAGGCCGACCTCGCCGTCGTCGGCCCGATGGCCCGTTCGGCCGCCGATCTGTCGCTGCTGCTCGATGTGATCGCAGGCCCCGACCCGCTCGAGGCCGGCAAGGCGTATCGCCTCGACCTGCCGCCGGCGCGTCACGGTCGCCCGCAGGATTTCCGCGTGCTGGTGGTCGCGAGCGATCCGCTGCTGCCGACCGACAGCGCCGTGCGCGGCGCGATCGAGCGGCTGACGGCCGACCTGGCACGGGCCGGCGTCAACGTCGCGACAGAGAGCCCGCTGCTGCCGGACTTCGCCGCATCGAGCCGGCTCTACATGCGCCTGCTGCTCGGCTTCATCGGCGCCACCATGCCGGCGGAGGTCCACGCCGGCGCCAGCCAGGCGGCCGCGCAATTGCCGAAGGAGGCGGCGAGCCTCGCGGCCGAGCGACTGCGCGGCATCGCGCTCAGCCATCGCGACTGGGTTCAGGCCGGCGGGGCGCGGGCGCGGCTGCGCGCGCAATGGCGAACGCTGTTCGAGCAGTTCGACGCCGTGATCTGCCCGATCATGCCGACTCCGGCCTATCCGCACGATCATTCGCCCGACCAGGAGCAGCGCCGCATCAGCATCGACGGCGTCGAGCATTGCTACGCCGATCAGCTCGCTTGGCCGGGCATCGCCACCTTGCCCGGACTGCCGGCGACCGCGATCCCGCTCGGCCTCGCCAACGGCTTGCCGGTGGGCGTGCAGATCGTCGGCCCATTCCTCGAAGACCGCACGCCGCTCAAGCTCGCCGACCTGATCGAGCGCGAGTTCGGCGGCTTCGTTCCGCCGCCACGGTTCGCGAATTAGTTAGTGCTTCGACTTCTTCAACAACGCCTCACCAAATTCCGCCGTCCTACATCGTCATGGCCGGGCTTGACCCGGCCATCCATCTTCCAGAGGCTGGATGCCCCGGTCAAGCCCGGGCATGACGGGTAACGAATAGGCAGACCCGCCAAACCCCATCAACTTCCTCACACTCGACCGTGCCCCTCATGCATCGAACATGATCACGCTGCGCAGCGTCTTGCCGGCTTTCATGTTGGCGAAGCCCTCGTTGATCTCCGACAGCTTCAGCTTGGCGGAGATCCAGTCTTCCAGGTGCAGCTTGCCGCGCAGATAGAACTCGACGAGGCGGGGCATATCGACGCGGAAGTGGTTGGAGCCCATCGAAGAGCCTTGGATGCGGCGCTCGCGCAGGAAGTCGAAGCCGTGCAGCTCGATCTTCTGCCCGAACGGGATCATGCCGACGATGGTCGCGGTGCCCCCCGGCGCCAGCATCGCGAAGGCCTGCTCGGCGGTCTCCTTGCGCCCGAGCACCTCGAAGGCGTGGTGCACGCCACCCTTGGTGAGCTCGCGCACCTGGGCCACGACGTCACCCTCAGTGGGATTGATGATGTCGGTCGCGCCCAGTTTCGTCGCGAGCTGCAGCTTGGCCGGATTGGTGTCGATGGCGATGATGCGACCGGCACCCGCGATCTCGGCGCCGTTGATCGCAGCCATGCCGACGCCGCCGCAGCCGATCACGGCCACCGTCTCGCCGGCCTGCACCCGCGCCGTGTTGACGACGGCGCCATAGCCGGTGATGACGCCGCAGCCGATCAGCGCGGCGAGCTCGAGCGGCATATCGTTGCGGATCTTCACGATCGCATTCTCGTGCACCAGCATCTGTTCGGCAAAGGACGACAGGTTGAGGAACTGATGCAGCTTCTCAGCTCTCGCCCATGACAGCCGGTTGGAGGCGCCTGGCGGCATCTTCACCGTGGTGTCGGTGCACAGCACCGGACGGCCCGTCGTGCAGTTGTCGCAGGTGCCGCAGAACACCGAGAGGCAGGTGACGACATGATCACCCGGCTTCACATAGGTGACATCGGCGCCGACCTGCTCGACGATCCCAGCGGATTCATGGCCCAGCACCGCGGGCAGCGGATGCGGATACAGGCCCTCGATGAAATGCAGATCGGAATGGCAGAGCCCCGCCACCGCCGTGCGGATCAGCACTTCCCGCGGCCCCGGCTTGGGCACGCTGACGTCCTCGATGACGAGCGGCTTGTTGGCCTCCATCAGCACGGCGGCTTTCATTGGCGTTCTCCCTGTTTCGTTTATTGTGAGTTGTTATCCGGCTATTTCGACGTAGCCGCTGCGCTCCCTCTCCCCGTTCTTCACGGGGAGAGGGTTGGGGTGAGGGGCAGCCGCACGGGTGGTGCAAATGATTGGACCTGTACCCCCAGCCTGTTCGCTCATCACTCGCACAAAGCAGAAGCCATGAGCTCGCGATCCATCTTCGTGACATTCCACAAGACTACGCCGCCGAAATCAGTTCGCCAACCTCGTCCATGCCTGCGACGCGATCGCCGAGCAGCAACGTCGCCATCGCGTCGTCCGTTTCGTTTTCCGCGAGCCGGAACGGATCGGACGGCGTCAGACGATGATCGACGACGAGCTTCGCCAATAGCAACCGCCGTGCGTCGCCGCGCATCGCGTGGATGCGCGCGCTTTCCCAGGTCAGCGAGACCGCGCTGGCCGTGTGATACAGCAGGCTGGTGGCGCGGCGCGCTTCCGACTCCTTGTCGGCGCGTCCCGCGATCTCGCGCGCAAAGCCCACGGCCCGATCCACGAGTCGATGCAGCTGATCGCGCCAGGCCTGCGGCACGGCGGCACTGTCGTCGAGCCGCGCATGCAGGTCGGCGGCCAGCGCGGCCTCCGCACCGTGCCGGCCCACGGCGCGCTTCAACGCATCGAGCGCGACGATGTTGCCGGTGCCCTCCCAGATCGAGCCGAGATGGGCGTCGCGCAGCAGCCGCGCGGTGACGAACTCCTCGACATAGCCGATCCCGCCGCGCATCTCCAACGCATCGCCGCAGACCTTGCGCGCGTCGCGCGTGGCACGGAATTTCAATGTCGGCGTCAGAATGCGCAGCATCGCCGCGGCATCCTGGCTGCCGGCCTCGGCACGGTCGAGCGCGTCGGCGGTAAGGAAGCTCAGCGACAGCGCCTGCTCGGTCGCGAGCAGGATCTTCAGCAGTTGTCGCCGCCCGAGCGGCAGGTCGACGATGCGTTTTCCGAACACCACGCGGTTGCGCGCGACCGTGATCGCGTCGTGCCAGGCCCGCCGCATCAGCGCCGTCGACTTGACGCCGTTGGAGAGACGCGACGAGTTGACCATCTCGGCCATCTGCACGAAGCCGCGATCGAGCCTCCCGACCGCATAGGCGACGGCGCCCTCCAGCTTGATCTCGCCCGAGGCCATCGAGCGCGTTCCGAGCTTGTCCTTCAGGCGCACGATCCGATAGTGGTTCTGACTGCCGTCATCGAGGAAGCGCGGCATCAGGAACAGGCCGACGCCGCGCGTTCCCGCTTCGGCACCTTGTGGCCGCGCCAGCAGCATCACCACTTTCGCGTCGGCATTGGAGCAGAACCATTTCTCGCCATGCAGGCGCCAATGGTCGCCCTCCGGCACGGCGACCGTCGTCAACGTGCCGACATCGGAGCCGCCTTCCTTCTCGGTCATGAACTGGCCACCCTGGGTCAGCTTTCTCATGTCGGTCTGGGTCAGGCCATCGAGGTACTTGGCCTTGAGCCCGTCGCTGCCGAAGCTCGCCAGCAGCTTGGCGCAGCCGTCGGTGACGTTGATCGGACAGCCCAGACCGAACTCCGCCTGGTTGAACAGGAAGGTGAAGGCGTGCTTGGCCGTGACCGGATATCTGGTCGGCCAGCCGAGAATGCCCTTGCGGATCGACATCGCGTGGATGCCGAACTCGCCAAAGGCGGCGCGCTCGAGCTCGCGATAGGCCGGATGGTACTCGACCCACTGCACGTCGCGGCCGAAGCGGTCGCGCTGGTGCAGCACAGGGCCATGGCGGTCAGCCAGGCGGGCGCATTCGTCGAGATAGGAGCCGGCGAGCTCGCCGAGGCGGTCGAGATGCGGCACGAGGTGCCGAAACAGCGCCTCGGGCAGATGGATGCGCAAGAGATCGGCGAGCGCGGGGTCGGCGCGATAGAAGTTCAGCCCGGTGGTATCGGGCGCCAGCAGCTCCGGCCTCGCGCCGCCGGTCATCACGTCATCGCGCTTCAGGAACTGATGCATGATCGTTAAGCCCTCGTTCGTTTCCGCAAGTCTCTGATGGACTCTTCGACAGGTTGCGCCTGATCGGATACACAACAGGCAGCGGCGTGCGCCGAACCGGGAGCAGATCCATGACCAATCAGCCGACGGAGGTTTATCGCATCTTCGGGGCGGAGATGTCGCCCTATTCGGTCAAGGTGCGATCGTATCTGCGTTACAAGGGCATTCCGCATCACTGGATATTGCGCAACGCGGAAAGCGAGACCGAGTTCGCGCGGCACGCCAAGATGCCGATCATTCCGCTGGTGGTCGCTCCCGACGAGGTGCCGATGCAGGATTCGACGCCGATCATCGATGCGCTCGAGCTCGACTTTCCGCAGCCGACGATTCATCCAGGCGACGCGCTGACGAGCTTCATCTCGGCCCTGATCGAGGAGTTCGGCGACGAGTGGGGCAACAAGTGGATGTTCCACTATCGCTGGGCCCGCGATCTCGACCAGCGCGCCTCAGCCGGGCGCATCGCCCGCATCCGCGCCCCCAAGGCGGACGAGATCGAGGTCGGCGAACTGGCCGAGAAGATCCGCGCGCGCATGGTCGAGCGGCTGTGGTACGTCGGCTCGAACGAGATCAACGCGCCGCAGATTGAGCAGGGGTTTGCCGAAATGCTCGACCTGCTCGAACGGCATCTCTCGGTCAGGCCGTATCTGTTCGGCCGGCGTCCGGCCTATGGCGATTTCGGACTGTGGGCCCAGTTCTACGAGCTGTGGACCGATCCGACCGCAGGCGCTTTGATCGAGGGCCGCGCGCCGCACGTGCTGGCCTGGATCCACCGCATGCTGTGGCCGCGCGCCGAAGGCGAGTTCGAGCTGTGGCCGGAACTGTCGCTGACCCTGATGCCGATCCTGACCCGCCAGGTCGGCGCGCTGTTCATGCCGTGGACGCTCGCCAATGAACAGGCGCTGGCCGAGAGACGCGATGCCTTTCGCGTCCAGTTCGGCGACTTCACGTGGATGCAGAAGCCGCAGAAATATCACGCGCGCTCGCTGGCGATGCTCCGCGGCAAATATGCCTTCCTGCACGATCGCAGCCGGCTCGATGTCGTGCTGGAGGAGATCGGCTGCCTCGCCGGATTGCAGCCGCGTCCCACCTGAGGACGCGCAGCAAAAATGTGGGGACGAGCCGTAGGAAGTCGGCCGCCGGTGCACTAGCTTGATGTCTGCGGACGCTCTGGCTCAAGGACATGCCCATGGACATCCCTGCCTACAAGATCGCCCTCATCGTCGGTGCCGGCGAAGGGCTCTCGGCCTCGCTGGCGCGGCTGTTCGCGCGCGAGAAGATCCGCGTGGCGCTGGCCGCCCGCAAGATCGAGAAGCTCGGAGCGCTCTGCAACGAAACCGGCGCCCGCGCCTACCCCTGCGATGCGACCAATCCGGAGGAGGTCGAGCGGCTGTTCGGCATCGTCGAGCGCGAGATCGGCGCGCCCGATCTCGTGGTCTACAACGCCAGCGCGCGGGCGCGCGGAGCGCTCACCGATCTCGTGCCGGCCGACGTGCAGCAGTCGATTGCCATCAGCGCCTTCGGCGGCTTCCTGGTGGCGCAGCAGGCGGCACAGCGCATGCTGCCGAACAAGCACGGCGCCATCCTGTTCACCGGCGCCTCCGCCAGCGTGAAGGGCTACGCCCAGTCGGCGCCGTTCGCGATGGGCAAGTTCGCGCTGCGCGGCCTAGCCCAGAGCATGGCGCGCGAATTGTCGCCGCAGGGCATCCACGTCGCGCATTTCGTCATCGACGGCGCGATCAGGAGCGCGGAACGCCAGGAGCCGGCGGAGCGACCGAATTCGATGCTCGATCCGGATGCCATCGCCGCGAGTTATTGGAGCGTGCTGCAGCAGCCGCGCAGCGCCTGGAGCTGGGAGATGGAGCTGCGGCCATGGGTCGAGACGTTTTGAGAGCTGATGTCGCTCGGAGCTGTAGCTGTTTCGAGCACCGCTCTCTCACCTCGTCATTGCGAGCGAAGCGAAGCAATCCAGGGCCGAGCAAGGACTCTGGATTGCTTCGCTTCGCTCGCAATGACGTGGATAGGTCGGCGCCTCACAACGACTGTCATCGCCCGGCTGGATCGAGCGATTTAGCAATCGCAACTGATAGCCGATGACACTGTAACGCCGCGGCGTACGGGATGCCCCGCCTTCGCGGGACATGACGACCGCTATTTGTTGTCGAACATCACGGCTTGCAGCCCGCGACTGATAAGTTGAAAATCTGCACTCGGTGAATCCGCCACCACGCCGCTCAGCCCCTTCTCGAACCTCACCAGCGTCCAGTCATCCGCATGCGGCTGGATCGTGAAACCGGCCTTGCGGGCGAGCGCGATCATCACGTCGTTGGTACGCAGCGCGTCGCCTGACAGCGTGGCGCCGCCGAGCGCGCGGGCGCGCCGCTCGAGATTTGCGATCAGGGCCGGGCCGATGCCGTGGCCGTGCCAGCGGTCGAGCACCGAGAGGCCGAACTCGACGCGACCAGTGGCGCGGTCCAGCGCATAGCGCGCCTCGGCCACGATGCCTTCGACGCCGTCATGGTCCATCGTCGCGATCAGGCTGTACCGGTCGTTGCGGCCGAGCGCGACGAAATCCTCGAGCACCGCCTTTGGCAGCTCGTTGAGCGCGCCGAGGAAACGCTTGTGGCGCGAGCGTTGGCTCAAGGACCGGACATAGCTCTGCAGCGCCTCGGCGTCGTCAGGTGTGACGAAGCGCAGGCGCACCTCCTCACCGCGCCGCGTGTGAATGGTGTTGGAGCCGGCAGCGAGATCGGCAATGGCGGGCGTCGGCATGCGCGGCTCCAACGGGGAAGCTTGCCGGCGCCCTCCTTTGCGGAGCGGCGCCGGCGCGGCGGGATGAGTGAGGGGGATCAACCCCGCCAGAAAGGCTTATCGATCTCGGCGGCGATATCGCTGCGGGACAGGCCGAGATCGTGCAGGTCGCGCTCCGACCACTGCGCGAGCTCGTGCCGGGTCCGGTAGCGGAAGCGCCAGGCCGCAAGCAGCTCCACGACGCCGGACCAGAACCCCGGGCCATGATGTTTCGTCATTGACGAGGAGACGTAGACGGACATGAAAGCCTCCTGAAAATTCCTTCAGGCTGCAATATCGAGCGCTTGCGCTTCATCCACAAACGACATTTACTACCGTTTCGGATGAAATAACATCATGAACCGGGAGGCCGCGAATGGCCCGGCTACCGTCGCTGAATGGATTGCGGGCGTTCGAGGCTGCGGCGCGGCATCTGAGCTTCACCCGCGCGGCCTCCGAGCTGAACGTGACGCAGACCGCCATCAGCCATCAGATCAAGCGCTTGGAAGACGAGCTCGGCATCCGCCTGTTCGTCCGCCAGAACCGCAGTCTCGCGCTGACGCCACAGGCCCGCGACTATCTTCCGCTCGTGCGCGCCGCATTCGACGATCTCCGGCTGGCAACGGAACGGCTGGTTCGCAAGGACAACGCCAAGGTGCTGACGGTCTCGACCATCGCCTCGCTGGCGGCGAAATGGCTACTGCCGCGGCTGACGGCCTTTCAGGAGGCCCATCCCGGCATCGACGTGCGCATCACGACCTCGACCGGCCTGGTCGATTTTCGCAAGGACGACGTCGACGCCGCGATCCGCTATGGCCGCGGCCACTGGCCGGGCGTGCGGGCGGAATGGCTGATGGCCGACGAGCTGTTTCCGGTCTGCAGTCCGGCGCTGCTGCAGGGCGACAAGCCGCTGCGCTGTCCGGAGGACCTCGCGCATCACACGCTGCTGCAGGCCAGCGGAGGTTATGACGACGATTGGCGGCTCTGGCTGACCGCGGCGGGTCTGCCGGTCGAGATGTCGAGGCAGGGCCGGCTGAGCTTCGACCTGTCGCTGATGACCGTCCAGGCCGCGATCGACGGGCTCGGCGTTGCGATCGGGCGGACGGCCTACGTCCAGGACGACATCGCCAAGGGCCGGCTGGTGGTGCCGTTCAAGATGACCCTGCCGAGCGATGCCGGCTTCTATCTGGTGACGCCGGAGGGCCGGACCGATCCGCCGAAGCTGAAGGCGTTCCGGCAATGGCTGAAGGGTGCAGTGCAGCAGAAGTCGGCCGCGGCCAATTCTGTTCAGGCCTAGGGCTCCTAAGGCGCAAAACTATTGGCCGCCAGGGCCTGGCGTGGCAGATTGTCGCACCTTTCCCCTCGGCCGGCGTAGGAATCCTCCGCACGAGCCTCTCGACGGTAGGAGTCTCCCCGCGTGTCCTCAACGTCAATCCCGCAGCCGGCCACGATCCATTCGCGCATCGGCGCGATCCTGCGCGCCACCAGCGGCAATTTCCTCGAGCAGTTCGACTTCTTCCTGTTCGGCTTCTACGCGCCGATCATCGCCAAGGCGTTCTTCCCATCGGAGAACGAGACTGCATCGCTGCTCAATGCCTATGGCGTGTTCTGGCTCGGCGCCCTGATGCGACCGGTCGGCGCTATCGTGCTCGGCGCCTATGTCGACAAGATCGGCCGACGCCAGGGCCTGATCGTGACGCTCGGCATCATGGCGATCGGCACGATCGTCATCGCATTCTGCCCGACCTATGCGACGATCGGCATCGCGGCCCCGATCATCGTGCTGCTCGGCCGGCTGTTGCAGGGCTTCTCGGCCGGTGTCGAGCTCGGCGGCGTGTCGGTCTATCTGTCCGAGATCTCCACGCCCGGCAATCGCGGCCTCTACACCTCGTTCCAGTCGTCCAGCCAGCAGGTCGCGATCTTCGTCGCGTCGGTTATCGGCTACGTGCTCAACCAGGCCATGCCGGCGGACATCGTGGCCGCCTGGGGCTGGCGCATTCCCTTCTTCATCGGCTGCCTGATCATTCCGCTGATCTTCTTCCTGCGCCGCACGCTGGAGGAGACGCCGGCCTTCCTCGCGATGAAGAAGCACCCGACCGCGCGCGAAGTGTTCGCCTCGGCGCTGGAGAACTGGCGCATCGTGATCCTCGGCATGATGATCGCCGTGCTGACCACGACGATGTTCTACTTCATCACCGTCTACGGTCCCGGCTTCGGCAAGCAGCTGAAGCTGTCGGCGTCGGATTCACTGCTCGTCACTTTGCTGGTCGCCGTGACCAACTTTCTCTGGAATCCGGTCGGCGGCGCGGTGTCGGATCGGATCGGACGCAAGCCGGTGCTCGTGACCATCGCGGCGCTGGCATTCCTCACCGCCTACCCGGCGTTGCACTGGCTCGCGGCGGCGCCGAGCTTCGGCAAGCTGCTCACTGTCGAAATGCTGTTCTCGTTCTATTTCGGCGTCTATAGCGGCACCATGCTGGGCTGCCTGGTCGAGATCGTGCCTGCGCATGTCCGCACCACCTGCTTCTCGATCGCCTTTGCGCTGGCCGCTGGGCTGTTCGGCACCGCGACGCCGGCAGTCTCGACCTGGCTCATCAACAAGACCGGCGACAAGGCCTCGCCCGGCTACTGGCTGATGTGCGCCGCCGTGCTCGGCATCATCGCGGCGATGACGGTCTATCGCGGCGGCCGCCAGGCGGTCGCGGCGCGCGAGCCCGTGACCGCCTGATCGGGTTGTCTGTCCACGTCGCGGGCGGCATCATCGGATGCCGCCCATTTTTTTGACGGTGCGGCGGGAGCCGGAGTGAGGTTTGCCATGGATGAACTGATTGCCATCGCCGGTCAGGTCGGCGCGCGGCTGGTCGCACGCAAGCAGACGATCGCGGTGGCGGAATCCTCCGCCGGCGGCCTGATCGCGGCGTCGCTGCTCGCGGTGCCCGGCGCCTCGGCCTATTTCCTCGGCGGCGCCGTGGTCTATACCCGCGACGCGCGTCGGGTGCTGATGGACATTCCGGACGACGCGATGAAAGGGATCCGCTCGGCGTCCGAGCCGTATGCGGAGCTGCTGGCGCGGCAGATCAGGACGCGCTTTGCCACTGATTGGGGAGTGTCGGAGACCGGCGCCGCGGGTCCTGCCGGCAATCGCTACGGTGATGCGGCGGGCCATGCGTGTTTTGCCGTGGCCGGGCCAGCGTCGGCGGTGGTGACACTGGAAAGCGGCAGCAACGACCGCTTCGCCAATATGCGTTTGTTCGCGAAGAGCGCGCTGGAGTTGTTGCTGGAGAAGCTCGGCGAATAGCCTCCGCTGTCGTCCCGGGCAAGCCCGGCGACGCGAAGCGGCGGCGGGCGCCGACCCGGGACCCATAGCGCGTGATCTGTCTTGGGGCAGGCTGCGTGTTGCGCCGGCTGCGCAAACCGACTTCCGCCTGTGGCTATGGATCCACGCATTCGCGGGGATGACACCGAAATTGGGGCGCCGCCAGTGGCCACTCAGCGACCGGCCGACGATCTCACTTCTCCCGGAACGCGCGCATCAGCTGGTCGTGCAGTGGCTTCATAAGGTAGGAGATCACGGTGCGGTCGCCGGTCTGGACGAAGGCTTCCACCGGCATGCCCGGGATCAGCTTGACGTCGCCGAGCCGTGCGATCTCCTCCGGCGGCATCGACACGCGGATGGTGTAGTAGCTCTGGCCGGTGCGCTGGTCGGTGGTGACGTCGGGCGAGACGCGGCTGACGACGCCGTTCAGCTCCGGCGTCGTGCGCTGGTTGAACGCGGACAGCCGCAGCAAGGTCTTCTGGCCGACCTGCAGCTTGTCGATGTCCTGCGGGTTGACCTTGGCCTCGACCTGGAGATCGTCGCTCTGCGGCACGATCAGCATGATGGTATCGCCGGCGGTAATGACGCCGCCGACGGTGTGGACGCTGGACTGCAGCACCATGCCGTCCTGCGGCGCGCGGATGTCGACGCGGCGGAGCTGGTCCTCGGCGGTCACCTTGCGCTCGACGAACTCGCCGATCTTGTCGGTGGTCTCGCGCAGATCCTTGGACACCTCGCTGACCATGTCCTTATCGACCTGGATGATCTGCAGCTCGGTCTCGCTGATCTTGCCCTTGGCCTGCGCCCGCGCCGCGATGAACTGCGCACGCTCGCCGTTGAGCCGGGCGGCGTCGCGCTCCAAGGTGGTCAGGCGCGACAGCTGCACCAGATGCTGCTCATAGAGCTGGCGCACGCCGTCGAGCTCCTTCTGCACCAGCGCGATCTCCTGGTCCTTGGCACTGACCTGCGCCGAGAGCCCCTCGATCTCCTCGTTCAGCTGGGTGACCCGCTCGCGCAGCTGCGCCTTCTGGCCGATGCGGCCGTTGACGCGGACCTCGAACAGCTTGGTCTCGCTCGCCGTCAGGCTCTTGACCTCGGGATCGCTCATGCGCTGCAGCAGCTGCGGCGGAAACAGGATCTTGGCCCAGCCGCGCTGCTCGGCCTCCAGCCGCGCGGCGCGGGCCTGCAGCGCATCGAGATTCTTGGTGACGATGGCGAGACTTGCCTTGGTCACGGTGTCGTCGAGCCTGACAACGATGTCGCCGGACTTGACGACGTCGCCGTCGCGCGCCCGGAGCTCGCCGACCACGCCGCCGGTCGGATGCTGCACCTTCTTGACGTTGGATTCGACCACGATCTGGCCGGGCGCGATCAGCGCGCCGGAGATCTGCTGCGTTGCCGCCCAGCCGCCGAACCCGCCGGCGACCGCGACGACGACGCCCATGCCGATCAGCAGGTGGCGGCGGATCGACTCGCGCACACTTTCCGTCTTGCGGCCGCCAGGAAGTGGACCGGCAATGACCTGACTGCTCATGGCTTCGCCACCCCGGCTTCCGAGACGATCTTGATCGGCGACGGCGCACGCGGCTGCAGCACCTGCGCCAGCACCGTCTCCTTCGGACCGAACGCCTGGGCCCGGCCGTCCTTCATCACCAGCACCTGATCGACCGCCTCGATGCCGATCGGCCGGTGCGCGACGACGACGACGATGGCGCCGCGCGCCCGCGCCGAGCGCACGGCGCGCGACAGCGCCTCGTCGCCCTCGGTGTCGAGATTGGAGTTGGGCTCGTCGAGCACGATCAGGAACGGGTTGCCATAGAGCGCACGCGCCAGCGCCACACGCTGCGCCTGCCCTGCGGAGAGCGCCGCGCCCTGCTCGCCGATCTCTGTGTCGTAGCCCTCGCGCATCTTGATGATCATGTCATGCACGCCGGCCTCCTTGGCGGCGGCGATGATGCCGTCGGCCGAGGCATTCGGGTCGAAGCGGCAGATGTTCTGCGCCACGGTGCCGGCGAACAGCTCGACGTCCTGCGGCAGATAGCCGACATGGCGGCCAAGCTCATCCGTCGACCATTGGTCGAGCGCGGCGCCGTCCAGCCGGACATGGCCGCGCACCGGACGCCAGACACCGACGAGCGCGCGGACCAGAGAGGACTTGCCCGACGCGCTCGGACCGATGATGCCGAGGCCGTTGCCGGCCGACAGCGCGAAGCTGACGTCCTGCACGATCGCTTTCTGATCCCCCGGAGCGACGATCGAGATGGCCTCGACCGAGAGCTTGCCGACCGGCGGCTGCAGCAGGGTCGGCGCCGATCGCTGCGGCATCGTCTGCAACAGATGGCTGAGACGGCGCCAGCTCTGGCGCGCCGCCACGAAGCTCTTCCAATGCGCGATCGCGAGATCGACCGGCGCCAGCGCCCGCGCGCTCAGGATCGAGCCGGCGATGATGATGCCGGCGGTCGCCTCCTGGTGGATCACGAGATAGGCGCCGACCGCGAGCACCGCCGATTGCAGCATCATGCGCAGCACCTTGGCGATGGCGCCGAGGCCGCCGGCGACATCGCTGGCGCGCTGGTTGCCGGCGAGATATTTCTCGTTGGTTTCGCTCCAGCGCGACAGCATGCGCCCGGTCATGCCCATCGCGACCAGGACCTCGGCGTTGCGGCGGCTTGCGGTGACCAGATCGTTGCGGCGCGCGGCGAGCCCCATCGCCTCCTTGGCCGGCGAGCGGGTGAGGAATTCGGTGATCAGCGTCAAGGTGACGAGGATGATGGCCCCTGCAAGCGCGGTGACGCCGAGCATGACGTGGAAGGCGAAACAGATCGCCAGATACAGCGGCAGCCACGGCAGGTCGAAGAAGGCACCCGGCCCCTGGCTGCCGAGGAAGCTCCTGATGTTGTCGAGGTCGCGCAGCGGCTGCAGGCCCTCGTTGCGGCCGCCCGCCGACAGCGGCAACCGCACCACGGTGTCGAACACCCGCGCGTTCAGGCTCTCGTCGAGCGCGGTGCCGATCCGGCCGAGAATGCGGCTGCGGATCATGTCGAGCGCGCCCTGGGCGGCGTACAGCCCGGCGGCGATGATGATGAGGCCGATCAGCGTCGGCACGGACCGGCTCGGCAGCACCCGGTCGTAGACCTCGAGCATGAAGATCGAGCCGGTGAGATACAGCAGGTTGATGATGCAGCTCATCACCCCGACGCCGATGAAGGCGCTGCGGCAACCGCGCAAGGCATCGCTGAGCTCGGATTGCCTCACGTGAGGTGCGGCCGCCATCACCACCATCTCTTCAATTGATCAAATGAGCTGCATGACCGCCGATCAAAGGCACAAACTGGCGGTAAACAAGGCGAAATATACTGATTCCCGCGGTGAGCGTCCAACGATGCTCACTTTAGCGTAAATTAGTGATGTGTTCGGGTATGTCGCATAGCCCGGTGCAAACGTTCAGCCGCGCAGGATCGCGAGCCCTAGAGCCGCCCGCCGGTCCGCACCAGCCGCACCACCAGCAGGAGAATGATGGCGCCGAGCGCGGAATAGACGATTTCTGAGACGAGGCCGGTCCCGATCCGGATTCCGAGCCGCGGGAAGATCAGGCTCGCGACCAGGGCGCCGAGCACGCCGATCACGATGTCGCCGATCAGGCCGAAACCCGTGCCGCGGACGATCTTGCCGGCCAGCCAGCCGGCGATCAGACCGACGAATAGGATGACCAAGATACCTTCGTTCGATACGTGCATGGCATGTCCTCAACCGGCGCGGCCGATCGAGGCCGCGCCACGGCATCTTAGCGAGGCGGCCGCGACGCTTCGACACGCGATGCGCAGTTCCTGGCTGGGAATGGAGCGTTTCGGGCCGACCGTTACGTCGCCGCCACACTTGCCGAAGCTTCCGCGAGGATGCAGCGCGCCAGCCGCTGCGGGCCGAGCGCGACGTTCGGCGGTGGCGCCTCCGCGCAGCGCGGCTGCGCCAGGCCGCAGCGCGGTGCGAACGAGCAGCTCCGCGGCGCCTGGTCGAGCGAGGGCGGCGTGCCCGGGATGGTCTGCAGCCGCTCGCCGCGTTTTGCGCCGTGAATGGTCGAAGCCAGCAGGCCCCGGGCATAGGGGTGCACGGGCTGGCGGACGATATCGCGCAAGCTGCCCTGCTCCACGATCTCTCCGGCATACATCACGGCAACGCGGTCGCAGATCTCGATGGCGACGCCGATGTCGTGGGTGACGAAGATGACGGACATGCCGAACTCGCGCTGCAGCTCGCGCAGCAGCAGCAGGATCTGGATCTGAACAGTGGCGTCGAGCGCGGTGGTGGGCTCGTCGGCGAGCAGCACCTTCGGCCGGCACGCCAGCGCCAGCGCGATCATCGCGCGCTGCCGCATGCCGCCGGACATCTCGTGCGGGTAGGACTCCAGCCGCCGCTTGGCCGAGGGAATGCGGACGACGTCGAGCATCTCCAGCGCCCGCGCGGAGGCTTCCACGTAGCTCTTGCCCTCGTGGCGCATCACGGTCTCGGCGATCTGCCGGCCGATCGTATAGACCGGATCGAGCGCCAGCCCCGGCTCCTGGAAGATCATCGACACCGAGCGGCCGCGAAACTGCGACAGCTCGTCATCGCTCATCGCCAGCACGTCCCGCCCCAGCACCTTGACGTGGCCTGCGATCTGGGTGCGCTTCTTCGGCAACAACCGCATCAGCGCCCGCATCGTTACGCTCTTGCCCGAGCCGGACTCGCCGAGCAGCCCGAGCACCTCGCCATCGCCGAGCGACAGGCTGACATCGTTCACCGCATGCACCGTGCGCTCGCCGGTGAAGCGGATGGTGAGATTGTCGATCTCGACGAGGTTGGTCATGGCAATCTGATCCTGACAAACTCGGTGTCGTCCCGGGCAAGCACGGCGGCGCAACGCGCCGTCGCGCGCCGACCCGGGACCCATACTCCCGATCCACAATTGCGGCACCATCGCCACTCCGAGCCATCGCAAAACGACGGCCGGTGGCTATGGATCCCGGCTCTGCGCCTGCCGTCGCTGCGCGACGTCAGGCTTGGCCGGGACGACACCGAATGTGAGGAGCGAGCGCTACGCTTCATGGCAGCGTCGGCACCCTGGCGTGGAAATCCGTCGCGCGCTGGAACGCGGCGCCGATGGTCAGGATGGTGGCTTCATCGAAGGAGCGGCCGATCAATTGCATGCCGACCGGAAGTCCCGTCGACGTGAAGCCGGTCGGGATCGCCAGCGACGGCAGGCCGAGATAGTTCACCGGGCGCGTGAAGCGGGTGATGCGCTGGATCACGGCTTCCGCGCCGGGCGCGCCGCCGACATCGCTGTCGGCGATCGACGGCGTCACCAGCGGCGACACCGGCGCGATCACGGCATCGACGCCGGAGGTTGCCGCGACATGCGCCGCCAGGGCCGCACCGCGCCAGCGCAACGCTTCGAGATAGGCGACGCCGGAGACGGCCAGAGCGTTCTGCAGCCGCATCAGCACCTGCGGGCCATAGTCCTGCGGACGCTCGATCATCCAGCGCTGATGGAAGGCCGCCGCTTCGACCGCGAGCACGAGCTGGCAGGCTGCGGTGAGCTGGCGCTGATCCGGCAGCTCGACCTGAACCACATCGGCGCCCTCGGTCTTCAGCACCGCGATCGTCGCATCGAGACAGCGCGCCACCTCAGGATCGAGGTCGTCGACATAGAACGCCTTGGGCACGCCGATCCTGAGACCCTTGATCGAGGCCTGGGTGGCGGCGACATAGTCCGACACGGGCGCCGCGCTGGCGGTGGGATCCTCGGGATCGGGACCAGCCATCAGCCCGAGAATCAGCGCACAATCCTCCGCCGTCTGCGCCAGCGGCCCGACCGTGTCGAGCGATTGCGACAGCGGCATCGCACCGGCGCGGCTGACGCGGCCCCAGGTCACCTTCAGGCCGGTGACGCCGCAGAAATTCGCGGGCATGCGGATCGAGCCGCCGGTGTCGGAGCCGAGCGCCGCGAAGGTCAGGCGCGCGCCGACCGCCGAGCCGGAGCCGGACGACGAGCCGCCGGTGACGTAGCCGAGCTTCCAGGGATTGTGCACCGGACCGTAATGCGCGTTGTGCCCGGTCGGGCCGTAGGCGAATTCGGCCATCTGCAAGGTGCCGAGCCGGATCGAACCGGCATCCTTCAGCCGCTGCAGCGCGGTCGAGGTCGTCGTTGCGACGAAGTCGCGCCGGATCAGCGAGCCGCAGGTCGAGATGTGGCCGGCCTCGTAATACATGTCCTTGTGCGCGAGCGGAACGCCGTGCAGCGGCCCCTTGGGGCCGTCCTTGGCAAGCGCGGCATCGGCCTCGGCGGCGGCCTTCAGCGCCGGCTCGGACTCGATCGCCATGAAGGCGTTCAGCTTCGGCTGCCACTGCGCAATGCGATGCAGACAGGAGCGCGTCACCTCGACCGAAGAGAGCTTCCTGTCCGCGATCGCCTTCGCGACGTCCATCAGGGTCATCAAGGCAGGTTCGGTGCTCATCGGCCCACCTTCAGCGTCTGCGCCACGACGTAGCTCGCCGGCTCCAGGTCGAACGGCAGGGTGCCGGCAACGGCCGCGAAGTTGTCGAAGGCCGGTCCGATCGAGTCGGCGATCCGGGTCGCAACCTCCTTGTCGACGGGCAGGCCGGAGGCCTCCGCGATGGCTTGGACTTGCTGGGGCGTGGGTCTGGTCATTGACGCTTCTCGCTGCTGGTGTCCGCTCGTCAGGCGGCCGGCGCCCGGCTGTGTCCCGAGCCGGGGATCGCCATGTGGCAGGCGGCCTGATGGCCCATTGTATCCAGCTCCGTCAACCTTGGCGCGACATTCGCGCATGGCGCCTCGGCAAATGGACAGCGGGTGTGGAAGCGGCAGCCGGCGGGCGGATCGATCGGATTGGGCGGATCCCCGGACAGCGGCGGCACCTCCGTGCGCCTGTCGGGATCGGAGGACGGCATCGCCGCCAGCAGCGCCCGTGTATAGGGATGCGCCGGCTTGGCCCAGACCTGCTCGACCGGGCCGAGCTCGACGACCTCGCCGAGATACATCACCAGCACGCGGTCGGAGATGTAGTTGATGACGTTGAGGTCGTGGCTGATGAACAGATAGGTCAAGCCGAACTCGCGTTTCAAGTCCATCAGCAGGTTCAGCACCTGCGCCTCGACCGACTTGTCGAGCGCCGACACCGCCTCGTCGAGGATGACGAGCCGTGGCGAGAGAGCCAGCGCGCGCGCGATGTTGACACGCTGGCGCTGGCCGCCGGAGATCTCGTGCGGATAGCGGTTGGCGAAGGTTTCGGGCCGCAGCCCGACCTTGCCGAGCAGATCGCGGGCAAGCGCGCGCGCCGCGCCATCCGCCATGCCGTGCACCTTCGGCCCGAACGCGATCGACTCCTCGATCGTCAGTCGCGGATTGAGCGAAGCATAGGAGTCCTGGAACACCATCTGCATGCCGCGGCGCAGCTCGCGCAGGGACATCTCTTGGCCGACCTGCCGGCCGTCGAAGATGATCTCGCCGGCATCGCGGTCCATCAGATGCATCAGGAGCCGCGCCGTCGTCGACTTGCCACAGCCGGACTCGCCGACGATGCCGACCGTCTCGCCCTTGCCGATCGCGAACGAGACATCATCGACCGCGCGCACCGTCTTGCGCGCGCCGAACAGGCCACCGCGCACCGGGAAGTGCTTCGTGAGCCCATCAACGCGCAGCAATGGCTGCGCCTTGCCGCCGAGATCCTCGATCGGGGCAAGACCCATGACAGCTGTTGCTTCACTCATAGCGATAGACCCAGGTAGGTGCGGCAGATGCCGCTGCGCTCCCTCTCCCCGTTCTTACGGGGAGAGGGTTGGGGTGAGGGGCAGCCGCACGGGAAGTGTATGTGGTGAGACCTGTACCCCCTCACCCGGATCGCATCTTGCGATGCGATCCGACCTCTCCCCGCAGGCGGGGAGAGGTGCACTGCCGATGCCGTTCGACCGTTGTTTAAAATGGCCATGCCCATCAGCTCCGGATATCCATCGCACTGCGCAGGCCGTCGCTCAGCAGATTGAAGCAGATCGAGACCGCGAAGATCATCACGCCGGGCAGCGCCGCCACCCAGGGGTTGACGTAGATCGCGGTACGCAAGGTGTTCAGCATCAGGCCCCATTCCGGCTCCGGCGGCTTGGTACCGAGGCCGAGGAAGGAGAGACCGGCGGCGAGGATCATCGACACCGAGATCAGGCCGGTCGCGTAGACGAAGATCGGCCCGAGCACATTGCCGAGCATATGCGCGCGCATGATCGTGAAGGCATTCGCGCCGGAGGCCCGCGCAGCCTCGACAAAGTCGCGGTTTCGCACGCCCGTGGTGACGCTCTCGGCGACGCGGGTGATCTGCGGCACGAACACGATGGTCAAGGAGACGATGGAGTTGGTGATGCCGGCGCCGAGTGCGCCGGAGATCGCGATCGCCAGCAGCACCGAGGGGAACGCGTAGAACACATCGATGGTGCGCATGATCGCGGTGTTGACCCAGCCGCCGACATAGCCGGCGACGAGGCCCAGCATGGTGCCGATGCCGAACGCGAGAATGACCGGCGAGATGCCGATCAGCAGCGACAGCCGGCCGCCATAGATCAGCCGCGCCAGCATGTCGCGTCCCAGCTCGTCGGTGCCGAGCGGATAGTTCGGCGTGCCGATGTGGCGCAGGCGCCGGATCATCGAGCCCTGATAGGGATCAGCGAGATGCAGATAGGGCGCTGATAGCGCCGAGAGAAAGATCAGCAGCAGGATCGCGACGCAGACCATGCTGACCTTGTCGCGGACGATCCGGCGACCGACGGTCGCCCAATAGCCGCGTGCGTTCGCGACCGGCGCGGCCTGCAGCGAGGCGTCGTCGATGGCGCCGGGGGGACTGACGCTCATCGTTAGCCTCGCTTGATGCGCGGATCGATCGCGGCCTGCGCGATGTCGACCACGAGATTGAGGATGACGAAGAACATCGCCAGCACCAGGATCGTGCCCTGCAAGAGCGGAAGGTCACGCTGGAAGATCGCCGAGTTCAACAGCAGGCCCGAGCCGGGCCAAGAGAACACCGTCTCGATCAGGATCGAGCCGCCCAGCATGTAGCCGAGCTGCAGGCCCATGACCGCCAGCGCGGTCGGCGCGGCGTTCTTCAGCACATGGCGGAACACCTGGGTTTCGCGCAGGCCCTTCGCGCGCAACGCCTCGACGAAATCCTGGCTGAGGATGTCGCCGGTCAGCGCGCGCACGGTGCGGGTGATGATGCCCATCGGAATCACCGATGTTGTGATCGCGGGCAGGACCAGGAAGCGGATATGGGCCCAGTCCCACGACCATGCGCCCGAGCCGGACGGACCGGCGCCAACCGCGGGCAGCCAGTTCAACTCGACCGAGAAGATGATGACCAAGACCATGCCGAGCCAGTAATGCGGCACCGACACGCCGGCGATCGCGATCGAGGTCGCGACCTTGTCGATCCAGCTGTCGCGGAAATAGCCAGCGACGAGGCCGAAAAACAGGCCGAGCGAGAAGCCGATGATGGCCGCTGCGATCGCCAGGGTCACGGTGTTGGACACCGCGCGCAGCACCTCGGCGAGCACGGGCCGGCCGGTCGCGATCGAGCTGCCGAGATCGCCATTGACGGCGCGCCACAGCCACAGCCCGAACTGCACCGGCAGCGGCTTGTCGAAGCCGTAGGCGACGCGCAGCTGCTGCGCGAGCTCCTGCGACGCGTCGGCCGGCAGCACCGCGACGAGCGGATCACCGGGCGTGATGTGAACGAGCATGAAGCAGACCAGCGCTACGCCGATGATGATCGGGATCGCATAGACCATCCGCCTGGCAGCATAAGAAAGCACGAGTCACCTTACTGAAAGTCTATCGATCGTCATGCCCGGGCTTGACCCGCCTGCGCGGCCGAAGCCGCTTCGGCGCGGCGAAGGCCCGGGCATCCACACCGCTCCCTCCGCGGGTCAAGCATGGATGGCCGGGTCAAGCCCGGCCATGATGAAGTGTAGATGGTGGATGCTTACGGCTCCACCGAGATCGGCGAGAAGTCGATGAACCAGCTCTTCGGCTGCACCACGCCTTTCACCTTCGGGCTCATCGCGCGCGGACCGACGTCATGCGCCACGTAGAGGAACGCGGCGTCATCGACCGAAGCCGCATGCAGCTCCGCCAGAGCCTTGTCACGCTCGGTGGGATCGAAGGTCTGGCGCGCCTTCTTCACCAGCTCATCAAACTTCGGATTGTTGATGAAGCCCCAATTGTTGGAGACGGGAGGCGCCATCGACGACTGCAGGAAGCGCACCAGCGCGAAGAACGGATCCATCGCAGCATAGGTCACGTTGGTGGCGTTGGCGCCGTTGGCGGACGGATCCTTAGCGCCGCGCCGCCAGTTGGTGAACAGCGTATTCCACTCGATGACGTCGAGCTTGACGTCGAAATAGCACTCCGCCAGCGCCTGCTGCAGGTATTCGTTCATCGGCAGCGGCTGCATCTGGCCCGAGCCCGACGCCGAGGTCTGGATCTTGACCTCGAGCTTCTTGTTCGGCCCGAAGCCCGCCTCCTGCATCAGCTTCTGCGCGGCCGCCTTGTCGTATTTGATCTCGAAGGTGACGTTGCCGCGCCAGGGATGGCCCTTCTCGAACGTGCCGGTCGCCGGCACCATCAGGCCGGCAAGCAGCCCGTCGCGCAGACCCTCGCGATCGACGCAGAGATTGGCGGCCTTGCGGACGCGGATGTCGTTCCACGGCGAGCCTTCGATGCGCGAGAACTGCCACGGCCAGACATGCGGCTGCTCATTGGCGTAGAGCTTGAAGCCGCGCTGCTTGATCTCGGGCAGCGCATCAGGCGCCGGCGCCTCGACCCAGTCGACCTGGCCGGACAGCAGCGCCGCGGTGCGCGCGTTCGCCTCCGGCATCGGCAGCAGGATCATCTTGTCGGACTTGGGAATGCGTGCCTTGTCCCAGTAGGCCTCGTTCCTGACGAGCTCCAGCCGCTCGCGTGGCGTGAACTTCGCCATCTTCCACGGACCGGTGCCTGAGGCGTCCTTGGCGAAGGCGGCCCAGGCGGCTTGCGACTTCGCCTTGTCGTCGGCGCCGGTCGCGGACTCATAGAGCTTCTGCCACTTCGTCGGGCTCGCCATGAACAGATTGGTGAGATTGATCGGCAGGAAGCTGTCCGGCTCCTTGGTCGTGAGCTCGACGGTGAGATCGTCGATCTTGCGCGCCGACGCCAGCGTCGGCATGCGCGAGGCGGTGACGCCGACCTGGCTCGGATCGAACTGCGGCGCGTCCTGCTTCAGCACCTTCTCGACGTTCCACACCACGGCGTCGGCATTGAACGGCGCGCCGTCATGGAAGGTGACGCCGGGACGCAGCTTGAACGTCCACTTGGTCTTGTCGGACTCGTCGACCTTCCACTCGCTGGCGAGGCCGGGAATGACGACGCTCGGCTTGTCCGCCGACGACAGATCCCACATCGTCAGCGCGTCGTACATCGTGAGGCCGGTGAAACGGTTGCCCTCGAAGCCCTGATCGGGCTGGCCGAGCGTCCGCGGAATGTCTGCCGCAGTCATGCCGATGCGCAGCACCGATTCCGCGCCGGCCGTTGCCGGTAGCGCGAGGACCGCTACGGTCGTCATCATCGCGGCCGCAACGGCTGCATGTTTGTCGATTGAAGTCGCAATACGCGAGAGCACGATCTTATCTCCGATCAGCTGGCTAAATTCTGTGCAGCGTTATGCAACGGCTATGCCAGCGCTGCGCCGGACCGTCGCCCTGCGACGCGAGGTCACAACGTTTGTACTCAAATGATCCGTTTTGAGCTTTGGCACCCGGATTGCAGGATTTTGGCATCGAATTTGATCCGGGTCCCCACGGAGCTTCATCCTGATGCGTACTAGATTGTCCCTGCTCGCCACGGCGCTTGCCCTCGGCCTCTCCATGGTTGCCGCGCGCGCCGAAACTGTCCTGCGTTACGGCATCTCGATGGCGGACATTCCGCTGACGACGGGCCAGCCCGATCGCGGCGCCGGCGCCTATCAGTTTACCGGCTACACGATCTATGATCCGCTAGTGGCCTGGGACATGAGCGTCGCCGACAAACCGGGCAGGCTCGTTCCGGGCCTCGCCAGCGAATGGAAGGTCGACGACGCCGACAAGACGAAGTGGCGCTTCACCCTGCGCAAGGGCGTCAAGTTCCACGACGGCAGCGACTTCAATGCCGACGCGGTGATCTGGAATCTGGACAAGGTGCTCAACGATAAGGCACCCCAGTTCGACAAGCGGCAGAGCGCGCAGGTGAAGACGCGGCTTCCGTCGGTGGCGAGCTACGCCAAGATCGACGACTCCACGATCGAGATCACGACCAAGACGGTCGACTCGTTCTTCCCCTATCAGATGCTGTGGTTCCTGATTTCGAGCCCGGCGCAATACGAGAAGCTCGGCAAGGACTGGGACAAGTTCGCCAGCCAGCCCTCGGGCACCGGTCCGTTCAAGCTGACCAAGCTGGTACCGCGGGAGCTCGCGGAGCTTTCGAAGAATTCCGAATATTGGAACAAGGACCGCATCCCGAAGACGGACAAGCTCGTGCTGGTACCGATGCCGGAGGCGCTGACGCGCACCAACGCGCTGCTCGCCGGCCAAGTCGATCTGATCGAGACGCCGGCGCCCGACGCCGTGCCGCAGCTCAAGGCCGCCGGCATGAAGCTGGTCGACAACGTCACGCCGCACGTCTGGAACTATCATCTCAGCGTTCTGCCGGGATCGCCCTGGACCGACATCCGGCTGCGCAAGGCGCTCAACCTCGCGATCAATCGCGACGAGGTGGTCGGTCTGATGAACGGCCTGGCGAAGCCCGCCAAGGGCCAGGTCGACCCGTCGAGCCCGTGGTTCGGCAAGCCCACCTTCGACCTGAAATATGATCTCGCCGCAGCAAAGAAGCTGGTCGAGGATGCCGGCTACTCCAAGGACAAGCCGCTGAAGACGACCTTCATCATCGCACAGGGCGGCACGGGCCAGATGCTGTCGCTGCCGATGAACGAATATCTGCAGCAGAGCTTCAAGGAGATCGGCATCGACATCGACTTCAAGGTCGTCGAGCTGGAGACGCTGTACACGCATTGGCGCAAGGGCGCCGCCGACGAGATGAACGCCGGCATCACCGCCAACAACATCGCCTATGTGACCTCCGATCCGCTCTACGCGATCGTGCGCTTCTTCGCCTCCGACCAGATCGCGCCCACGGGCGTCAACTGGGGCGGCTACAAGAACCCGAAGGTCGATGCGCTGATCAGCGAGGCGAAGCAGACCTTCGATCCGGCGAAGCAGGACGAGCTGATCGCACAGGCGCATGCGCTGGTCGTCGACGATGCCGCGCTGGTGTGGGTCGTGCACGACACCAACCCGCACGCGCTGTCGCCCAAAGTGAAGAAGTTCGTGCAGGCCCAGCACTGGTTCCAGGACCTGACCACGATCGGCGTGGAGTAGCGGTTCGGCGCCGGTTGCCGTCGCACTCGCAAAGAAGCCCGGCCGTCTGCCGGGCTTCTTCTTCAGCACAACAGCCAATATGTCATTTGCCGACGACGAACGCGCCCGAGTCAAATTTGTATGATGCTTGGAGAAAGCCGCCGTACCGCTCGTAGCTGAATGTCGTGGGCGATCCCGGGACGCCCGGGAATTGCGTGGTCCCGGATGTCGTCCGAGCGTACCAATAGCGCCCCCCGAGACCGACGCTGAAGTTTCTCGTCACGTCGTAAGACACGATACCTTCGAGCTGATAGCCCCAGCCGTTTCCGGATTGCGGAAGCGGATTGATGTCGGGCCGCAGCCAATGATTATCGAATCCGCTCAGCCGGACATAGGGCAGAACGGCGCCATCGAGGGTGACGTTCCAGTTCTGACCCAGATGGAAGACGCCGTTCAACCCCACACGAAGCGAGTCCCAGTTCTCGGTCTTGCTGAGCACCAGCACGCCTCCGGCAACCGGAGCGAGACCACAGATGAACGGGTTGGTCGCGACCTGAGTACATCCGTACGCGTTAACGGTCTCATAGAAATGGTTGTAGCCGATGAAGGCGCCGACCTTGAACGCAGGCCCTCTCCAGAAATTGTAGCCGGCGTCGATCGTGCCGTACCACAGCCTGCCGCTGTTCACGTCGCTGACCGTGTTTGAGTATGGAATGACTGCCGGCGGATAGTCTTCGTCGTTGAGCGTGCCGCTGAAGATGTTTCCGCCGCCAGCAAAGCCCTTGGCGAAGAAGCCGACATTGTGATCGACCCTGGCGAAGCCTTCGCCGGCATGGCTGTTGAGATTCTTGTAGGTCAGCTGGGAATTGATCTGGCCTGCGACGAAAGGATCACCCAGCGTGTAACGGGTACGGCCCGAACTGTAGAAATAGCGAGCGCCGACCTCGAACTCCCACAGCGAAACCGGCGCCGGCGGCGCCTTGACCGGAAGATCCGCAGCGGACACCCCGCTGGCCCCAAGCACACACGCTGCCGCCGCGATGAGGCTGCCCCAGTGTGGCCGAGTGAAACGATATGGCGGAGCGAAACGCTTGACTGGCCCCCATGCCGGTTTCTCCTTCATTGGAGCAGCCGCACTTGTATCCTCGAAAGACTGCATCAATGCCCCCCATTTGCAGCATTTTACCACCTTAAGTGGTTCATTATGGTATTGCACGTCTATAACGAGTACAATCCGACGCACATGCTCCCGAATCTTTCCTATCCCGCTGTTGCAGCCGCGCAACAAACGCCAAGCGCTCGACATCTGCTGGATCGCGCCGACGCCGTGCCGATCCTGCAGCGCCGGAGGCGCTTTCGTTCAGTCAAACTCGTTGTCGTCACGCTCGCGCTTGCCGGCAACATCGCGGTGGTGGACGCGCAGACATCCTCCACGAAGCCTGGCAACGTCGTCGCGCCATCGCCGCTGGCGCACGAGGGAGGCAAGCCACCGCGTATCAAACGGAGCCTTCCGCCGTCGCGTCCCGCCCGCCACGCTCCCGGCACGGAGAAACGCAGCACGCGTTGCCCGCCCTATTCGGCCTATGTGATCTGCAATTGATTACCATCGTCGCCGCGCCATGCCCGTCAGCGCGGCCGGGTCCATCCTTCGACGGATTGCTACTTCGTCAACAGCGCGTAGGCGCCGTTCCAATCCTCGGGCGGCGGATCGACCCGATAGTGGCGGATGCGCGCCTCGTAGAGATCGTAGAGCTTAGCCAGCTCCTTCGCCTCGTCCTTCCTCCGCCCTCGTTCGATTGCAGCCAGCGCCTCGTCCCAGTCGCAGTTGCGATAGGCGGCCAGCATCTCGATGGTGAGGTTGCGCAGCAGCTGGAAGCGCTCGGAATGCATCACGTCCTCGCGGCCGGTGATGGCATAGATCACCTCCGGCTCGGTCTTGCCCTTCACCATGATGAAGTCGAGCTCGAGGATGGCGAGCCTGTCCTTGACTGCCATGGCCGTCGCCGAGCCGACGATGATCGGGAAGCCGTATTCCTTGGATTGTCCTTCGAGGCGGGAGGCGAGGTTGACGCTGTCGCCGAGCGCCGAATAGTTGAACTTCAGATCGGAGCCCATGTTGCCGACCACGCCGATGCCGGTGTTGAGGCCGATGCCGACCTTGAGCGGAATGTAGACGTGGCCGCCATGCGCGGCCTCCTGCTCGCGCTCGCCGTTCACCCGGTCGATCCGGTCGAGCATGTCGAGCGCGGCTTCGCAGGCGTTGATCTGATGGTCCTTGTCGGCGAGCGGCGCGTTCCAGAACGCCATGATGGCGTCGCCCATATATTTGTCGACATAGCCCTTGCGGGCGATGATGGCGTCGGTGAGCGGCGTCAGGAACCGGTTCATGAGCTGGGTCAAGCCTTGCGGATCGTGCTTGTAGCTCTCCGAGATCGTGGTGAAACCGCGCACGTCCGAGAACATGACCGTGATCTCGCGCTCCTCGCCGCCGAGCTTGGGCGGCGAGTCCGCCAACTGCTCGACCAGAACGGGCGATAGATATTGCCCGAACACGGAGCGCATCTGCCGGCGCTGCTCCTGCTCGCGGACGAAATTGGCGAAGATCAGCGTCAGGTAGACCGCGGTTGTCGACAGCATCGGATAGGTGAAGTCGATCATCAGCCGGTGCTGGGTGTAGAAGTACCAGGAGAGGCCGAGCAGCGCGCTCGCGAACAGTCCCCCAACCATCACCAGGGTGATGGCGCCGAGCTGCGGCGCGAACACAATGACGAGAAAACCGAGCAGGACGGCCCCAAGGAACTCGACCACAACGCCCCAATAAGGCCGTGTCAGAATTGAGCCTGTCAGCACCGACTCCAGCACCTGGGCGTGTACCTCGACGCCCGGCATGGCCGAGTACACCGGAGTGGTCTTGATGTCGTTCAACCCGATGGCGGACGGGCCGATCAGGATCAGCTTCCGCGCAATCTTCTCCGGTGACACGCGGCCCTCGAGCACGTCGATGGCAGAGACATAGATGGATGGATCATGATTGGCGTAGTGCACCCAGATCTTGCCGTTGCCGTCGGTCGGAATCTGAAACCCACGCAGGCCAAGGCTGGTGATGCCGCCCTCCTCAGCCTTGACGAACACCGTGTCCGTGGCAGTCAGAACCCGCAGCATCTCGAAGCTCAGCGCCAGCATCGTGACGTCCTGTGCCCGCATGATCATCGGCACCCGGCGGATGATGCCGTCGCGCTCGGGCGGGATCGTGAACAGGCCACGCCCCGCCGCCGCATGCTCGATCACCGGCACGTTGCGCAGCAGCCCAGGAAACGGCTCCATGAACGGGATCGGGTCACCCAGCATCGCAAAGCCGGTCACGGGCAGTGTCTTGTCCAGATCGGTGCGCTTCTCGAGGCTGGCCGTCTCACCGAGCACGATGCGCGATCTTCGCAAGGTCTCGGCGAACACCTGATCGTTTGACGGCAACGCCTTCAGCTTCTCACGTGTCACCTCATCCAGACCGGGGAAGGTATCCGCCGCGATAGCCGGATTGAGCCGGTCGGGCTCGGCAAACACGACGTCGAAGGCGATGACAAGGGCGCCGAGCTGGGTCAGTTTCTCGATGATCTCGGCGATGCGCGTCCGCGGCCATGGCCACTGGCCGAGCTTGGGATCAGCGAGGCTCTTCTCGTCGATGTCGACAATGGTGACCGGGCGAACCGTCTTGGGCCGCGGACTGAGCGCCTGGAAATTATCGAAGGTGCGAAGACGCAACTCCTGCACCAGGGCCGGATCAGCGACGCGCAGCGCCGCGAACGCGACCAGCAGCAGCAGGCAGATCAGGCGCGCATAGCCAAACCTGCGTGCAAACCACCGGGGAACTGCTCTCAATCGCTTCATGCAGCAACCGATATCACACCGTGGCCTGCAGCCCGAACGCCGCGGACTCAGACCAGGTGAAAGCCGTCGTGATGCGCCTTGAATTGATCCAGCGTCACGCCCTTGAGCGTGAGCGTATCATGCGCCGCATCGGTGATGACGGTGTCGTGGCCGTTGTTAGCCGACTGCGCGGCGGCCACCATCGCGTCCACGCTGGCGAACAGCGAATGATCGAGCTCGACGATGTCCTTGTTGAGATCGAAATCGCCGATCGTGGCGCTGCCGAAATGCGGATTGAAGACGAAGGTGTCGTTACCGCCCTTGCCGAAGATCGTGACACCGCCGCCGACATTGACGAAATCGTCGTTCTGATCGGTGCCGTTGATCGTCGAGGCGCTGTTGCCGGCCAACGTGACGGTCAGTGCCTTGCTCGCAGTGCCGCCGTGGCCGTCGCTGACCTCCGCCTGATAGGTCACGGTCAGCGTGTCGCCGGGATTGAGGAAATCCAGGTTCACGTCGGCCGGATGATACGTCCA
Source organism: Bradyrhizobium sp. SZCCHNS3002 (assembly GCF_032377435.1). NCBI lineage: Bacteria > Pseudomonadati > Pseudomonadota > Alphaproteobacteria > Hyphomicrobiales > Nitrobacteraceae > Bradyrhizobium > Bradyrhizobium sp. SZCCHNS3002. The sequence goes on from NZ_JAUHHY010000020.1 coordinate 61,071, forward strand.
GTGCAGGACATCGGCACCGCCATCGGATGTCGCGCTGTCGAAGGTGATCGCGTGGGCATCGGCCAGCGCCTGGACATGGGCATTCGAGGGCAGGCTGAGAGAGCCATTGTATTTGATCACGCCATTGTCGTGCACCGAAGCGGTCAGCGTGTCGCCGACATCCTTGTCGAGCACCGTCAAGGTGCCGGACATGTCGCTCGCCAATTTCACCGGCTGATCGGCGATGGTGCCCGCCGAGACGTTGTCGAGCTCGAACGCATTCTGGCTGCTGGCGAGCACCACCTTGTTGAACGGCGACAGCCCGAGAAACTCGACATAGCCGTTCGAGGCCAGCGACGCCTGCCCGCCATTGGCGAGCAGCGGCGCGACGTCGCTGCCCGAGTAGGACGCCACCAGCTTGTTGCCGTTGTAGAACGAGATGCTGTTGTAGCTGTCGACCGACCCCCAATACAGCCCGAAGCTGTTCTTGACGCTGTCGAAGGTGATCGTCTCCTGGGCTTGGCTGCCGATGCTGAGATAGTTGGTCTTGTCCGCCCCGTCGACCATGTAGGGCGCCGCGGATACCGGCGACGAGCCGTGCACGATTCCCGCATTGCCGGAGGCCGTGAACGTCGCGTGCAGCGCCTGGCTGTAGAAGCTGCCGTGGCCGCGTCCATTGTCGGAGATCGCGCCTTCCGACACGTGATCGAACGTCTCGGTGGGCATGCCCTCCGTATTCGTTTTGGCGGAGCTCGCCAGCACCCTCGCCTGCTCTGCCAAGATGACAGTCTGGACCGGCGGGTTCGTCTCACCGGTGATGACGGGCGCATCCTCGGCACCATTGACGGTGATGGTGACGGGCACCTCGGCCACGCCGCCATGGCCGTCATCGATGGCAACCATGTAGGTCAGCGTCACATGCTGGCCGACGCCGAGGTAGTCGAACGCCTTGTCGCCGGCAGCGAAGCTCCAGGCCTGCGACCCCGCACCCTTGCCGGATTCGGTGAGCGCGCCGAGCGACAGCCAGCTCTTGAGCACGGACATGTCCGACGGCAGGCCGCCGTCGTTACCCGAGGTCGCGACGTCGCCGATCACCTTCAGGACATGCGTGTCGGTGATATCAGCGTCCGTGAAAGTGATGGTGCCGCTCGCGGTGTCGGGCAGGTCCGATCCTGACTTGGCCGTGCGCTCCGCGATGACGGCCGCCTGCGCATCGCTCGTCACGACCGGCAGATCGTTGGCGCCCGTGATGGTGACGACGATCGTCGACGTCGCGGTCCCGCCTTCATGATGATCGTCGAGCGTCACCGTGGTGGTGACCTTGATGGTCTGCCCGGCGCCAAGAAAATCGAGCTTGCCGTCGGCGATGGCATAGGTCCAGCCGACCTTGCCATTGTTGGCATTGCCGCCCTGGCTCAGTTGCAGCGCCTGCTCGAACGCGGCGATCTGCTCCGGCGTGAGCTGGCTGGACAAGTCGGTGTGCCCATCGGCCGCGACCCATGTCACGCTCTGCGCATGAGGCAGGATCGACGCTGTCGGGCGATCGGTAAGGTCAACGTCGCTGAAATGAATGGTCCCGGTGACGCTTTGCAGATCAGACGAGCCCGTCTGAGCCCCCGTTTCGGTCAACGCACCCGGCTTGCCGGGATCTGTAACCACCGGCACGTCGTCCTTGGCCGTCACCGTGATCAACGTCCCGCCATTGGCGTCTTTGCTGCCGGCGAAATGCAAGTCGCTGAAATCGCCGACGAGGGTCAGAGCGATGCTGTGCCCTTCGCCGTCGATGACGGTGAGCACGCCCGTGTCAGCATCATAGGACGCCGTCGTCGCGTCACTCCATTTGATTGTCTGCAGATCGATCTTGTCGTCTGCTCCGAGGCCGGCGAGTTTGGCAGAGAAGCTGGCGTCGTCGATGACAATCTCGCTGCTCCCTTTGCTGCTGAAGTCGACGACCTGATCGACGTGACCATCGACGGTCAGCGTCGCGCCGGCATCGACCTTGATCAGTCCCGAGCCGGTGACATCGCCGTTGATCTCGAACGTCCCGGCCGTGATCTCGATCGTGCCGTCGTTGTAGATCGTTCCGCTGAGTCCACTCGTGCCGCTCGCCGTGATCGCCCCATAGATATAGAGCTTGCCATCACCGCTCACCGTGGTGCCGGCGAGATCGAGGATCGCGCCGAGATCGACGGTCATTTTGCCGACGTTGGCGACCTCCATGCCCGCCAAGGTCACCACGTCATGGCCGGCGATCTCCAGCGTGCCGGCGATCCGGATTTCCAACGTGCCGCCGGTGAGAGTCGTGCTCCCATCGAGCACCAGGGTCGATTCCACCGGGACCGTACCATCCTCATCGATGATGATCTGACCATTGGTGTTATCGATGGTGACATTGTCGAAGGTGGTCGCCGCCTCGGTCTCGACATGCACGATGCCGTGGTTGATGAGATCGCCGCCGGTGATCGTGCTGTGCTCGATCAGCAGCAGCGCGGCTTCGTCCACCTGGACCGTGCCGAAATTGTCGACGGTGACGCCGACCAGGGTGGCGCTCTCCTCTGCGGCGACCTCGAGCCTCGACCCGTCGCCGATCGTGACGTCGACGCCGGTCAACGACGCGCCACCCTGGACGGTGAGGATGGCCGTCATCTCCGCGAGCGGACCGGTCTCGCCGATCAATAGCGCGCCGCCCGCGACGGCGCTGCCGTCGATCGTGCTGCCGCCATCGACGGAGACCGTCCCGTCGTTGCTGATAGCGCCACCGGCGATGCTCGTGCCGGACAGAGACAACGCGCTGCTCACCGCAATAGTGATCGCGGCGGCGCTCGCATTCGTGATCGTCTCGTCTTCGAACGTATTGCCGCTGCCGGACACGGCGACGATGCCGGAATTGTCGAGCGTGCCGCCGATCAGCGCGGCTGCGCCGGTCAGGGCGACGGTTCCACCGGACTCATTGGTCAGCGTGCCGCCGCTGATGCGCGCCTGCGAGAGGGTCAGCGTCGCGCCGTCTTCGACCGTGATCGTACCGTCGGTATTGTCGACGCTGGTGTCGTCGTCGAGCGCGAGCGCGCCATCCGGCTTGATGTCGATCACGCCGGCGTTCGTGACGATCTCATTCGAGATGGCATTTCCGGCACCAGACACATCGATCGTGCCGAAATTGGTCAGTTCGCCATTGCTGATCTCGGCCCCGTCTTTCAGGGCGAGCAGGCCGTTGGCTTGCGGTGGCGTCTGCCCACCTTCGTCCAGCGTGCCGATATTCTGAACGATCGGCACGCCATCGATCAGGATGGTGCCGCCGTCGATGCTGCCGCCGTCGAGTGTCAGGGTGGCGCCCAGGTCGACCCTGATCAAGCCGGAGCTGTCCTGATCGGCATTCGCGACGTTGCCATGCACGGTCAGCGTGCCAGCCGACAGCTCGACCGTCCCGGTGTTGATGATGCTGGCCGCAGCCCCGAATACGCCGCCGCCATCCAGCACCACAGCGCCGGCATTGTGCAGCTCGCTCTGGTCCAGCATCTGCGCCGAACCATTCACCGTAATCGTGGCGCCCGAGAAGTTAACGATGCGAGAGTCGGCCTTGGCCGTCAGCGCGCCGCCGATCGTCAGCAAGCCGTGATTGTCGAGTTCGGGGACGGCGCCGCCGCCAAAGTCATTCAGCGTGACCGATTTGGCGGAGGCGTAGGCGCCGTCATCGATCCTCACCGGGAAGGCCGGCGTCAGGCCGTGCAGCTGATCGGTGATGATGATGACGTCATCATCGGCGGTCGGAGCCAGACCGGTTGCCCAGTTCGCGCCGTCGCTCCACAGATGAACCTGCCCGCCGCTGCTCTCGCCAGGCTGCGTCGTGGCAATCCAGACCACCGCCGGATCGTCGGTGCCGGTGATCGTGACCGTGACCGTCTGCGTCGATGTCGCGCCTTGCGAGTCCGTCACGGTCACCGTGTAGGTGAGCGTCAGCGTCTGGCCTGCGGGGATGAAATCCGCGACATAGACCGGCAGGTTGGCGAAGCTCCAATTGATCTTGCCGGTGCCGCTCCCGGTGCTGTCGGAGGCCAGTGATGCCGTCAGCGCCTGTTCGAACAGCGCCAGTGGGGCCGGCGGAATGCTGCCGCCGCCTTCCAGAACCGCGCCGGTCAGCTTGGCCGAGACGGTATGGCTGTCGGTGAGGTCGACATCCTTGAAGGTCAGCGTGCCCGAGGTCGGATCGTCCGAGGTCAGCGGCCCGCCGGGCACGCTGGTGCCGCCCTCGAACGCGATCGTCTGCACGGTTGCGACGATCTCGGGCTTGTCATTGGTGCCCGTCACCGTGATCGTGATCGGCACCACGGTGAATTCATTGGACGGCGCGAAATTGTTGTCGACGCGTACGAGGTAGGTCAGCGTGAGCGTCTCGCCTGCCGCGAGAAAGTCGAAGTAGTTGTCGGGAACGCTATAGGTCAGCGTCGCCGTGCCATAGTTCTTGTTGTTCGGATCGGGCGTGACCGCGATCTTCACGGCCGTCGCCATGACGTCCTGCAGTTGCAGGGCGTTCAACGAGCCCGTGACATCAGTCTGCTGCGCGCTCTTGTAGGCATAGGACTTGAAGCTCACCGACACCGTCGGCCGGTCGATGCCGTTGATGTCGACGAAATTGATGCGGCTGAGAACGGTGTCGAGATCGGTGCCGTTCCCGGTCTGACCGGCACGCTCCATCAATCCGAAGGCCGTCGTCAGCCGGCCGCCAGCATCGAGAATCCTGACGTCCGGCGGACCTGGGATGTGCGACGGCTGCTCGCCGGTCTGGCCAGTCCCGGTCGTCGGGCCGGAGTCGTCGACCACGCGAACCACCGGCGTTGCGCTGGTGCCGTTGGGCAAGGTCAGCGGCGTCAGCGTCTGCGGCACCCCGATATCGGTGAAGTGGGTGTTCGACTTCGGATTGGTGTTGTCGGTGAACTTGATCGAGAAGACGTCGTTGATGAGCTTCTGGATGTCCGGCGTGAGCGGGACAGCGCTCTGATTCACGATTCCGTTGCTGATCTGGATCTGCTGTCCGGCCTGATTCACCACAGCGATCGGCTGCAGCGTCGTCTTGTCGAACAGGACGTAGGAGCCGGTGTGGCCGTCCGGCTCGACCAGCACCTGGAACTTGGCATCGGGCAGACTGCCCTGCCCCGGCACTGTGAAATCGATCTCGACCAGCACCGCCGTGCCGCGAATGCCCATGGTCGCCACGGGCGTGTCGACCTTCATGTCGCCGTGCTTGGCGGTCTCGCCGGCCACGAACGAGATCGTGCCGGCGACGAGGCTGATCAGCGAGGAATTGTTCGACCCGTTGGGGTCGTACACCATCTCATTCAGCACCATCCGCGCATTGGACGACAGGCCGAACACGGTGCCGTCGATGAAGGTGATGCCGAGCGTCGAATCCGATCCGGACTGGACGACGTCGCCCTTCTCGACGTTGTCGCCGTTGTGCAGGAGAATCGAAACGCCGTTGCGGATGACCGTCGCGGTGCCCTGCAGCTTGGTCACATGGCCGATGACCTTGCTCACGCTCGCAGCCGCCCCGGCCTGGCTGACCTGCACCGCGCCGGAGAGCGCATTGACGAGGTCGCCGGTTAGATGCGCACCATCGGGTGACGCCAGGGGCGCCCGTTTCTCGCCCTTGAAATAGTCCGGCAGCACCATCTCGCGCCCATCGGACGAGAGGATCAGGTCGAGGCCGGACCGCTTGAAATCGGCGTTGAACAGAAAATGCGCGTCCGGAACGACGATCGCGTCCGTCGGCGCATGGGCGTGCGGCGCCTCCAGCCGCACGTGACCGTGCGAGGAGGCGCCCCGGCCGTCGGAGAAAAGCGCGGCGTCAGAATTGCCAGCGTAATTCACGGGGCCACCGACTATGGTTAATGAATACATAAGAATGAGTGTTCAAGGCGTGCATATCACTGGCAAGTGTCTGGCGGAACCACCTTCAGCTTGTGCTTCAGGTGGCCAAAAACGGCGGCTTCCGCGGGATCGCTACGATGTTGGCGAGTTTCTGCCCTCTTTACAGCTGGCTCCGGGCGGAACCGGCCAAGTCAAAATTCACGTCTCTCCAGAAAATAGAAGTAATTCCAAGTATTCATAGACCAGCCAATACCTTTGCCGACATCGACATCCGCACCGGCTTACCCCTGACAACGGATTTCAAGTGCAGGACTGTGGGTGGGAGAACAAGAATCGACGAATTGCATCAATTTGGCGGGAGCGGCGGCTGAGTTCAAAGCACAACTTCACCGCGAACCCTTCCGACCTTCGCGACCATCGCTCAGCTTTCGCTAGGATTTGTCGCATCGGAGCAACACAACGTTCAGCGTAAATCCTGCGATTTGATCGCCCGCGTGCCGGTTTTAAGCAGAGGCCAAGCCTCCACATCCATGCTGACCGCCAACAAGCATCCGGTTCCGTCAGGCGCTGCATCGCGCCGACCGAGATCCGGGCACGGGGCGTCACATGAATTTTCTCGCGCTGATGCGCGCATTGCTGGCGGCCGCGGCCGCCAGCGCCGCCATATGGCTCGGCAGTCCGGCGAGCGCCGGTCCTGCCGTGCGCCCACTGGGGCTCGCAGCCATCGAGGATGCGGAGCCTTTCGCCCTGCCGCGGGTCATCCTCGACGCCGGCGCGTTGCGCGACAAGTGGGTGGCGCTCGCGCGCAAGCTCGATGACGAGCGCGTGCAGCTTGCGCTGTGCGATGGCGACCGCGAACGCTGCGTTTCCCCTGCCGCCCTCAGCCTGCTCACGATCATCGATCAGGGCCGTCTCCGCGAGGGGCGGGCACGGCTCGGCCAGATCAATCGCGCGATCAACCTGGCCATCCGCCCCGCCAGCGACCTCGCTCAATATGGCCAGATGGATGTCTGGGCCTCTCCTCTTGTGACGTTCGAGCACCGGGCCGGCGACTGTGAGGACTACGCGATCGCCAAGTTCGTCGCGCTTCAGATGGCCGGCATTGCCGCCGACGATCTGCGGATCGTGATCCTGCACGATGCCGTTCGGGGCGAGGATCATGCCGTCGCGGCGGCGCGCCTCGACGGACATTGGCTGATGCTCGACAATCAGCGCATGGCGATGATCCAGGACAGCGATGCGCGGCAGGTACGGCCGCTGTTCGTGATCGACGAGACCGGCATCTCCCGGTATCAGGCCTTGCCGCTGATGGCAGAGGCCCGGGTGCTGTCGCCTGAAAGCGCGGGTTCCGTGAACCATTGACCATCGCCCGCATCGGTACAGCTGCCCAATGGCGCAGGACCACGGCGGCAGCGCGGAACCGGTCATCACCGCTGGTCCGTTCACCACGCCGCAACGAGTTGCATCCACATTGCAGACGCCACCCCAACGAGGCGATAGTGCCGTCATGATCCCAGGCAGCCCCGCCCTCGCCGTGCGAGGACTGACGAAATGTTTCGATCGGCCGGCGGTCGATGCACTCGACCTCGTGGTGCGCTCGGGTGAGTTCTACGCACTGGTCGGCCCGAACGGCGCCGGCAAGACGACCACGCTGCGCATGGTCGCGGGCCTGCTGCGGCCGGATGCCGGGCGGATCGAGATCTTCGGCATCGACGCGCTGCGCGACCCGATCGCGGCCAAGCAGGTGATGGCCTGGGTCTCCGACGAGCCCATGATCTACGACAAGCTCACGCCGCTCGAATATCTCGAATTCGTCGCCGGACTGTGGGGCATCGATCCCGCGAGATCAGGTGAGGCGGCAACCGAGCTTCTGGTCTCGCTCGGGCTGGAGCCGCATCTGCACGAGCGCTGCGAAGGCTTTTCCAAGGGTATGCGCCAGAAGGTGGCGCTCGCCGGCGCGCTGATCCACGACCCGCGGCTGATCATCCTGGACGAGCCGCTGACCGGCCTGGACGCGGTGTCGGCGCGGCACGTCAAGGGCCTGCTGGCCGAGCGCGTCCGCCGCGGCGGCACGGTGATCATGACCACGCACATTCTCGAAGTCGCCGAGCGCATGGCCGACCGGATTGGCGTCATCGCCGCCGGACGCGTCGTCGCCGAGGGCACGCTCGCCGAGCTCCGCCAGCAGAACGGGCGCACCGACACCAGCCTGGAGGAGCTGTTCATCGCGCTGGTCGACGTCGAGTCCGCGGCATGACGCGGGCGGCGACGCTCGCCTGGTTCGCCCGTCACGAGCTCCGGCTCGCCTGGCGGGAATGGCTCGGCATGATCACGGCCGGCCGGCGGCGCCGCACGCGGGCCGCCATCATCGGTCTCGTGCTGTTCGGCGCCCTCATGCATCTGCCGGCCTGGGTCGTGGTCGGCCGCTACGCCGATCTCGCGCCGCCGCTCGACAAGACCGCGCTGATCGTCATCACCGCGACCATCATGCTGTCCTGGGCCTTGATGCTGTCGCAGGCGATCGAATCCGTCACCCGCGTGTTCTACGCCCGAGCCGACCTCGATCTCATCATGTCGTCGCCGGTGCGGCTGGCCGAGATCTTCTCCGTCCGGATCGCGGCGATCGCGCTCTCCGTGACCAGCATGGCGCTGCTGCTCGCGACCCCCTTCGTCGACGTGCTGCTGATCGAGGGTGGCGCGCGCTGGCTCGCGGCGTTCGTCGTGGTCGCAGCCGTCGGCCTGTCGGCGGCGGCTATCGCCATCGCCATCACGATCGTCCTGTTCCGCCTGATCGGCCCGGCGCGAACGCGGCTGGTCGCCCAGATCCTGGCGGCCGTGATCGGCGCCGGCTTCGTCATCGTGCTGCAGATCGCTGCGATCGTCTCCTATGGCACGCTGTCGCGCTTCGCCGTCCTCACCTCGGATGCCGCGGCCGCCATCGCGCCCGATCCCGACAGTCTTGTCTGGCTGCCGGCCCGAGCGGCGCTCGGCGACGGCCAGGCGCTGCTGATTCTGCTGGCCACCGGACTGCTGCTGCTCGGCGTCGTCATGATCATGTTCTCGCCGCGTTTCGCCGACACCGCGATCAGCGCCGCGGCCCAGGGCGTCTCCAGCCGCGCCGGCGCACGCGTCAGGTCGTTTCGCGGCGGCTCGCGGCAGCAGGCGCTGCGGCGCAAGGAGTTCATGCTGCTGCGGCGCGATCCCTGGCTGATCTCGCAGACGCTGATGCAACTGCTCTATCTGGTGCCTCCGGCGCTGCTGCTGTGGCGCAGCTACTCCGACAGCTCGCAGGCGGTGTTCCTGATCACGCCGGTCGTCGTGATGGCGGCGGGCCAGCTCGCGGGCGGCCTCGCTTGGCTCACCATCTCCGGCGAGGACGCGCCCGAACTGGTGGCGACGGCGCCGCTGCCGGGGACGCGCATCGTGCGCGCCAAGGTCGAGGTCGTGCTGATCACGATCGCGATGATCTTTGCGCCTCTCGTGCTCGCGCTCGGCTGGGTCGCGCCGGCGCAGGCGGTGGTCACAGCGGTGGCCGTGCTGGTTGCGACCGTCTCCTCCACGGCCATCCAGCTCTGGTTCCGGATCCAGGCGCGGCGCAGCCAGTTCCGGCGCCGCCAGACCTCGTCGCGGCTGGCGACCTTTGCCGAGGCCTTCTCCTCGATCGGCTGGGCGGCGACCGCGGCGCTGGCGCTCGCGCTGCCCGAGGCTGCGATCGTCTGCGGCCTGATGACCGCGGGCCTCTTGCTCGCGGCCTGGAAGCTGAGCCCGGCACGGACCTGAAGCGTTCAGCGCAGCACCTCCATCACGGCGGCGGCGAACGCCGCCGGCTCTTCCTGCGGCAAATTGTGGCCGGCCCGAGGGATCACGCGATGGCCGATCCGGTTGCTGAACTTCGCAGCATGCGCCTGGCCGTCCGTCGCCGGGATCACGCCGTCGGCGTCGCCATCGAGCGTGATCGTGGGCACCGCGATGACAGGCAGGCTCGCCAGCCGCTGCTCGATGTCCTGATAGCGCGGGTCCCCCTCGGCCAGCCCGTAGCGATGCCGATAGCTGTGGATCACGACATCGACGTGATCGGGATTGTCGAACGCCTCCGCCGCGCGCGCGAAGGTCGCATCGTCGAAGCGCCAGTGCGGTGACCATTGCTGCCACAGCAGCCGTGCAATTTCGGCGCGGTGGGCCGCGAGCCCGGCCCGTCCGCGCTCGGTCTGGAAGTACCATTGATACCAGAACGCGAACTCGCGCGGCACCGGCGCCGGCTCCAGCGCCCGCGCGATGTCCTGGATCAGATAGCCGTTCACGGAGACCAGGCCCGTGCAGCGCTCGGGCCACAGCGCCGCGCCGACGCAAGCCGCGCGGCCACCCCAATCATAGCCGGCGAACACCGCGCGCGGGATCGCCAGCGCATCCATCAGCGCGATCAGGTCGGCGCCGACCGCGGCCTGCTGGCCCGAGCGCGGCGTCGATGCGTCGCGGAAACGAGTGGGTCCATAGCCGCGCAGATAGGGCACGACGACGCGGCAGCCTTGTGCCGCGAGCCGCGGCGCGACCTCGACATAGGCGTGGATATCGTAGGGATAGCCGTGCAGCAGGATGACGACGGGACCGTCGGCCGGCCCGCCCTCGAAATAGGCAATGCGGAGCACGCCTGCGTCGATCTCGCGCAGCGGCTGCAACACCTGATCCGTCATGCCATCCTCCCGCATCGCGCCGCGCTCTCAAGCCGAGCGTTGCGCCGAGGATAGTTCTGATCGCAATTCCTCGCTACACTCGCACGCGCTGTTGAAGGGGAACTGCCATGCTGCGCTCGCTGGTCTCGCTGCTTGCCGTCCTGGTCGCATTCGCATCGCCCGCGGTGGCGCAATCGGGGCCGCGCACCAGCGAGTGCCTGGCGATGGCCGGCAACCCGCCGCGCGCCATGCCGGTCAGCCTGCGCCGGACGGCGGCTGCCGGCAATGAGGTGACGATCACCTATGCCGGCCACTCGACCTACTTCATCGACACGCCGATGGGCATCCGCATCGCGACCGACTACAGCGGCGCCTATCAGGTCGGGCGGCTGCCCGACGTCATCACCATGAACCGGGCGCATTCGACGCACTACACGCTGGCGCCCGATCCGCGCATCCCGCACGTGCTGCATGGCTGGGGCGACGACGGCAAGCCGGCCCAGATCTACGAGCGGATCGGCGACGTGCTGATCCGCAACATCACCACCGACATCCGGCGCTATTTCAGCGATTCGATCGGCGCCGACATGATCAAGGACGGCAACTCGATCTTCATCTTCGAGGTTGCCGGCCTGTGCATCGGCCATCTCGGCCATCTGCACGTCAAGCTGGACGAGACGCATTTCGCCGCGATCGGCCGGCTCGACGTGGTGATGGTGCCGATCGACGGCACCTACACGATGTCGCTCGACGGCATCTCCGAGATCACCAAGCGCCTGCGCGCCTCGGTGGTGCTGCCGATGCACCGCTTCGCGACGCCGCTCGACGAGTTCATGCGCAAGATCGGCCAGCAGTTCGAGATCGACCGGCGCGGCGAGCGGACGTTGAAGATGTCGCGCGAGCTGCTGCCCTCGACGCCGACGGTGATCATTCTCGACGGCGTCTAGGCGCCCGCGAGGCTGGTGCCGCGGCGGCCTTCCGGCGTCAGGAACATGCGCTTGAGCTTGTTGATCACGCGCACCGCGAGGCCGAGCACATAGGGCTGCGTCTTCAGGCAGAAGGCGAGCTTCTTGACGTGGCCCTCGACATGCCATTTGGCATGCGCGCCGTCGCGGAAGAAGATCACGTCGCCCGGCCCGTAGCGCTTCGCCGGGAGCCCATCGCTCTCCAGCGTGATCGCGCCTTCGAGGATCAGGATGGTCTCGTCGAAATCGTAGTACCAATTGAACTTGCCCTCGGTGCAATGCCAGACGATGGTCGAGCCGAGGCCATCGCTGCTGCGCGCGATGGTGCAGGAGGTCGCGGTCGGATTGCCCTCGATGATCCAGGACGGCTCGATCGGAGCGGGCGCCAGGTCGACGGTGAGATTGGCGGTTTCGATCAAGGACGGCGACATCGTGGACCTCAAATGCATGGGACTGAAATGACCGGGCGAACGCCGGCATGAGCCTGCGACCGTAGCCGGTTGCACCTAATGGCTGCTTTCCGCAGTCGTTAAAATTTGAACCAATCGCCGCGACCAGCCGTCGCATCACAACCACGCCAGCGCTATAAACTTCACGCGAACGCCGCAATTTGTTCGCGGCCTCGCCAAACCTGCTGATCTACTGTTTAGCCGCACTGCAAGATGCGGACAGGCGCCCCTCCGGTCGCCCTGCCCATCCTGAGTTGTGCCGTCACCTTTAGAGATTTGCCGCCTTCGCAGAGATAAGGATTTCCCAGGATGCGCCGACTGAGCCTCGCCTTCGCCCTCACGCTGTCTGCCGCCACCCTTGCAACCACCGGCGTCGTCATGGCGGGCGAAACGCCCGCCCCCGAGAATGCCAAGGCCTACTTCATCAACCTCAAGGACGGCGACACCGTCTCCTCGCCGGTGCTGATCCGCTTCGGCCTGTCCGGCATGGGCGTCGCGCCGTCCGGCACCGAGGCTCCCAACACCGGCCACCACCATCTGCTGATCGACGCGCCCGCGCTCGAGGGCGATGCGCTCAACGAGGCGATCCCGGTCGATGCCGGCCACGTGCATTTCGGGAAGGGCCAGACCGAAGCCTCGGTCAATCTCACGCCGGGCAAGCACACCTTGCAGCTCGTGCTCGGCGACTGGAGCCATATCCCGCACAACAAGCCGGTCATGTCGGAACGGATCACGATCGACGTGCAGGCCACCACCGGCAGCGCCAAGCAGTAGGACCGTTCGACCGACGACGACCCCGCCGCGAGCATCGCTCGCGGCCCGCTTCGGGCCGGTGCACGCGTGGCGCCGGCCCGTCATGCGTCAGGCCCACTCGTCCTTCAAGCCCACTCGCCCTTGCGGAACACCGGCACGCGGCGGCCGTCTTCATGGAGGCCGTCGATGTCGGTGTCGGCCGCGCCGATCATCCAGTCGATGTGGATCAGGCTCTGGTTGCCGCCCTGGGCGGCGATCTGCTGCGGCGACAGCGACGTTCCGTTGACGAAGCACTTCGAGTAGCACTGGCCGAGCGCGATGTGCGAGGCGGCGTTCTCGTCGAACAGCGTGTTGTAGAACAACAGGCCGCTCTTGGAGATCGGCGAGGAGTGCGGCACCAGCGCGACTTCGCCGAGCCGACGCGCGCCCTCGTCGGTGTCGAGCACCTTGTTCAGCACTTCCTCGCCCTTCGAGGCCTTGGCCTCGACGATGCGGCCCTCCTCGAACTTCACCTGGATGTTGTCGATCAGCGTGCCCTGATAGGACAGCGGCTTGGAGCTGACGACGTGACCCGACACGCGACGGCAATGCGGCGTCGTGAACACTTCCTCGGTCGGGATGTTGGCATTGCAGGTGATGCCGTTCTTGGCGGTCGAGGCGCCGCCCTCCCATTCATGGCCGTCGGCGAGACCGATCGTCAGGTCCACGCCGGGTCCGGTGTAATGCAGCGCACTGAAGCGCTGGCCGTTGAGCCATTCGGTGCGCTCGCGCAGCACCGCGTTGTGGCGCTCCCAGGCCGACACCGCATCCTCGCGATCGACGCGCGACGCCGCGAAGATCGCGTCCGCGAGCTTCGCCACCGCGACCTCTTCCGGGACATCCGGGAAGACCAGCTTGGCCCAGGAGAGGCTCGGATAGGCGATGATGTTCCAGTTGGTCTCGAAATTCGTGATCTTCTCCAGCGCCGGCTGATAGGCCTTGGAGTTGGCCTTGCTGGCGCGCGCCACCTTGGCCGGATCCTGGCCGGACAGCAGCATCGGATTGTCGCCGACGATGGCGAGCCGCGCGGTGTTCTCCGAGAACGCCTTGGCCATGCCCTGATAGAGCCAGTCGGCGGCGCGATCGAAGCTGTTGTCATGGCCGAAACGATAGCGCGCCAAGGTCAGCTCCTCGTCGGAGAAGAACGACGTCACGATCCCCGCGCCGGCCTTGTAGGCGTGCTCGGCGACCTTGCGCACCAGCGGCAGCGCCACCGACGGCGCGGTCAGCAGCAGATCCTGACCGGGCCGAAGCTGCAAGCCGACCTTCACCGCGACCTCGGCCAGGCGGTCGAGCTTCACGGGATCGATGGCGGCATCGAAGTTGCTGACATGTGCGGTCATCAGGAGGGTCCAGTTCCGTTTCTTTGCGGTGTTGAAGAGATAGGCCAAACGGTCGGGCGGTCAATGGCGAACGGGGGCGACTCCGGCATCGCCTCTCCGCCCTTGTCGCCGCCGAGCATGGCGCTGACAACTGCCGTGAAGGCGTTCGGAGACATGGCTGACACCTCAAAACGGCCCTGTGGGTCCGCACCCGTCGCTTTCCAAAGCTGAGCCGCGAGTTCGGTGCCGCTCTCCCTCGGAGGGCAGGGCTATCACATATGGCGATCGAGGTTTTGCGCTTACCTCTCTCCGCGTCGTCATGGCCGGGCTTGTCCCGGCCATCCACGTCGGTCATCATGCTGAGAACGACGTGGATGCCCGGGCAAGGCGGGCATGACGGAGTAACTAACCTGCAGAATCGTTCATCGCGATGGCCCTGTATCTCCATATGCGATAGCCCTGCCCTGGAGGGGGAGGGTCGGCACTGAGCCAGTGGCGCGTCGTGATCAACAATTTTGAGCGGCATATGGGGATGTGCGTCCATGGCCTCGCGGCGCCCCAGGCGTCCGAGTGATACAGTGGTCTCACCCTCTTCAAACGAAAGGGTGCAGGGAAGGCCGGACCTCGACTGAGGCCCGTGGCCCGCCTGCTCAAAAAATGCAGGCGGCAGGTACCACAGGTCCAGCCGGATGATCCGGCCCTCCCTGCGCGATGGCTTTACGGCTGCTTCGCGTTCTCCCCGGTGCGCCGGGCTTTTTGGTCACCGTCACCCACGCGGCGCCATTGGCGCCAACGCAGGCTTGATACTGGCATCGGAGTATCAGGACCACGCGACTTGACCGTGCGAGCCGATGTTGTTCGTCCGCGCGAATGACCACGCTGCAAACCGGCCCGCCCATCACATCCCGCCTCCACGTGTCGTGACGACCGCGATACGCCCCTCGTCGATGAGGCGGGACAGCGACAAACAATCATGATTTTCCGAAACCGCCAAGCAGGATATTTTTTCTGCCGGGACTGGACAGCCCAAATCGGCCTGAACCTGCTCAGGAAATCAGTCTCCAGACGCAGCGGCGATCGAGCAGATCAGGAGCAGGAACAGGCCTGTTCATCACAGCCCAACGACATGAGTCGCCCGACGGGCGGCATTCTCGATCGAGTCAGTCGTCGACATGCAGCCCACCACCATCGACGTACCAGTCGGCACGTGACGCCCAGTGCACGTGGCGATCGGGTACGGCGCCGAGCGGCTCATCGAAGCCGCCGGCAGGAATGATCGCCTCGTGGCCGCTGCGCGTCAGATGCGGCATAGGGCTGCCGCACGTGCTGCAGAAGGCCGTGGCGAAGCTGCGCGCCTGCGGCAGGTCGAACCGCGTGACGCTCGCCTCGCCGCGCAGCCAGCGCAGCGCCGCCGCCTTGACGACGACCTCACAGGAGTGCGCCGTGCCGCTGGCCTTGCGACAGCGCGAGCAATGGCAATTGAGGAATTTGTCGAACGGCCCCTCGACCTCGAAGCCGACGCGGCCGCACAGGCAACTGCCGCGGAACGTGGTCATGACGATCTCCTATGAGTGCGCTGGAATGTCCAAGAGCGCCACACGCGTGGAGGATGTTACTTATGCTGACTGCATCTTTGCAGCTATCAGGACGACTGAAGGCCCGCCTCGGTCGCCGCATTGTTAGTAGGTAGCATGGTCTTCCCACGCGGAACATTCGACTGTTTGTGAGTCATCCTCGACATCGAGAGTCAATCACTCCTGATGAATTGGAACCGGGATGACCGGACAGCGCTGTCGCGCAAATGCATGGCTCACAGGGGATTCGGTCACTTTGAGGACATGTTTAGAGGTTGATTGGCGCGCGGCAGGGGGATTTCACAGCGTACAGGAGTCCTCCAAATGTACCGCGTTGTTATTGTCGTCGCCGCATTGCTGGCTCTCTCCGTTCAAGCCGAGGCGCGTCGTTCAAGCCGAGGCGCGTCCTCGTCACCATCATCATCATCACTACTCGTACCGTCACCATCACTCCGTCATGGACGCCATGGCCTCGATCCCCGGCGAGGGCCGCGTTGTCGGTGGCCGGCCGTCGGGATGCCCGCATGCCTTCTGCGGCTGCGAAGCGTCGCTCTATACGTTCGGCCGGGTCATTCCCGAGTTGAATCTCGCATCCAACTGGCGTCGCTTTCCACGCGCGGCTCCCGCACCGGGCATGGCTGCGGTCCGCTCCGGCCACGTCATGATCCTGCAGCAGCAGGTTGCGGGCAACATCTGGTATGTGCATGACGGCAATTCCGGCGGTCACGTCACCCGCGAGCATCCGCGCTCGATTGCCGGCTACACGATCGTGAACCCGACTGGCGGTTCCACGATGTTCGGCGCAGCGGCGCGTGTCACGCGCGAAGCCCGTGCGCCGAGATATCAGCGGTTCGCCCGCAATGCACGGACCGACGGCTGGATGGCCAGCGCGGCGCCGATGGCGTTCAACTAGGTCTCGACGCCAGCGCGCGCGGCATGCAGCGACGAAGTCGCGAGCTGCATGCCGCTTCCGCCTACACGCTCCGCGCCTCGCGTCTGAACAGCACGTAGAGCGCCGGCAGCACCAGCAGCGTCAGCATCGTCGACGAGATGATGCCGCCGATGACGACGGTGGCGAGCGGGCGCTGGACCTCGGCGCCGGCGCCGGTCGCGATCGCCATCGGCACGAAGCCGAGCGAGGCGACGAGCGCCGTCATCAGCACCGGCCGCAATCGCGCCAGCGCGCCCTCCTCCACCGCCGCGCGGACGGAGCGTCCCTCCCGGCGTAGCCGCTCGATGAAGGCGATGATGACCAGGCCGTTGAGCACGGCGACGCCGGACAGCGCGATGAATCCGACGCCGGCCGAGATCGACAGCGGCAGGCCGCGCAGCAGCAGCGCGGCGATGCCGCCGGTCAGCGCCAATGGCACGCCGGAGAACACCAGCGCGGCGTCGGCAAACGAGCCCATGCTCATGAACAGCAGCAGGAACACCAGCGCCAGCGCGATCGGCACCACGATCGTGAGACGCTTGGTCGCCGACACCAGTTGCTCGAACTGGCCGCCCCAGCCGATCCAATAGCCCGGCGGCAGCTTGACCTTCTCGGCGACCGCGGCCTGCGCGTCGGTCACGAACGAGCCGAGGTCGCGGGCGCGAACATTGGCTGACACGACGATCCGCCGCTTGCCGTTCTCGCGACTGACCTGGTTCGGCCCCGGCGCCGAGGCGACCGCGGCCACCGACGACAGCGGCACATAGCGCGGCTGTGTGACCGAGGAGAACGCGGTGCGCAGCGGCGCGGCATTCGCCTCCTCACCCGCCGGCAGCGGAATCGGGATCGCGCGGATCGCATCGAGATTGCCGCGCAGACGCTCGGGGAGCCGGACGACGATGTCGAAGCGGCGGTCGCCGTCGAACAGCTTCCCAGCGGCCTTGCCGCCGATCGCGATCTCCACCACGCTCTGCACCTCGGCCACGCTGAGGCCGTAACGCGACAGCGCCTGACGGTCGATCCTGACGGTCAGGATCGGCAGGCCCGCGACCTGCTCGGTCTTGACGTCGGTGGCGCCATTGACGCCGCGGATCGCGGCTTCGACCTGGCGCGCGGCACCCTGCAGGATGTCGAGGTCGTCGCCGAAGATCTTGATGCCGACGTCGCTGCGCACGCCGGAGATCAGCTCGTTGAAACGCAACTGGATCGGCTGCGAAATCTCGTAGTTGCTGCCGGGGATCTCGTCGGCCGCCGCCTCGATCTCGGCGACGAGCTGCGCCTTCGGCTTCGCCGGGTCGGGCCATTCCTGGCGCGGCTTCAGCATGATGTAGCCGTCGCCCTGCGACGGCGCCATTGGATCGGTCGCCACCTCCGCCGTGCCGATGCGGGTGAAGGCGTCCTTCACTTCGGGTATCAGCCGCAGCCGCGCCTCCAGCGCCTTCTGCAGGTCGACCGAGAGGGTCAGGCTCGTTCCCGGGATGCGCAACGCCGCGAGCGCGACATCGCCCTCGTCGAGGCTCGGGATGAACTCGCCGCCCATGCGCGTCGCGGCAAAGCCGCTCGCCGCGACGATCACCACGGCTATGGCCGCGACCATCAGGCGGTGCGCGATCACGCCGCGCAGCAGCGGCGCGTAGATCCGCCGCGCGCCGCGCATGACGAAATTCTCCTGTTCGGAGACCTTGCCGGTGACGAAGATCGCGACCGCTGCCGGCACGAAGGTGATGGAGAACAGCACGGCGGCGCCGAGCGCCATCAGCACCGTCAGCGCCATCGGCGTGAACATCTTGCCCTCGACGCCGGTCAGCGTCAGCACCGGCAGATAGACCACGGCGATGATGCCGGTGCCGAACAGGCTCGGGCCGATCACCTCGCGCGCGCCGCTGACGATGGTCTGCAACCGCTCGGCGGTCGTGAGCAGTCCGCCCTTGCGATGCTGCGCCTGGGCCAGCAGCCGCAGGCAGTTCTCGACGATGATGACGGCGCCATCGACGATGATGCCGAAATCGATCGCGCCAAGACTCATCAGGTTGGCGCTGACCTTGCTCTCGACCATGCCGGTGATGGTCATCGCCATCGACAGCGGGATGATGCAGGCGGTGACCAGCGCGGCCCGGATGTTGCCGAGCAGCAGGAACAGCACCACGACGACCAGCGCGGCGCCTTCGAGCAGGTTCTTCTCCACGGTGCGGATCGTCGCTTCGACCAGATGGGTGCGGTCGTAGAGCGTGCGCGTGACCACGCCCTCGGGCAGCGATTTGGCGATGTCGTCAAGCCGGGCCGCGACGCGACGCGCCACGGCGCGGCTGTTCTCGCCGATCAGGAGCATCGCCGTACCCAGGATCGTCTCCTCGCCGTTGAGCGTCGCGGCGCCCGTGCGCAGGTCGCGCCCTTCGCTGACCTCGGCGACGTCGCCGATGCGCACCGGCGTGCCGCCGCGGGCGCCGATCACGATGTCCTTGAGCTCGGCGGCGCTGCCGACCTGGCCCGGCGCACGCACCAGATATTGCTCGCCATTGCGCTCGATATAGCCGGCGCCGACATTGGCGTTGTTGGACGCCAGCGCGGCGATGACGTCGCGGAAGCTGATCTTGTAGGCCATCAGGCGGCCGGGATCGGGCAGCACGTGGAACTGGCGCTCGAAGCCGCCGATGGTGTTGACCTCGATCACGCCCGGCACGCCGCGCAGCTGTGGCCGGATGATCCAGTCCTGAATGGTGCGCAGATCGGTCGGCGAGTAGTCCGCGCCGTCAGGCGTCTTGGCGCCGGGCCTGGCTTCGACCGCATACATGAAGATCTCGCCGAGCCCGGTCGAGAGCGGTCCCATCGCCACCTCGACGCCCGGCGGCAGTTGATCCTTGATCTGCTGGATGCGCTCGTTGACGAGTTGGCGGGCGAAATAGATGTCGGTGCCGTCCTGGAACACGACGGTGACCTGGCTCAGCCCATAGCGCGACAGCGAGCGGGTGTAGTCCAACTTCGGCAGGCCGCCCATCGCGGTCTCGACCGGGAAGGTGATGCGCTGCTCGGTCTCGAGCGGCGAGTAGCCGGGCGCCTTGGTGTTGATCTGCACCTGCACGTTGGTGATATCTGGCACGGCGTCGATCGGCAGCCGGGTGAAATTCCAGGCGCCGAAGCCGGCCGCGGCGAGCGCGACGAGCAGCACCAGCCAGCGCTGGCGCACGGCGAAGGCGAGGAGCGCGTCAATCATGCTCGGCCTCCCCCTTGCCCATCTCCGCTTTCACCACAAAACTGTTCTCGGCGACGTAGTGTTCACCGGCGGCGAGGCCGTCGCGGATCTCGACATGGGTCGGGTCGGATTCGCCGGTGACCACCGGGCGCGCCTCGATCTTGTCGCCCTCCTCGCGCACGAACACGACGGTCTTGTTCTCCAGGGTCTGGATCGCGCTGGCGCGGACCGCCACGGCGACGCTGCGCTTGGCGAGAACCAGCTGCGCGGTGACGAACAGGCCCGGACGCAGCCGGCCGTCGGGATTGGCCAGCACGACGCGGGCGAGCGCGGTCTGCGTTTCGCTGGCGCCGACCGGCGCGATGTAGGAGACGTGGCCGCGGATCGCGCCGCGGCCGTCATCGGGGTCGATCAGCACCTCGTCGTCGAGGCGGACGCGCCGGAGATCCTGGCGGTAGATCGACAGGTCGACCCAGATCGTGGAGAGATCGGCGACCACGAAGGCCGGCTTCTGCTCGGAGGCGTATTCGCCGAGCGAGATCTGGCGGTCGATGATGGTGCCGCCGATCGGGGCCTTGAGGTCATACGCCGTCAGGCTCTGATTGCTCTCGATCGCGGCGAGCAGCTCGTCCTTGGCGACGGTGTCGCCGATGCGCTTCCTGATGGCACGGACGATGCCGGGAAAGCGCGGCGTCACCTGCACCAATGCTTCCTGGTTGGCGCGCAGCACGCCGTTGAACGACAGCGTATCGGACAAGGTCGCTGGTCCCGCTTCGGCGAGCGCGACGCCGGCGGCGGCGAGCTTCACGTCGCTGATGCGGATGCGGTCGGCGCCATGTTCGTCCTGCTCGACATGATCCTTCGGCGCCGCCTTCTCGGCATGATCGGCATGGCCGACCGTTGCGTCGGCATGCGGCTCCGCCTCGAGCAGCAGGCGCGATGCGCCGGCGCCAGCCGCGGCAGCGAGGACGGCAATCAGGATGATGGTGAACGGTCTCATCGCGCGCTCTCCCGTGCCAGGGTGAAGGGACGGCCGACCAGGCCTTCGATCGTCGCCACGGCGACATGGATGTTCTGCAGCGCCTCCTGCTCGCGCAGCCGCGCCTGCGCCACGCTCGCCTGCGCGTCCAGCACTTCGAGCAGGGAGAAGCGGCCGGCGCTGTAGCCCTGCGCGATCTCGTCGGCGGCCTCCTGCGCCTTCGGGATCGCGATCTCGCGCAACACCGACAATTCCCGCAGCGAGCCTTGCAGCGAGTCGTAGGCGCGGCCGGCGATCACCAGCAGCGCGTTGCGGTTGGCCTTGCGCTCGGCCTCGGTCTTGGCGACGCTTTCCTGCGCCGAGAGGATGTTGCCCTGGTTCTGGTCGAACACCGGGATGGGCACGGAGACGCTGAGCCTGACGGCATCATCCTGGGTGTCGTTGAAGTGCCGCCAGCCGGCGCCGACACGGACGTCGGGATAGGGCTTGAGCCGGGCCAGCAGCAGCTCGGCATTGCGCTGGGCGTAGACCGCGGTCCAGCGGACGAGCTGCGGATTGGCATCGATGGCCGCGACCACGCTCTGGAATGATGGCGGCTGGCCGGTCGCGTCGAACCGGCCGGTGACGGCCGGCAGCTTCGCCGAGCCATCGCCGATCAGCACGGCGAGCTCGCGGCGCGCGCTCGCCAGCGTCGCCTTGACGCGCTCGCGATCGGCCCGCACCAGCGCCGAGGCGACCTCGGCGCGGCCGGTCTCCGCCGGCGACGACGCGCCGGCCTCGACGCGACGGCGCAGCAGCGGCGTCAGGCGATCGAGCGCTGCGACCTGATCGTCGAGGATCTGGATGCGCCGCTGCGTGGCGAGCACCGTCACGAAGGCGATCGCGGTCTCCGACAGCACTTCCAGCCGCACCGCCTGGCGCTGGATCTCGGCGACCCGTACGCCGGCCTGGCCGGCGGCGATGCGCGCGTCACGCTTGCCGAACCATTCGAACGCCTGGCTGATCTGCAAGGTGGTCTCGGCCGACCGCGTGCCGCGATATTGACCCGAGCCAAGCGAATTGTCCTGCTCGTAGGACAGCTCGGGATTGAGCAGCGCGCCGGCCTGCAGCCGCTGGCCGGAGGCGATGCCGATGTCGCGGTCGGCGGCGGACAGCCGCGGATTGGCGGCGAGCGCGCGCGTCAGCGCCGCGCGGAGGGTCAGCGTCTGCGCCGCTGACGCGTGCACGGACAGAGCGAGCAGGGCTGCGGCGCCGATGGCGCGCGCAGCCATCCCGGGGAATGGCATGAGATGAACCTGTCTGGACGGGCAAGGATGGACGGCGTCGGCCGTCCGGCACGTTGCGTCAGCTCAGGTGTCTTGGCGGCGGAGACTCGGACTCGGGAAGGATGCCTGCACTGAGCAGGGGAACGGCCCAGCCGGTCGCGGCCACGACCTCGGCCGGGACGGCGGCAAACTGCGGCTGCGGCACGGCCACCGAGAAGCAGCCATGGCAATGATGGTCGGCGACGCCGCGCTGATCGGTGTGGCCCGCCCGGTCGAGCAGCGACGCGATCTCCGGCTTGCCGGCGAAGGGATGGGCGACGTCGATGTCACAGGCGCCGTGCAGCGCGCCGGCGAGAACATAGGCGAGCATCAGGCAGGCAGCCACGGTCCGGCGCAGCATGCGCGGACGGCTCGTGATGTCTCGTTTGCCAATGCTGCGCACCGCGCCCCCTGTTCGGCCAGCGGATAGCACGCGGCCGGCGCGGTTGTCGATCAGCAACAATGTAACAAGAGGAACCGGGAACGGCATCGCAAGCCTAAGGAGTCAAGGAACGCGCGGGCGAACACGGCGCTTGGGAGACCCATGCGTGCAATGCGCGCGTCCGGCCGAAGGAGCGCCCGAGTGCCGATTTCCGGAACGCGCTTGGCACCCCGCAATCACCGGTAAGCCGCGGCGCATGAGCGCGCCGTATTGGCGGCATGCAGCGTGCTTGATTGACTCGCCGCCTTCGCAAACTAAGGTTCGCGTCGCGGAACATGCAAGGCGCGAACTCATCGAACACGCGATGCGCCGCGCGAAAGATCGGAAGACAGATGACGTTGGCGATGAGCTGGGACGAGTGGGCCCGGCATGATGGCATGGCGCTGGCGGCGCGCGTTCGCAATGGCGAACTGACGGCGGCGGAGCTGGCGCGGCAGGCGGCTGAAGGCATTGCCAAGGTCGATCCCGCGCTGTCGGGCGTGGTCGAGGTCTTTGCCGACGCCGTCGAAGATCCCATCAAGGCGGGCGCCAATGCCGACGGCGCCTTCGCCGGCCTGCCGTTCCTGATGAAGGATCTCGGACCGACCATGGCCGGGCGGCTGCAGGAGCAGGGCTCGCTCTACATGCGCGGCAACCGCGCCGCCGCCGACACGCACCTGACGGCGAAGATGCGCAAGGCCGGCCTCAACCTGATGGGGCGCACCACGACGCCGGAGTTCGGTGTCTGCAGCTCGGCGGAGAACCCCGCCGTCTACGTCACGCGCAATCCGTGGAATACCGACTACACGACCTGCGGCTCCTCGGCCGGCAGCGCGGCGATGGTCGCCGCCGGCGTGGTGCCGATCGCGCATGCGACCGATGGCGGCGGCTCGATCCGGATTCCCGCCGGCGTCAACGGCAATATCGGGCTGAAGGTCTCGCGCGGCGTGTTCTCGATCGCGCCGCATCTGTCGGATCTCACCGGGCTGGTCTCGATCCAGGGCTGCCAGTCGCGTAGCGTGCGCGACACCGCGGCGTTCGTCGACCATTGCCGCGGCGGCGCGCCCGGCGAGTTCATGCCGTACTGGACCACGCCGGAGCCGTATGTCGAGCTGATCAAGCGCGATCCGGGCAAGCTCAGGATCGCGCTGTCGCATCAATGGGGCGACTATCGCGCTACGCCGCATATCGCTTCAGAGCTGGCGCGTGTCGGCAAGTTCCTGGAAGGCCTCGGCCATCACGTCGGCTACGCGCTGCCGGACGTCGATTATCGCGCCGCGTTCGCCGCGCAGACGACCTGCTACATCTCCAACTTCGCGATCGTCATCAACAACCTGCTGGCGCAGCGCAAGCTCGAGCGGCCGCCGGCCGAGCTGATCGAGCCGATCAACATCCGCATCTGGGAAGCGGGTCGCGATACGAGCTTCGCCGAGCGCGCGGCGATGCAGGCGGTGTTCAACACGACGTCGCGCGCCTTCGGTGCCTTCTTCGAGGACTGGGACATCATCCTGACCCCGATCACCGCGCTGCCGACGCCGAAGATCGGCACCACCGAATATCTGACCATCAGCGACAATCCGTCCGTGCTCGACTGGTTCGAGAACCTGTGGCGCAACTTCGCGTTCACGCCGCTCGCCAATCTCTGCGGCATCCCCGCGATCTCGCTGCCGCTCGCGACCAACGAGCACGGCCTGCCGCTCGGCATCCAGGCGATCGGCAAGCAGGCCGACGACGGCCTGCTGCTGCAGCTCGCAGCCCAGATCGAGCGCGCGATCGACGGCAAGTGGAACGGCGGTGCGACACCCGCCGTGCATGTGACCAAAGCCTGAGCCGCGACCACGGGCCACTGATCCGTCGTTGCTCGCCGATCGTTCTTTAGTGTGGACGGTGTCGGCCGGAGCCGGCGCCGCGCACCGGTCGGCGAGGACGAACATGATGGGCGAACGGATCGCGACCCGTTCCGGCACGGCGGCGGCAAAAGCGGCCCTGGCCCGGCGCGGCACGCCCGTCTCGTGGTGACGCCATGCCGAAGATGCGGCGCAAGGCGGACTTGCCGACCAAACTATGCGCTGCGTGCGGCCGCCCATTTGCGTGGCGGCGCAAATGGGCACGCGATTGGGACGAGCTGAAATACTGCTCGGACCGCTGCCGATCCGACCGCGGCCGGACGGCCGCTGCGATGCCCAGGAGCCGAGGAGGCTAGCATCATGATGTCCGGCGTCCCCGCTCCGATGCGCATTCTCGGCCTTGCCGGGCTGATTCCATTCGCGAGCCTCGCGGCATTGGTGATCGCAGGTGACGATCCGATCCGGCAGGCCGCGCTGCGCGCGCAGATCGGCTATGGCGCGGTCATCGTGAGCTTTCTCGGCGCGATCCATTGGGGCGTCGCCGTGCAGACGCCGGCCCTGGCCGGCTGGCCGCGCATCAGCTGGGGGGTGACACCGTCTTTGCTCGGCTGGGTCGCGCTGCTGCTGCCGCCGCTGCCCGCTCTGGTGCTGCTCACAGCCGCGCTGCTGACGGCGCTGGTCTCCGATGAGTACAGCTTCGGCGGCGACGACTCGCGGGCCTGGTTCCTGAAGCTGCGGCGGCTGCTCAGCATCGGTGCGATCCTGTCGCTGCTTGCCACGCTGATAGGCATCGTGGTCGAAGGCGCGCCTTAGAGCCGACCGCTCTGGACAACGCAGCAATCCCTCGGGCAAGCTCGGATATTCCCTCGCGAGGCGCCATGAACATCCTGCTGCTCAATCCCAACATCCGCACCGACATCACCGAGCTGATGCTGCAGGTCGGCCGCGACGCCGCCGCGCCGGGCACGACGCTGATCCCCTGCACCGCGCCGCGCGGCGTACCCTATATCGCCACCCGCGCCGAAGCGCAGATCGGCGGCGCGGGGGCGCTTGAGATGCTGGCGGAACGCAACGGCACGTTCGATGCCGCGATCATCGCCGCGTTCGGCGATCCCGGCCTGTTCGCGGCCCGCGAGCTGTTCGACGTGCCGGTGATCGGGCTTGCGGAAGCGGCCATGCTGACGGCCTGCATGGCCGGTCGGCGCTTTGCCATCGTCACTTTCGCGCAGGCGCTCGGCCCCTGGTACGAGGAGTGCGTGCGCATGCACGGGCTGATGGAGCGCTGCGCCGGCATCCGCATGCTCGACGGCAGCTTCAAGCAGATCTCCGACGTGCAGCACGAGAAGGAAGAGCTGCTGGTCGAGTTGGCGCTGCGCGCGGTCGAGGAGAACGACGCCGACGTGCTGATCTTTGCCGGCGCGCCGCTGTCGGGCCTTGCCGCGCGCGTCGCGCATCGCATTCCGGTGCCGGTGGTCGACCAGGTGATCGCGGCGGTGAAGCAGGCCGAGGCACTGCTCGCCTTGAAGATGCGCAAAGCCACCGCCGGCACCTTCCGCCGCCCGGCCGCGAAGCCGACGACGGGCTTGCCCGAGGCGCTGGCCGCGCGGCTGGAGCATCGCGACGGATAGGTGGGCCGAGCCAATCTTGTTAGCTGGCGCTCGGGGCGAAACTCGTCCTACTCCCCTACCCCCACTTCCACTTCTGTACACAAGCCGCCGCCGCTGCCTGAAAAGGCGGCACGCTTCTTGCTTTTTCAAACGAATAGAGCAGGAAGCCCATGGCCAGCGTATCGGACGCCAAGTCGCTCGTTCTGGATCGGATCACGCACCGCTTCGCCAGCGGAACGATCGCCGTCTCCGACATCAATCTCGACGTGAAAGGCGGCGAGATCATTGCCCTGCTCGGGCCCTCGGGCTGCGGCAAGACCACGCTTTTGCGCATCATCGCCGGCTTCATCGGCCAGAGCGAGGGGCGCGTCATCATCGGCAACGACGTCGTCGACGCGCTGCCGCCCAATCGCCGCGCGGTCGGCATCGTGTTCCAGAACTACGCGCTGTTTCCGCATCTCTCGATCACCGAGAATGTCGGCTACGGCCTCGCCGCGCGCGGCGTTGACAAGGCGACGCGCAACAAGGAGGCGCAGCGGCTGCTCGACATGGTGCAGCTCGGCCCGTTCGGCGAGCGGCTGCCGCGACAATTGTCCGGCGGCCAGCAGCAGCGCGTGGCGCTGGCGCGCGCGCTCGCGATCAAGCCGTCGATCCTGCTGCTCGATGAGCCGTTCGCCGCGCTCGACAAGAATCTGCGGCTGGACATGCAGATCGAGGTCAAGCGGCTGCAGCGCATGGCCGGCACGACCACGCTGATCGTGACCCACGACCAGGAGGAGGCGCTGTCGATGGCCGATCGCGTCGCGGTGCTCAGCCATGGCCATCTCGAACAGTTCGGCACGCCTAGCGACATCTACGATCAGCCGCAGACGCTGTTCGTGAATACCTTCGTCGGCACCGCAAACAGGATGAACGGCGTAGTGCTGGCGACCGATGCTGACGGCGTCAAGGTGGCGCTTGAGGCCGGCGGCGAGATCATCGCCCGCGCGCCGCATCCGGTCCGTGCCTCAGACAAGGTCACCGTCTGCCTGCGTCCC
The DNA here is from genome assembly GCF_032377435.1 of Bradyrhizobium sp. SZCCHNS3002. NCBI lineage: Bacteria > Pseudomonadati > Pseudomonadota > Alphaproteobacteria > Hyphomicrobiales > Nitrobacteraceae > Bradyrhizobium > Bradyrhizobium sp. SZCCHNS3002. The sequence continues at coordinate 88,003 of NZ_JAUHHY010000020.1, forward strand.
GAGCATCTCACCTTCGTCGGCGACGCCACCGGCTTTGCCGGCGAGATCGGCATGGCGCTGCCGCTCGGCGCGACCGTCGTCCATGAGATCAAGGCCAAGGACGGATCGAGCATCAAGATTTCGCAGGCCCGCACCGGCGGCACGCCGCTGCGCGAGGCGGGCTCGCCGGTGCGCGTCGCGCCGCTCGCGCCGGGCCTCGCCACCGTCTTCCCCCAATGAACCAACCGACACATCGGAGTGAAACATGATGCTTGACCGCCGCCGGCTCCTGACCAGCGCGTTGACGCTGGGAGCCATGCACGCCTTCCCCGGTCTCAGCCTCGCGCAGGCGCGACCGCTGGTGTTCGCGACCTTCACCGGAAGCTGGGAAGAAGCACATAAAGCCGTGCTCGTCCCTGCCTTCCGCAAGGCCAACGCTGATGCCGCGATCGTGCTCGATCCGATGCTGTCGGTCGACCAGATCGCCAAGGTCAACGCCGCCAAGGCCAATCCGCCGATCGACGTCATGCTGCACGATCCCGGTCCGGCGCTGGTCGCGATCGGACAGGATCTCGTCGAGCCCTACCCGGCCGACAAGAGCACCTATTTCAAGGACCTGATTCCCGAAGCGCAGGACGCCATGGGCCCGGCGCCGTTCTTCCAGGTCGTCGGCCTCACCTACAATCCCGAGACGGTGAAGACGCCGCCGACGTCGTGGGCCGATCTGTGGAAGCCCGAATTCAAGGGCAAGGTCGGCATCACCAATCTGAACTCCACGCTCGGCACCGGCTGGCTGGTCGAGATCGCGCGCATGCGCGGCGGCTCGGAGGCCAATGTCGATGAGGGCTTCAAGGCGCTGGAGGAGCTGAAGCCGAACCTCGCCGCCGTCGCCGCCAATCCGGGCGCGCTGGCGACCCTGTTCCAGCAGGGCCAGATCGACATCTCGCCCGGCAATTTCAACGCCATCCAGATCCTCAAAGCGCGCGGCGTGCCGGTCGAGTTCGTGGCGCCGAAGGAAGGCGCCATCGCCTTCAAGACCACCATCCACATCGTCAAGAACTCGCCGAACAAGGAGCTCGCCTTCAAGCTGATCGAGGCGGCGCTGTCGCCGGAGGTGCAGACGGCGCTGATGAACCCGCCCTACCTGATCGTGCCGACCAACACCAAGGTCGCGATGACCGGCGAGATCGCCAAGGTGCTGGCCAAGGACACCGCGGAGCTGAAGAAGAAGTTCGTGTTCCAGGACTGGAAGAAGATCAACGAGCAGCGCGCGTCCTGGATCGAGAAGTTCAACCGCGACATCAAGATCTGACGCGATGAAGAGCGCGACGGCAGCGCCTGGAGACGTGACCAGCTTCAGCCTGGGGCTTGCGCTGCCCCTGAGCCTGGCATTCGCCATCTTCTTCGTGCTGCCGCTGGCGCAACTTCTTTTTCTCTCGCTGCACAACGACACCGCGGCGACGGTGTGGGGGCTCGGCCAGTACATCAAGTTCCTGACCGACCCCTTCAGCCTCGCCGTGCTCGGCTCGACCTTGCTGCTCGGCGCCGAGGTGACGCTCGCCTGCCTCGTGCTCGGCTATCCCATCGCCTGGCTGTACCAGCGCTCCGGCAGCCGGCTGCAGACCTTGATCATCATGATCGTGCTGCTGCCGCTGCTCACCAGCGTCGTGGTCAGGACCTTCGCCTGGATCGTCATTCTGGGACGGCAGGGCATCATCAACTCCGTTCTGCAATCACTCGGGTTGATCGGCACGCCGCTGCGCATGATCTACACGCAAGGCGGGCTCATCGCCGCGCTTGCGCAGGTGCAGATGCCGCTGATGGTGCTGCCCCTGATCACGGCGATCGGCCGCATCGATCCCAACCTCTCCGACGCCTCGGCCTCGCTCGGCGCCGGCAGCTGGCGCACCTTCCTCAAGGTGATGCTGCCGCTGTCGATGCCCGGCATCATCGCCGGCTGCACATTGACCTATGCTGCGGCGATCACCGCCTTCATCACCCAGTCGCTGGTTGGCGGCGGCCAGATGCTGTTCATGCCGATGTATCTGTACCAGCAGGCTTCGACCCTGCAGAACTGGCCGTTCGCGGCGGCGATCTCGATCATCTTCCTGTTCGCGGTGCTCGCCATCGTCGCGCTGTTCTCGATGCTCGGGCGGCGCGCCCGCGGCTATGGAGAGGCGCGATGAGCAGGCGGCGAAAAAACTTGGAAGCGCTGAGCTTCCAGATCGTGATGACGGTCATTGCCATCATGGCGCTGATCCTGATCGTCTCGCCGTCGCTGGTCGTGGTCATCGTCTCCTTCACGTCCGGCTTCTCGCTGAAATTCCCGCCGCCCGGTTATTCGACGCGCTGGTACGTCGAATTGTGGAACGCCTGGCAACTGCAATTCGCCGCGCGCAACAGCGTCGTCGTCGCGCTGTGGTCGACCGGGCTCTCGATCGTGCTCGGGGTCGCCGCGGCGCTGGCGATCTCGCGCTCCAAGACGCTGACCGCAAAGCTCCTGGACTCCTTGTTCATGTCGCCGCTGGTGCTGCCCGCGCTCGCCTTCGGGCTTGCGGCGCTGATGTTCTTCTCGCTGGTCGGCCTGCCGGTGTCGCTGCTGACACTCGTCATCGGCCACACCATCGTCTGCGTGCCCTACGTCGTCCGCAACACCGTCGCCGCCCTGGCCCAGCTCGAGCCGACCTTGCTGGAAAGCTCGGCGATCCTCGGTGCCAGCAGGCTCTACACGTTCCGCCGCATCGTGCTGCCGCTGATCCGCCCCGGCATCATCTCCGGCGCGTTCATCGCCTTCATGTCGTCGTTCGACAACGTGCCGGTGTCGCTGTTCCTGCGCGATGCCGCCACCGACATGCTGCCGATCCGGATGTGGCAGGACCTCGAAGGCAAGCTCGACGTCACCATCGCTGCACTGTCGAGCGTGCTGATCATCGCCACGATCGCGCTGATGGCGATCATGGAGAGGACGACGGGACTGTCGAAGCGGCTGACGGGTTAGTGGCGCGAGGTCGGGGGCCTCATGGATCGAGACGCGCCGCGAGGCGGCGCTCCTTACCATGAGGGTCAAGCGGCGGAGCGGCCGCTGCACAGAGGACCATGAACATGCTGTCAGCGTGTTCATGGAGAGCAACCTCATGGAGAAGCGAGAAACCGATCGACCTTGCCGCGGGCGGGACGGCCGTGACTGCGCCCTCGCCCCTTATGGGAGAGGGCATGTACAATAGCGCAACGATCTCGGTCGGGTGAGGGGTCTGTCTCAACGAGTTGCGCTCGCGGAGAGGACCCCTCACCCGACCGAGCCTGAGGATCAGCCGGCGATGCCCTCTCCCACAAGGGGCGAGGGCACTGCATCGCGCAGCGTTGCGGAGGTTGCATCAAAAGACCAGAGATCGGGAAGCGAGAAGAGAGTCCGGCGCCGAAGCTGGAGCTACACGTGAACTATGAGCCGTGTGTTCATGGAGAGGGTGAATATCTCGCCGCGAAATCAGCCCTCATCCTGAGGAGCCCGCCGCAGGCGGGCGTCTCGAAGGACGGCCGCGCGCGACGCACTAGGCCCCACGAAAGATCGAATAGCCCCAGGGCGTGAATTTCAGCGGCAGGTGAAAATGCTCCTCGACCTTGTCGATCGCGAAGCGAAACGGCACAGTGGTGAGGAATTTCGTTTGAGCGTTTGCCCCGAAGAACTCGCCGACATGGAACAGCACCTCATACTCGCCAGCCGTGACGCCCTCGCCCTTGACGACAGGCGCCTGCAGCGTGCCGTCGGCGCCGAGCTGTCCCTCCGCGAGCAGCGTGCGATCCGGCGTCAGGCGCCAAATCGCGACGCGCAGGCCACGCGCGGGGCGCCCGTTCGCCACGTCAACCGCATGAACCGAGATCCCGCCGGCCATCACCCACCTCATCCTGTCTTTGCTGCGATGATAGACGCGAAATCGGTCGTCGCGCCAGCCACGCAATGGACTGAGACATCATGTCCGTGACGGCATCCCAGATCGCAAGCGCTGTCCTGGAACGGCAGGCGTCGGCCAGAGAGACGGCCGAGCAGGCGCTTGCGCGCATTGCCGCGGCGCGCGACCTCAACGCCGTCGTCACGATCGATCCCGAACGTACGTACGCTGAGGCCGATGCCGTCGACGCGCGTGTTGCAGTCGGAGAGCAGCTCCCGCTGGCTGGCGTGCCGATCGTGGTCAAGGACAACATCTGGGTCGAGGGTTGGCGCATCACGCAGGGCTCGCGGCTGTTCACCGATTTCATTGCGCCAGAGGATGCGATCGCCATCGCGCGGGTGCGGCGCGCTGGCGCCGTCATTGTCGGCATCGGCGCGACCTCCGAATTCGCTTGCAAGGGCGTGACGACCTCGCTCCTGTACGGGCCGACCCGCCATCCGCTGGATCAGCAGCTCACGCCCGGCGGCTCGTCCGGCGGGCCGGCTGCGGCGGTGGCGGCCGGGCTCGTGCCGCTCGCGATCGGCACCGATGCCGGCGGCTCGAGCCGCCGGCCGCCGGCCCATGTCGGCGTGGTCGGATTCAAGCCGTCCTACGGCGCGATCCCCTATGGGCCTGGCTTTGCCGAGCCGTTCTGGCGCATCTCGGTGATCGCGCCGATCGCCGCCGATGTCGCCGATGCCAGGCTTGCGTTCGAGGTCATGGCCGGTGCCGATCCGCGCGATCCCGATGCGTTCGATGTGGCCGCGGCCGATCAGGAGAAGCCGCTTCGCGTGACATTCTCGCCGCGGCTCGGCTTGGATGTCGCCGTCGATCACGAGGTGAGTGCCGGCTTGCAGCAGGCCGTCGCCCGGCTCCGCGCCAGTGGCATGACAATCGAGGACAAGAATCCGATCTGGCCGGCAGGGCTTGCCGAAGATGCGGTGATGCCGCTGCAGCACGCCGGGCTGGCCGCACTCTACGGCGAAGGCTTTCGCAGCGATCCCACGCAGTTCGACCCGGACATCGCCAAACAGATCGAGCGCGGCCTCGGCCTGAGCGGCGCAGACGTGGCGCGCGCGATGGAAGCGAGCACGCAGATCGCGCGCGCGTTTGCGGCGTTCTTCACCGAGGTCGACGTGCTGCTCGCGCCGACCGTGCCCTGCGTCGCCTGGCCGTTCACGCAGCTCGGCCCAGCGGAGATTGGTGGCAAACCCGCCATGCCGCGGGCGCACGCGGTGTTCACGCCTTACGCCAACCACGCCGGCGTGCCGGCGATCTCGATTCCGTGCGGGACCAATTCGCAGGGCCTGCCCTTCGGCCTGCAACTGATCGCCGCACGCGGGCGCGATCGGATGCTGCTGGACGTGGCGGCGCGGGCGGAGAGAGTGTTGCTTGGTTCGTTTGAATGAGCTCACGGCGGTCTTAACCTCGCCCCGCTTGCGGGGAGAGGTCGGATTGCATCGCCAGATGCAATCCGGGTGAGGGGGTACAGGTCCAACAACGAACACCACTCGTGCGGCTGCCCCTCACCCCAACCCTCTCCCCGTAAGAACGGGGAGAGGGAGCCCACCGGCTGCGAGGCGCGCGCACCGAACCAACTAACAGGCGACGACACCAGCCCGCCTGCTCACCCCTGCTCGAACTTCTTCGCCAATCTCGCCCGCGTGATGTGGCCGATCTGGTCGATCGCGTTGGCGATCTCGGTATCCATATCGTTGCCGATGCGGCGTTCCATCTCGGCGATGACCGAGGGGCGGTCGGCGTGCAGCGCGAGCGCGACGATCAGCGGAATGCCGAACTTGTCGCGATAGCGGCGGTTGATGTCGGCGACGCGCTCGAACTCGGCGCGCGACAGCGAAGTGAATCCGAGCCGACCCTGCTCGCCGATCGAGTCGTTCGTCATCTCACCCGCCAGCGCCTCGCGGCCGGCGAGCTCCGGATGGGCGCGGATCAGCTTCAGCTTCTCGTCGCGGCTCATGGCGCGGACGACGTTCATGAGCGTCGTATGCAGCGCGTCCGCGGCGTCGTCGAAGGCGGACAGGCCGGCACGATAGGCGCGGTCGGCAATCTCCGGGGAGTGCTCGAAGATGTCGCCATAGCGCTCGACGAACAGCACGCGCGACATCTGCGACGGCCGCCATACGCCAGCCGGCGGATGCGTCCGGATCCAGTGCCGGGCGATGTCCAGCCGGGTCGCGACCCAGACCTTGTCATGACCCGTGATGTAGTCGAGGAAGCGCGCCAGCGCGGCCGCGCGCCCGGGGCGGCCGACCAGCCGGCAGTGCAGTCCGACCGACATCATGCGCGGGCTCTCCGCGCCCTCTGCGTAGAGCGTATCAAAGCTGTCCTTCAGATAGGCGAAGAACTGGTCGCCGGAGTTGAAGCCCTGCGGGGTGGCGAAGCGCATGTCGTTGGCATCGAGCGTATAGGGCACGATCAGTTGCGGGCCGTGCGGCCCCGCGATCCAGTACGGCAATTCGTCGGCATAGGAATCGGCGCTGTAGACGAAGCCCTGCTGGTTGAGGACGATGTCGAGCGTGCGCTCCGACGTGCGGCCCTGGTAGAAGCCGAGCGGCCGCTCGCCCGTCAGCTCGGCATGGAGGCGGATCGCCTGCTCGATATCGGCGCGCTCGTCGGCTTCGGGGACATCGCGGTAGTCGATCCATTTCAGGCCGTGGGAGGCAATCTCCCAGCCGGCTTCCTTCATCGCGGCGACAGCATCAGGATTGCGCGCCATCGCGCTCGCGATCGCGAATACCGTGACCGGCAGCTTGCGCGCGGTGAACATCCGCCACAGCCGCCAGAAGCCGGCGCGCGAGCCGAACTCGTAGATGGACTCCATGTTCATGTGGCGCTGGCCCGGCCACGGCTGGGCGCCCACGATCTCGGACAGGAAGGCTTCGGAGGCAGCGTCACCGTGGAGGATGTTGTTCTCGCCGCCCTCCTCGTAGTTGATCACGAACTGCACCGCGATGCGGGCATCGCCGGGCCAGCGCGGATGCGGCGGCGTGCGGCCGTAGCCGACCATGTCGCGCGGATAGACGTCAGCACTCATCCGGCTCAGCTCCCGCGATAGGTCTGGTAGCTCCAGGGCGTCGCCAGCAGCGGCACATGGTAGTGCGCGCCGGCATCGGCGACGGAGAAGCGGAGCGGGATCAGATCGAGAAACAGCGGGTCGCCCAAGGCGAGGCCATGGGTCTTGAAATAAGCTCCCATATGGAAGGTCAGCATGTAGGTGCCGGTGGCGAAGTCATCGTCCGCCAGCATCGGCTGATCGGTCCGCCCGTCCGCATTGCTCCGCACCTGCTTGACGCGGCGCCAGGAGCCGTCCGGTTCGAGGACATCGAGATCGATCGCGACACCGGCCGCGGGCTTGCCCCTGACCGTATCCAGAATATGCGTGCTCAGCCGCCCCATGCATCGTTTCCTCTCTGCTGCCGGCTCGGAACCCTATCAGCGCCCGGTTAAAGGTTCGAGGCGATTTGCCGTTCAGTTGCAGCCTATGGGCTGGTCACGTCGCGCTCCCTGCCGAAGCGCTCAACCAGGAAGTCGATGAACAGCCGCACCTTGACCGAGAGGTGCCGCGTCGGCGGATAGATCGCATAGAGCGCGAGCGGCGGCGCGGCGTAGTCGGCGAGGATCGCGGTCAGCGCCCCGCTCTCGAGCGCGTCCGCCGCGATGAAGCGCGGGATCAGCGCAACGCCCTGCCCCTTGATGGCGACATCGCGCAGCACCTCGGCATTGTTGACGCACAACGACCATGCCGGCTGGATCCAGTGGTCGCCGTCACTGCCGGTGAGCTTCCACTGATTGCCGGTCAGCAGGAAGCCGTAGGTCAGCGCGGTGTGGCGGCGGAGCTCCTCCGGGCTCTCTGGCGTGCCGTGCCGCGCCAGATAGGCCGGCGCGGCGCAGATGACGCGCTCGACCGGCATGATCCGCCGCGCCACCAGGCTCGACGATTCCAGCTCGGCGATCCGCAAGGTCACGTCGAACCCGTCCTGCACCGGATCGAGCAGGTCGTCGCTGAGCACGATCTGCAACTGCAGCTCGGGATAGCGGGCCATGAAATCGGCCACGACCGGCCCGAGCCGCATGGTGCCGAACGACATCGGCGCATTGACGCGCAACAGCCCACGCGGCGCGGCCTGCGACTGGCTGACGGCCTGATCGGCGGCGTCGAGCTCGGCGAGGATCGCGACGGCGCGCTCGAAATAGCGCTGGCCGGTCTCGGTCGGGCTGGCATGGCGCGTGGTGCGGACGATCAGCTGCACGCCGAGGCTCTGCTCGAGCTCGCCGATATATTTCGAGATCGCCGAGCGCGACAGCCGCAACTGCCGGCCGGCTTCGGCGAAGCTGCCGCTCTCGACCACCTTCACGAAGGCCCGCAGGCTGCTCAGCTTGTCCATGGGATCTCCGGGCCGTCATTGTCGCCAGATCGTAGACAGAGACGTCACAAGAGCACGGATTGTCTCCAAATCAAAGCAGACCAATATGGCGTCCAGGAATTCAAGCGGCCCTTTTGGGCCTACCGACAGGAGATTCACATGCCCGGACTTCACCACGTCACCGCCATCGCCGGCGACCCGATCCGCAATTTCGGCTTCTACACCCGCGACCTCGGGCTGCGCTTCGTCAAGAAGACGGTCAATTTCGACGATCCCGGCACCTATCACTTCTATTACGGCGACGAGACCGGCCGCCCCGGCACCATCCTGACCTTCTTCCCCTGGGCCGGCGTGCGGCCGGGCCGTCGCGGCGTCGGCGAGACCCACCAGACCGCGTTCCGCGTGCCGCAGCGCTCGCTCGGCTACTGGACGCAGCGCCTGACCGAGAAGGGCATCGCCTATGAGGCGCTCGAGAAGCGCTTCGGCGAGTCGGTGCTGCCGTTCACCGATCCCGACGGCATGGCGCTCGCGCTGGTCGGCATCCCCGGCGCGGAGAACGAGCCCGGATACAGCAACGGCGACATCCCGGCCGAGCACGCCATCCGCGGCTTCCACGGCGTCACGCTGCTGCTCGACTCCGCCGAGAAGACCGCAGCCGTGCTGACCGACGTGTTCGGCTTTGCCGAGACGGGCCGCGAAGGCTCGGTGATCCGGTTCAAGGCGCCGGGCGATGCGCAAGGCAGCGTGGTCGACATCTACGAGGCCAAGGGCTTCCTGCGCGGCGCGCAGGGCGCGGGCTCCGTCCACCACATCGCCTTCCGCGCCGCCGACGACGCCGAACAGGGCGTGATGGCGCAGCGGCTGGTCGATCGCCACGGCCTGCATCCGACCGAGCAGAAGGACCGCAACTACTTCCGCTCGATCTACTTCCGCGAGCCGGGCGGCGTGCTGTTCGAGATCGCGACCGACATCCCGGGCTTCGCGGTCGACGAGCCGGTCGCCGAGCTCGGACAAAACCTGAAGCTGCCCGCTTTCCTCGAATCGCATCGCAAGCAGATCGAGGGCGTGCTGCCCAACCTCGAGGAGGCCGCATCATGACCGCCACATTGTCCTTCACCCACCGCTTCCAGCCCGCAAGCGCGGCCGGCGCAGCGCCGCTGCTGCTCCTGCACGGCACCGGCGGCGACGAGAACGATCTCTTGCCGCTCGGCGCCACGCTCTCGCCCGGCGCGGCTCTCCTCTCGCCACGCGGGCAGGTGCTCGAGCACGGCATGCCGCGCTTCTTCCGCCGCCTGGCGGAAGGTATATTCGACGAGGACGACGTCCGCCGCCGCGCGCGGGAGCTCGGCGCGTTCGTCGGCGAGGCGCGTCGGCATTACGGGATCGGAGCGCCGGTCGCGGTCGGCTACTCCAACGGCGCCAACATCGCCGCTGCCTTGCTGCTGTTGCAACCGGAGGCGTTGGCCGGCGCGGTGCTGTTCCGAGCCATGGTGCCACTGAGCCAGCCGCCGGCGGTCAAGCTGACGCGTCAGCCGGTGCTGATGCTGTCGGGGCTGGCCGATCCGATCGTGCCCGCCAGCAATTCGGCGAAGCTGTGCACCGAGCTCACCGAGGCCGGCGCTGACGTGACCCATACGACGCTGCCGGCGGGGCACCAGCTGTCGCAGGCGGACATCGCGCTGGCGCGCGACTGGATCGCCGGACTGCCGCAGGCGATTGCCGCCTGAAGATGCTTGCGGCTCCGGCCGCTCCTGACCAAGAATATCGTCTCATCGCGCATCGGACCGCCCTCGCGCGGCTCCGATGCTGGCGGATGGCTGGGAAGGATCTTGGGCATGGCCGTCGACAAGCTGTTCATCAATGCGCGGCTCGACCGCGGCGCGCGCCATACGATCACGGTCGACGGCGGCTGCATCAGCGGCCTTCTCGCCGAGACCGAGCGCCCCGAGGCGCGCGAGGTGGTCGATCTCGGCGACGCGCTGGTCGTGCCCGGCTTCGTCGAGGGCCACATCCATCTCGACACCAGCTTCTACGGCGATGCCTGGAAGCCGCACAAGCCCTGCACCAACGGCTTCGACGTGCATGAGCGCGTCACGTTCCAGGCCCAGAACATGGCCGCGGCCGCGCCGATGGACGTGCGCGCCCGCAACCAGCTCGATCTCTGCATCGGCCACGGCACCACGCGGATGCGCAGCCACGTCATGGTCGACGGCTCGGTCGGCCTGACATCGCTGGAAACGATCCTGCGCGTGCGCGAGGAGTATCGCGAGCTGATCGAGATCCAGCTCGTCGCCTTTCCCCAGAGCGGCATCCTCAAGAGCCCGGGCACGCCCGAGCTGCTCGACGAGGCCATCCGGCTCGGCGCCGACCTCGTCGGCGGGCTCGACCCCGCGAGCTTCGACCGCGACGTCGAAAAGCATCTCGACGTCGTGTTCGGCACAGCGCACAAGCACGGCGTCGACGTCGATATTCATCTGCACGATCCGGGCATGCTCGGGCTGTTCGAGCTGGAGCAGATCGCGGCGCGCACGCGCGCCCTCGGCATGAAGGGCCACGTCGCGGTCAGCCACGCCTATGCGCTCGGCGACCTGCCTGCTGACCCGCTGAAGAAGATTGCCGATGTCCTGGCGGCGTCTGGCGTTGCCATCATGACCAATGCACCGGGTGCGCGGCCCTTCCCGCCGGTGGCGCTGCTGCGCGCGGCCGGCGTCACCGTGTTCAGCGGCAACGACAACATCCGTGACTCCTGGTGGCCCTATGGCGACGGCGATCTGTTGAACCGCGCCATGATGGTCGGCTACCGCTCCGGGTTCTATGTCGATGACGAGTTGCGGATGGCCTTCGACCTCGTCACCGAGGCCGGCGCCAAGGTCTTGAGGCTTGCCGATTACGGCCTGCGCGCTGGCGCGCGGGCCGACTTTGTCACCCTCGATGCCGAGCACGTTCCGCAGGCCGTCGTCGCCGTGCCAAAGGGCCGCTCGGTCTACAAGGACGGCCGCCTCGTGGCGCGCGACGGCCGTGTGATCAGGCAACCGATCTAGGCCGGCGTCATTGGGCTGGCTCGACCGGTGCCTGCCGGCGCGGTGGCTCGGCGCGCGACACGGTGGCGGCCTCGATCCAGCGCGTCACCGCCGACAACTGCCCGCCGGACTCGCGATAGGCCTGCAGCTGATAGTCGGCCGAGCTGCCGAACTGCATGATGATGCGGCAGTGCTCGACCTCGGCGAGACATCCCAGCGCCTCCGCATGCGGCGCGACGTCCGCGATCATGCGGTTCAGGATCTCCTGGCCCGTCACCGGACCGTCCTCGGTCACGAACAGACAGTCGGTGCCATAGCGCTGCGCCCGCCACTTGTTTTCGACCGCGATCGCACGCTCGACGTTGCCGACGGCCTCGGCAAGATCGGGATTCAGGTACAGATGGCGCGCCAAGGCGCGATAGAGCGAGGCAATCGCGACGGCGTCGTCGACCGCGGTGCAGACGTCGGGGGCACGCAGCTCCAGCGTCGGATGCCGCAGCGACGGCCGCATCGCCCACCAGACATGGCTCTCGTCCGGCATCACGCCGGACTTCGTCAGCGCCGCCACATAGCGATCATATTGCTGCTTCGATGTGAACAGCTCGGGCAGACCGCTGCGCGGCAGCTCGTCGTAGGCGGCGAGCCGATAGCCCTTCAGGCCCGTCTCGCGCGAATTCCAGAACGGCGAGGACGCCGAGAGCGCGATGAACACCGGGATGTAGGGGAGCATCGCCCGCATCACCGCGAAGCGCAGGTCCGGGTCCGGCAACTGCACATGCACATGCATGCCGCACAGCATGTTGCGCTGGCCGACGATCCGCAGGTCTTCCATCATCTCCGCGTAGCGCGGCTTGGGACTCGGCAGTGAGCTGCGCCACGTCGCGGTCGGATGCGTGGAGCAGGCCAGGATGGTCAGGCCATACTGGCTCGCCACGCTGGCAACCTCGCGCCGCAGGAATTTCAGCTCCTCGCGCGCATCGCCGACATCGACATGGACGTTGGTGGCGACCTCGAGCTGGGCCTGCAGCATCTCGCGCATCGCCTGTCCGCCGGTCGACCAGTTGGCGGCCTCGAACAGGTCGTCCGGCGTCCGGATCGCGACATCGCGCGTCTGCGCGTCGACGAGAAAGTATTCCTCCTCGATGCCGAACGAATATTCCGTGACCTCCTCGCTGCCGGTGGCCGAGCGGATCACCAGACGCCGCTCGTCATCGCTCAGGCCGAGCCGCAGCTTCTCCAGGATGCGTGGATCCAATCCCATGTGATCAATCCTGTCAGACGTCAAATGCCGTGAGTCTGCAGCCATGCCTCCAGCAGGGCCGCCTGCCACAGCCGCGAATGTCCCTTCGGGCTCATCTCGGCCTCGGGGTGCTGCAACATGTGGTCGATGAAATCGCGTCGGTAGAGACCGCGTGCACGCGCCTTCTCGTCATTGAGCAGGTGGCGGACGTAGTCGAGAAACGGGCCGCGCAGATAGCGCAGCGAAGGCACCGGAAAGTATCCCTTGGGGCGGTCGATCACCTCCGCCGGCACGCAGCGGCGCGCCGCCTCCTTGAGAATGTGCTTGCCGCCGTTCTTCACCTTCAGCTCGGCGGGCATGCGCGCGGCCAGCTCGACGACCTCGTGATCCAGGAACGGTACCCGCGCTTCCAGCCCGAACGCCATCGTCATGTTGTCCACCCGCTTCACGGGGTCGTCGACCAGCATGATCTCGGTGTCGATCTGCAGAACCTTGTCGATCGCGGAGGCGCCCGCGTGGTCGACGAAGAAGCGCTCCACGAAGGCTAGGCTGACGTCGTCGCCAAGCATCTCCGGTGCCAGCAGCCGCTGCAGGTCGGAATGCGTCCAGTCGAAATAGGCGTTCTGATATTGCTGAACGGGATCATTAGCCGAGAGGAAGCCCGGATACCAGCTGTAGCCGCCGAATATTTCGTCGGCTCCCTGTCCGCTCTGCACCACCTTGACGCGCTTGGCGACCTCAGATGACAGCAGATAGAACGCGACGGCGTCATGGCTGACCATCGGCTCCGACATGGCAGCAATGGCGCCGGGCAGCGCCTGCAGCGCGCGGTCGCCGCCGATCCTGATCTGCTCGTGATTGGTCCCGAACGTCCGCGCGATGATATCCGAGTAGCGAAACTCGTCGCCGGAATGCGCGCCCACCGCATCGAACCCGATCGAAAAGGTGCGGATGTCCTCGTGTCCGAGCTTCGACAGCAGCGCGACCAGCAGCGACGAATCGAGGCCGCCGGACAGCAGCACGCCCACCGGCACGTCGGCCACGCGCCGGCGGTCGACCGCTGTCGTCATCGCCTCGAGCAGCGCCTCCGACCACTCCTGCTGGCTCATGGCGCGATCGGTCGGACGCTGCTCGCCGACCGAGAAATGCCAGTAGCGCTCGCGATGCTGCGTGCCGTCGGGCTCGATCGTGAGCAGAGTGGCAGGCTCGAGCTTCTTCACGCCGCGCAATATCGTGCGCGGCGCCGGAACGGCGGCGTGGAAGCTGAAGAAGTGATGCAAGGCGATCGGATCGAGCGCCGTATCGACCTCGCCGCCCGCCAGCAGCGCCGGCAATGACGACGCAAAGCGAAATCCGTGAGGACCATCGGTGTAGTAGAGCGGCTTGATGCCGAGACGGTCGCGCGCCAGCAGAATGCGCCCGCTGTCGCGTTCCCACAGCGCAAAGGCGAACATCCCCTTGAAGCGCTGCACGCAGGATTTGCCCCAGGCATGGTAGGCCTTAAGGATGACCTCGGTGTCGCCGTCGGAAAAGAAGCGATAGCCCTTCGCCTTCAGCTCGTCGCGAAGTTCACGGAAATTGTAGATGCAGCCGTTGAATGCCAGGCCGAGACCTAGCGCCGCGTCGATCATCGGCTGCTGTGCCGCAGCCGAGAGATCGAGAATGCTCAGGCGGCGATGGCCGAGCGCAAGCCCGCCCTGCACGTAGAGGCCGGCCGCATCAGGACCACGCGCCTGCATCGCATCGTTGATGCGGCCGAGCGTGGACAATGAGGGCCTTCCGGAAAAGCTGATTTCGCCACAAATGCCGCACATCGCGGGATCTTTCAGTTCCTGCTGTTCTAAGTACCTCCGACAACCCGTTGTGATCGCTTGCGTTCCGCGGCAAAATCAGCAGTCCCTGCGGCGAATAGCGGAACAATTTCGGCGGGCTTTGCCGCGCGCGCGACCAGCACGTGGTCCGGCGGCACCTCGATCCAGTCAGGCTCCTTGTCATACGGCTCGGAGACCGCGATCACCTGATTGCCGTCTTCGCGGAAATACAGCGAATTGGCGCGGTCATTCTCGGCGAAGCGAAACGCATAGAGATCGTGGCCGTTGGACAGCGCCGAGGTGAAGCGCAGATGCTCACGCAGACCATCCTCATTGACGAGCTCACAGAGTGATCGCAGCACCTTGCGCGTCGCGCCGATCGGGTCCGGATCAATGCCGGCACCGACAATGGCGAGGAACACGGCTTCGGAGTCGGTCGTGCCGAGCCGTGACGGATACAGCGCGTCCGGGATCAGCGCCTCGACCTTGCGCCGCAGCCTGTTCCAGCTGCCGACGAAGCCGTTGTGCATGAACAGCCAGCGGCCGCAGGCGAAGGGATGGCAGTTCTGGCGAGTGACCGCCGTGCCGGTCGCGGCGCGGACATGAGCGAAGAACAGATGCGAGCGCAGATGCCGGCTGAGATAGCGGAGATTCTCATCCGACCAGGCCGGCCGCGTCTCGCGATAAAGCCCCGGCTCTGGATGATCGCCGTACCAACCGAGACCGAAGCCGTCACCATTGGTGCCCGCGGTCGATTCCAGCGCGCGGATGCTCTGCGTCACCAGGGAATGTTCCGGCTCGGTCACATAATGCTCGAAGGCGGTCGTTTCTCCGCGATAGGCGATCCAACGGCACATCCTTGCCCTCCGGTTCAATGAATGAGCTCGAGGCACGCAAAAACGTGTCACGTTCTTTTCGGATCATGCGGAAACGCCTTCGGAGCAGAGCTGGTTCCGCGCTGCGAGTCGCGCGCTGTGAGTCAGGCCGTAGGACTGGGATCCCTTGCCGCACGTCTCTCACCGTTGAAGCGACATCGTCGCAGTGATTGCTCAAGCCTCGCCGCGCTCGCGTACCAGCCTCAACCACGCCGCAGCCGCAGGCGACAGATAGGCGCCGCGGCGCCAGGCCATCGCCAATGTCCATTCGGTGCCGGGCTCATCAAGCAGGACGAGACTGATCGGCACCTGCGTGCGCTGGGTCGCGATCATGCGCGGCAGGAAGGCGACGCCGAGACCGGCGCCGGCGAGCTCGGCGATGAAATCGATCTGGGTGCTGCGCGCAGCCACGACAGGTTCGAAGCCGTTGCGGCGGCACGCCTCGCGAAGGATTCGGTTGAGCGCGAAGCCGGCCTCGAACAGCACGAACGGCGTCTCGCGCAGCTCCGCGAGCGTGATCGTCTCGCGGCGGGCCAGCGGATGATCGACCGCGACCAGAGCCATCAGCGGCTCGCGGCGCACGATCTGCGCGGCAAACTCATCGGCGATCGGCGGCAGCAGGCCGGCGAAATCGATGTCGCCTGCAGCCAGCAATTCGCTGAGCCGGTCGCTGCCGTGCTCGACCAGCCGGATCTCGATCTCCGGATAGAGCTGGCGGTAGAGCGCGAACAACGGCGCGAACAGCGTGCTCGATCCGATCGGCGGCAGGCCGAGACGCAGCACGCCGCGCTTCAAGCCGCGCAGCTCGGCGAGCTCCGCCTGCAGATCATCGCGCTCCGCCAGCAGACGAATGGCACGGCGATAGACGATCTCGCCGGCGGCGGTCATGCGGCTCTTGTGGCCGAGCCGGTCCAAGAGCGGCAATCCCAGCTCGTCCTCGAGCTGCTTGACGGCCTTGCTCACGGTCGACTGGGTCGCGAACACCACCTTGGCGGCCTGGGAGAAGCCGCCTTGGCGGACGACCTCGACGAAGGTCCTGAGGGTACGAAGTTCCATAATCAGGCCAAATATTCCATATTCGACTTATTATCATTCATTCAATTCGCTTTCTACATGCTGCGATGCGGCATACATTGCAAGCGCAATCACTTTTCGGACGCCACCGCATGATGCATCGCAGCATTTCCATTGGGGTTCATCGCCTGATCCGCCGCAACCGGCTGGCGCAGATCGGTCTGCTCGGCCTGTTCTGGGCCGTCGGCGAGGCGCTGGTCCGGACGACTGGCCTGCCATTGCCCGGCGGCATCATCGGCATGGCGCTGGCGCTCGTCCTGATCCTGGCCGGCGGACTGAAGGTCGCGAGCATCAAGCGCGGCGCGAACTGGATGCTGGCGGAGATGCTGCTGTTCTTCGTGCCGGCGGTGCTGGCGCTGCTCGACCATCGTGAGCTGTTTGGCCTGCTCGGCCTGAAGATCTTTGCCTTGATCGTCGTCAGCACCACCGCCGTGATGTGCGTGACCGCGCTCACAATCGACCTCTGCTACCGTTGGACCGAGCGTCATGACCCTCGCCGCGCTGTGGCGTGAGCCGCTGATCCAGGCGGCGGTCTGGTCGCTCGCGACGATCCTGCTCTATCTGCTCGCCAAGCGCGTGCACCGGCGCTGGCCGCGCTGGTGGCTGATGCCGCTCGCGGTGGCGCCGGCCCTGCTGATGATCGCGGCGCTCGCGCTCAACGTCTCCTACCGCGATTACATCCGCGGCACGCATTGGCTGGTGGCGCTGCTCGGGCCGGCCACCGTCGCCTTCGCCGTGCCGATCTACGAGCAGCGGGCTCTGATCCGCCGCCGCTGGCCGCTGCTGCTGGCCGGCATGGTCGCGGGCAGCCTCACCGCGGTGGCGACCAGCTGGGCGCTGGCCTACGTGCTCGGCATCGACGGCGAGTTGCGCCTCAGCCTGCTGCCGCGCTCGATGAGCACGCCGTTTGCGATGGAAGTCTCCGGCGAGATCGGCGGCATCCCCGATCTCACCGCCGTGTTCGTCGTGCTCACCGGCATCATCGGCGCGGCCGTCGGCGACGTCGTGCTCGCACGGCTGCCGCTGCGCTCGACGCTGGCCAAGGGCGCCCTGTTCGGGGTCGGCGCGCATGGCGCGGGCACCGCACGCGCCCACCAGATCGGCCGCGAGGAAGGCGCGGTCGCCGGCCTCGTGATGGTGCTGGTCGGGCTGATGAACGTGGCGCTGGCGCCGCTCATCATTCAGTTCATGCGGTAGAGCGCTCAGCCCCGCCCGAGCGAGACGATCCAGTTGCTGATCTCGGCCTGCCGCAGCCCGTCATTCGCGACGTCCTGGTCGAGCCCGAGCCGCCACAGAATGTCGCGCCGGGCGCGGTCATGATGCAGGGTCGCGAGATCGGCGGCGTAGCGCTCGAGCTCCGCCGGATCGGCGAAGAAGCCCTCCTCGACCAGCGGCCGGCCGATGCGGCGGATCACCCAGGCGACGTCCTGCAGGCTGAATTCGGGATGATACTGCACGCCCCAGAACCGGCCGCGGCCGCTGCGGATCTCCGCGGCCTGCACCTCGCTCATTGCATTGCGCGCGGTGACCGTCGCATCCGGCGGCAGCCTGGTGACGATGTCGCTGTGGATCGCCGGTGCATCGAACACGGCGCCCCGCGCTGCATGCATCGGATGATCGCGGCCCGCCTCCGTCAGCGCGATCTTGCGCGCGAAGCCGACCTCGCGGCCGGCCGGATTGAGCGACACCTCGCCGCCGGCCGCAACGCTGGCGAGCTGAAGTCCCCAGCATGAGCCGAACATCGGCACGCCCCGCGCGAAGACCGTGCGCACCAGCTCGATCTGGCGCAGCGATTCCGGCTCGCGCTGATAGATGTTGAGCGCCGATCCCGTGATGACGATGCCCTGATAGGCCTCGATCGGCTGCGGCAGGCGCGCATCGGCATCGGCGGGCGTGGCGATGTCGATCGCCGCCTCTGGCGCGAGCGCGCGGAGCACGTCGGCGTAGCTCTCCGACGGCGTGGCACCTGCGATCTCGGCCCAGCGGCGCCTTCCGTCCAGCGAATTGCCTTCGAGCACGAGCAGTCTCAGCACGTCGTCAATCCTCCGCCCGGCCGATCATGGCTCCAACACGCCGCGCAGGAATCGCGCGCTCCGCTCGTGCACCTCCGGCCGGTTCAGGATCGTATGGACGTCGGCATCGATCACCATCACCTCCGCCTTGGCGTCGTCCTTGAGCGCGGCGGCGCAGGAGCCGGTGACGGCGCGGTCCTTGTTCCAGGTATTGGCGGCCGTGAAATACGGATCGCGCGCGGAAATCGCGTTCAGCACCGGCTCGTTCGGACCGATGCCGAGCCGGGGCGCGCTGACGAAGTAGTTGTCCTCGCACGACCACGAATAGATCAGCCGCGCCGCCACGTCCTTGCCGGCGTAGCGGCCGACCGCCACCGCACCCTCGCTGGTGCCCGCCAGCACGATCCGCAGCCGGTCGACCCAGCTCCAGTCGCGCGACGCCTTCAGCGCGTTCTCGAGCTCGGCCAGCCGCAGGGCGTGGACACGCTCATAGGTCGCGACGTCGACCGGCGAGGTGTA
Organism: Bradyrhizobium sp. SZCCHNS3002; assembly: GCF_032377435.1. Classification (NCBI taxonomy): domain Bacteria; kingdom Pseudomonadati; phylum Pseudomonadota; class Alphaproteobacteria; order Hyphomicrobiales; family Nitrobacteraceae; genus Bradyrhizobium; species Bradyrhizobium sp. SZCCHNS3002. Next base: position 106,844 of record NZ_JAUHHY010000020.1, read on the forward strand.
GGTCAGCCGGTCGGGAATCGCGAGGCTGTCGGGCGCCACCGACGCCACGCCGAGCTCGTCGGCGAGCCAGGCCTGGAACTCCTTCACGGCCGGCGCCACGCCGCTTGACCCGTGCATCACGATCGCGAGCGGCGCGATCCCGATCACGTCGGGCGCGTCCTCCGCGCGGCCCTCCCAGCGCCGTCCGCCGGCGAGCGTCGCCGGCAACACCAGGTTGGCCCCGCTCCACGTCAGCGCCAGATTGGCGGGCGACGGCTCCAGCACCGTGCCTTTGGTCTCGCCGGGCTTGTCGGCCGCGAGGGCGGCGGTCGCGCAGAAAAAGGCGACGGCGATCGGCACGACACGCGCCACGAACATGATCGATCCGTCCTCCTGCGAGGCGAGCCCAGCGAGCCTGGCGCGCACCGTCCGTTTCAATCACGGCATCGGGCTGCGGACAAGCAAGGGGCGACGGACGGAGCATGCAGGGCACCCATGCGGTGATGCGATCAGCGCGCCCGCAGCCGCCGGCGCTGGGCGCGCGGCGATTCCATCGACCGGACGTGATGGCGCGGCGTGGCCGCAGCGCAGAAGACCGCGTTGGGCGCGCCGGCCGGCACGGCGGCGGCCTCGCGCGCTCCTCCGCAGCCGCTGACGGCGCGAAGCCGTGGCAAGACCGGCGACGTGTCCCGCAAGGCCTCCTGCCGTACGCTCACATCGTTCCGGATCTCCACGGGAGAGAGAGCCAGCAGCGTCGCCCGCAAGCCGCGAAGGATGGCGGCCATTGCGCGCGACGGCTGCGCCCAGCGAAACGGCCGGGCCGAACGCTTGGCGCGGCCGCGCTTGGCTCGCCCGGCTCCACTGCCGCGACGGCCGCGCTGATTGGATGCTGATCCTTCGTCATCGACCTGCAACATCAGCCGGAACGGCTGTTCCGAGGGGCCGGCCGCGATCAACAACTTGCGCATGCGTCTCACCTTGATCTCGTGACGGCCAAGCGAGCGGCCGCGTTGGTCGAGACCATCGCGCAAGCGCGGTGACCGCAAGCTGTTGCCTGATGTCAGCGACATGTCAGCTCCGCGGCGTCGCTCACAGTCGCTCTCCCAGCCGCGCCATCACCAGATCGAGCACGTCGGCGTCATCGAACGCCGCCGCGGTCAGCGCCGCGCCCGCCGCGATCAGCTCGTCATGAGCGAGATTGGTGCGCATGCCGACGGTGGCGATGCCAGCCGCCGTCGCCGCCGCGATGCCGGCGCGGGAATCCTCGAAGGCGACCGACCATTCCGGCACGGCGTCGATCGCGCGCAGGCCTTCCAGATAGGGCAGCGGGTGCGGCTTGCCGTGCGGCAGTTCGTCGCCGATGATCACGGCGCGAAACCGGTCCATCAGCCCGAGCCCGTGCAGGATCAGCTCGGCATTGGCGCGCGGCGCGTTGGTGACGGCCGCCACCGGAATCGCCGCCGCCGCGGCCCGATCGAGCAACGCCATCAGGCCCGGCAGCGGCTGCACCGCGCCGGCGGCGAGGCTGCGAAACACCTCCTCCTTCTGCGCCATGACCGCCGCGCGCCGCTCGGGCGGCTCATCGGGCAGAAATTGGGCGGAGATCGACAAATTGGATCGGCCGAGCAGTTCGCGTGCCGCCCGCGCGCGGTCGAACACATGGCCATACGGCCCGAACACCGCGTTGAAGGCCTGCAGGTGCAGCGCGTCGGTATCGGCGAGCGTGCCGTCGATGTCGAACAGCAAAGCCCGCCGCTTATTGATAACGCCTCGCATCAGCAAATTGACCTCAACTCATCCGGATGTTGACGCGATCTGATCCAACTCTCGACCAGACCGGCTGTCGTTATTCCTCAAACGGCGTGAAACCGCGACGGGGGAAATTGCGATGATCGGCCAGTTGAGCGCATTGCCTGTTTTGACATCGTCGAGGCTCGGAGCGGCCGCCGCGCTGGTCTCGATCATCTGTGTTGCCGCGCCCGGCGCCGCGCAGGCCGGATCCGCCGACATGGTCAACGGCCAATACTGCAACGATCTCTGCAAGGCCTATATGGCCTGGTCCGACCGCATGCTGGCCGTCACCCAGCCCGCGTCCTATTCGCGGCCGCAGGTGCGGGTCGCGGTGCCGCAGAGCATGACGCCGAAAAAGATGGACAAGGCCGAGAAGCCGGACCGGATGGCGCAGCATGGGCCGAAGCCGCATCGGCCGGCGAACCTGAACTCCTTCGCCCAGCTGCCCGCCGGCAGCCACGCCGCGCAATCCGCGATGGAGCCGCCGCCGGGCGACCTCGCCGCGTCCGACGAGCCCGCGCCGGCGACTGGTCGGCCGTTCGCCGCCGACCCGCTGCCCCATTCCGCCATCGCCGACATGCGGCGCGCGACCGACGCTGCCGGCCTGCGGCTGGTATCGATGACCGAGCCCGGCACCGGGCCGGTCACGGTCGGCGAGGCCGGCGGCAGCCCGCGCTCGAAGATGCCCTCGATCTGGATCATGCTCGCCGCAGCCGCGCTGCTGGCCTATTTCGGCCATGGCTGGCTCAAGCGCCGCAACGGCGCGTCGCATCACCTCAACTGAGACGGCTGGTCGGCCGCGCAAAGCCGCGGGAACCATTCCGGACAATTTGACCACCGGCCCTCGTCTGCGACCGGGGCTTTGGTTGAACTCGCAGCGCCGCGGCTCTATGCGTGGGCGATGAACATCGCCCTCACCGCCCCCCCGTTGAGTTCCTGGCCGCGCCACCGCGCCGACCTCAAGCCTGCGCCGTTCCTGCCGATGAGCCGCAAGGAGATGGACGCGCTCGGCTGGGACGTCTGCGACATCGTGCTGGTGACCGGCGACGCCTATGTCGACCATCCCTCGTTCGGCATGGCAATCATCGGCCGGCTGCTCGAGGCCCAGGGGTTTCGCGTCGGCATCATCTCCCAGCCCGACTGGCATTCGGCCGAGCCGTTCAAGGCGCTGGGACGCCCGCGCGTGTTCTTCGGCGTCACCGGCGGCAACATGGACTCCATGGTCAACCGCTACACCGCCGACCGCCGCATCCGCAGCGACGACGCCTACACGCCGAACGGCGAAGGCGGCAGGCGGCCGGACCGCTGCACGCTGGTCTATGCGCAGCGCTGCCGCGAGGCGTTCAAGGACGTGCCGGTCGTGCTCGGCGGCATCGAGGCCTCGCTGCGCCGCATCGCGCATTACGACTACTGGTCCGACAAGGTGCGCCGCTCGGTGCTGGCCGACGCCAAGGCCGACATCCTGATCTACGGCAATGCCGAGCGCGCCGTGATCGAGGTCGCGCACCGCATCGCCAGCGGCGAAGCGCCGAAGGACATCCAGTCGGTGCGCGGCACCGCGCTGTTCCGGAAAGTGCCCGAGACCTACATCGAACTGCACGCCGACGATCTCGACTCCGCCGATGAAGGCGCGGCGCGCGAGAAGGGCTGTGTCGTGGTCCGGCTGCCGTCCTGCGAGCAGGTCGAGGCCGACAAGGAGGCCTATGCGCGCGCCTCGCGCGTGCTGCACCGGGAAAGCAATCCGGGCAATGCACGTCCCCTGGTGCAGCGTCATGGCGACCGCGACCTCTGGCTCAACCCGCCGCCGATCCCGCTGACCATGGCGGAGATGGATAGCGTCTACGATCTGCCCTACGCCCGCGCGCCGCATCCGTCCTATGGCGATGCCAAGATCCCGGCGTGGGACATGATCAAGTTCTCGGTGACGATCATGCGCGGCTGCTTCGGCGGCTGCACCTTCTGCTCGATCACCGAGCATGAGGGCCGCATCATCCAGAGCCGCTCGGAAGGCTCGATCCTGCAGGAGATCGAGCGCATCCGGGACAAGACGCCGGGCTTCACCGGCGTGATCTCCGACATCGGCGGCCCGACCGCCAACATGTACCGGATGGCCTGCAAGGACCCCAAGGTCGAGGCCGCGTGCCGCCGGCCGTCCTGCGTCTTCCCGGAGATCTGCCCGAACCTCAACACCTCGCATGACGATCTCATCCGGCTCTATCGCAAGGTCCGCGAGGTCAAGGGCGTCAAGCGCGTGATGGTCGCCTCGGGCGTGCGCTACGACCTCGCGGTCGAGAGCCCGGCCTATATCAAGGAGCTCGTGACGCATCACGTCGGCGGCTACCTGAAGATCGCGCCGGAGCATACCGAGCGTGGTCCGCTCGACAAGATGATGAAGCCGGGCATCGGCACCTATCACCGCTTCAAGCAGATGTTCGACGCCGCCGCGGCGCAGGCTGGCAAGAAGTACTATTTGATCCCGTATTTCATCGCCGCCCATCCCGGCACCAGCGATGAGGACATGATGAACCTCGCGCTGTGGCTGAAGAAGAACCGCTACCGCGCCGATCAGGTCCAGACCTTCCTGCCGTCGCCGATGGCGACGGCGACCGCGATGTACCACACCGGCGTCAACCCGCTGCGCGGCGTCCGTCATGGCGGCAGCGACAAGGTCGAGGCCATCAAGGGCCTCAAGCAGCGCAGGCTGCACAAGGCGTTCCTGCGCTATCACGACCCGGACAACTGGCCGGTGCTGCGGGACGCGCTGCGCGCCATGGGCCGCGCCGATTTGATCGGCTCGCGCCCGGATCAGCTGGTGCCCGCACATCAGCCGCCGGGGACGGGAAAGGCTGCCGTCACGCGGCGGCCTGTGCGACCCGAACAGCGGCCGCAGCGCTTCACGACCAAGGGCGTGAAGATCAGGAAGTAGTTGTCGAGCGCGCGCCAAGCTTGATGGCATGGGCACGCACCCGCCTCGTTCTCCGCTGTCGTCCCGGCATCTCGCCAACGCATGCGCACCGGAAGCGCCGGCGTCTGTGACGCATCCACCCCCGTTCCCGCCACCACATCCACTCCACGATTTTTCCGAACAGCCCACCGCACTCCCGCGACGCCATCCGCGCCCAGGTGATGCTGCCGACATCGCCCTCGACAATGAGAGGGCGCGGGGAAGACCGGACCTCGACTGAGGCCCGTGGCCCGCCTGCAGAAAAAAATGCAGGCGGCAGGTACCACGAGTCCAGCCGGACGACCCGGCCTTCCCCGCGCGCTGGTTTTAACGGCTGCTTCGCGATCTCCCTGGGGACCGGGCTTGTTTGCCCCCATCACCGGCGCGACGCGTCTCCGCTTCATCGACCGGCTTGACCTCAGCGTCGGGAGGCCAGGACCACGCGACTTGACCGTACGTCCCAGGCTCATTCGCCGGCCCGCTTGCGCGAAAGCCCCGAGCCCGACACGTCCACCGCTCCCCGCTGCTACGCTCCGTGACGATCGGCCGAAACGTCCCTCTTCATCGCAAACGGGATGGGCGAGAGCATCGATCTGATTTGCCCGACGGCGCAAGCGGCGGGCATGCGGCAAACTGGCTCGACGGGCAGTTGGTGCTTGGCGGGGATGCGGGAAGTGCCCGTCGAATAGAACCTAGCAGCCCGACGGTATCGGGCCGCAGCAATACGTTCACTGCTATTCCAGATATGATCTGCAACTAGATTCAGCCGGACGATAGAGGCGGCTCGAAGTTCTGGATGATTGCCAGGGCAACTGCGAGTGCACGTTTCGTCGCCCTCGTTTGGCGCGCCAGTTTGTCTTCCAGCATACTGCCATCTGCAAGGTCACTAATGCCCTTGATCATGGCGTAGGGTGGCGGAGCCCCCCGCAACGGCTCCTCCCATAGTGGATGATAAAGCCCATGCGCTTCCTGCTCTACACCGACCATGTCACCCGACAATGCTACAATACTTGCCCGCTCTGCCGAATTTAGATCATCGATTAATTTTTCGCCCGAACCGATGTCTTTGGTTAAGACCTCAATCGCAGGCTCGCCGTCTCCGCCGATTCGATCCAAAACTCCCCGCCGAGACAGCGCATTGACACAGCCGAGTATGCGCGGATCGCAACGATAGTTTGAAGGATTCAGAGTTCTGTCATTCTGACGCAGCCGCTGCGGCTCGTAGTTCAGCACCTGCTTGGCGACGATGACAGCGCCTTCGGTCGCACGATTTTCCCTAATTCCACCGCACATGCCGACCATCAGAATAATTTCCGGCCGCAACTCGGAAAGGACATCCTTCACGAGGCTCTGCATTGAATGTGGCCCCTTCAATAGTGGCTGAGCCAAGACCACTCGCCACGAATTTCCGGCGACATTGAGCATTCCTTCGTCGACCACATGGCCCGCGACCCGCGCTTCTCCGAGATGAACCTCACGATCCATCAGACTCTGATACACGGCCTTCGCTTCGATCGGGGCCGCCGTCAATATCACCGCGGTTCTGGGCAAGGTTGATGACTCCTTTTTTGCTAAGTACAAGGGCTCCGTCGTCGTTTCGAACCACGGGCGCGGCGTTGGCGGAAATGCGACCCGCAAAGCTTTCACTGGGGCGGAGCGGAGTTCAGCGAGGCTGCGCTCTGCTTGCTTATATTTTGCGAGCTTGTCCTGCAATTGGCTAATGCGAGCGGCTACCTGACTCGGCGGATTCGGCAGATACATTGCGAGATGAGGGAGCGCCCGTCTCAGAGCTGGAGCGGGAAGATCGCCGAGGGGCGCGAGCGCAGCGCTCACCACCTCGCGCCGCGCGTCCGGTTCGTTCAATAAGCGAGCAACGATCATCAATTGCTCGCCGTCCGGAACCGACTTTTCATACGCGTGCAATACTGCCGCGGCTGTTTGCCCCTGAACGCCCCACTCTGTGTCTCGCAGACGTCCGTCCCGACGCTTAAAATCTGGATCCAGCAGATAGCGCACCAAGGGCAGATCGATGCGCCCGTTTCGCGCCAAAGTTATGACTGCCGATGTACGCACCGACGACTCGGAGTTATGCTTAGCGTCAACTATCAACCGCGATATGGCCCCTTCGATTGTTTGATGGCTGATCAATACCCCGAGCGCATTTACGGCTGACAGCCTCACCTGCCCCTCTGAATCAGCGAGAAGCGCGCTCAGCGCCTCGACGGCTTCGCTATCACCCAATGTGCCAAGTGCGCTGGCCGCCGAACCTCGCACGAACGGGTCGCTATCCATCAAAGCAGCACAAAGCGGCTGAACTGCACCTCGATCAGCCAACGCGCCAAGGGCCAAGCACGTCGAGCTCCGTACGTGAGCATCATCATCTCCGAGTCGTACATAGAGCGGCGGCAGAGCTCTTCGATCTCCGAGCGTGCCAAGCGCCTTGGCCGCCGCGCCCCTAACGCCAGCGTCGCCATCCGTTAGTACCGAGCAAAGTGCCGACACCGCACTTCGATCTCCGAGGGCGCCCAGCGCGGTGGTCGCCGAGCCCCGAACACTGGCGTCGCCATCCGTTAATACGGCGCAAAGTGCCGACACCGCACTTCGATCACCCAAGGCGCCCAGCGCAGTGGCCGCCGAGCCCCGAACACCGGCGTCGCCGTCCGTTAATGCGGCGCAAAGCTCCGACACCGCACTTCGATCTCCCAGCGCGCCTAGCGCAGTGGCGGCCGATCCCCGAACTCCGGCGTCGCCATCCGCTAATGTCGCACAAAGGGCTGTCACCGCACCGCGATCCCCCAAAGCGCCTAGCGCGGTCGCCGCTGAGCCGCGGACATTCAGGGCGTCGTCTTGCAACGCGGCGCAAAGCACCGACACCGCACTTCGGTCCCCGAGGGCGCCTAACGCAGTAGCAGCTGAGCCGCGCACATTCGACGCTTCATCCTGCAATGCGGTACAAAGCACCGACACCGCACTTCGATCCCCCAGGGCGCCTAGCGCAGTGGCCGCCGAGCCCCGCACATTCGTGGCCTCATCCTGCAAAGCGGCGCAAAGCACCGAAACCGCACTTGAATTTCCTAGGGCGCCCAGCGCAGTGGCCGCCGAGCCGCGCACACCCGGCGCTTCATCCTGCAATGCGGTGCAAAGTACCGACACCGCACTTGAATCTCCTAGGGCGCCCAGCGCAGT
>NZ_JAUHHY010000021.1:0-113862 GCF_032377435.1 Bradyrhizobium sp. SZCCHNS3002
CTGTAGGTGTAGAACTCGTTGAACGGATCGTTGCCGCCCTGCACGCCGCTGTTCAGGAAGTCGCTGGGGTCCGAGGATTGGCCGTAATCGGCGAGCTTGGTATAGCCGCCATCGAGGGAGAAATAGGCGGTCCCCGCCGTCGCACCGCCGGTCATCAGCCGCACGCCGGGGCTGGAGAAGCGGAAAAGATCGAAGATGTCGGGCTGCGGTCCGTAGGGCACGCGGCCGAAGGCGTGCGTCAGCTCGTGCAGCGCCACGCCGACCAGCAGGTTTGAATTGATATCGGTCGCAAACGTCGCGCTGCCGTCGTCGGTGGTCGCATCGTTGGCGCCGAGGCCGCCCCACAGCTTGAGCTGCGAATTCCACACCGCGACGTAGGACTGCCCCTGGATGCTGGATCCCGCCGGCAGGGCATTGAAGGTGGTATCGCCGGGGCTGGCATAGTTGATCAGGTTGGACCTGACGCTCGAATAGCTCATCCACTGGCCGCCGTCAGGACCGGCTGCCGCGCCGCCGCCGACGCCGCTATAGTCGATCTTGATGTTGACGGTGATGCGGTCCGAGATCATCGAGGTGAGGATCGCGGCGGCCTGCTGGATGCCGGCGCGAAAGCTCGCCGGTGCATTCATCGCCGCCGTGTCGAACAGCAGATTGATGGTCAGTCCGCCGGCGCTCACCGCGGTGACCGCGCCAATCCCGCCGAAATCGCCCTGCGCGAGCTGGGCCTCGACCGCCTCGTCGGGCAGCTCCACCGGATTCGATGGCGGAGGGACCCCCGCGTCGTATGGAGGTGAAGTCGTGACCGACTGTAAGTTGGATGCTCCAGGCATTGCCTCAGTTCCGGCTCATCGCGTGAGGGCGCATGGCTCGACCGTATCGACACGCTGCCGAGTCGAATCGTGACCGTCCCAAGTTACAGGGCAACGATCTTGCTCGGAGGTTAATGGGCGTTCCGAAGCCCCGGAAAACGACCGGCGATGGCTGTCGCGGGCGTTCATCGAACCGAGGTTCGCTTACGCGTTCAATCCAGCAGCTCAGGCAGGCGGTCCAGGAACGCAGGGACCGGTAGTGCAGCACCGAAATTATAGGGGTTGCCGCTGAGCGCGGCGCGATAGCGATCGAGCTGTGGCCCGCCCTCACGCAGGGGCCGGCCGATCCCGTCCAGGCAATCGAGCTTGTAGCGGACGGCTGCCGTGATGTCCTGCGCGGTATTCGGGTGAATTTCGAGCCCGTGGCGCGCCAGCACGGCGGTGTCGATCAGCAGTGCCTGCAGCGGCTGGCGATAGGTCTCGCGCAGCGAGAGGTAGCGCCGCGCGCGCCGGTCATAGACCGGGCGCACGGTGAAGTCGGTGCGCTCATGCCAGAACTGGCAGTCGTTGGAGATGCAGTTGACGAGCAGCATCGGCGTTCCCAGCGCCTGCACGGCCGTGGTCAGGCCCGATGTCGTGCCGACGAACAGGCGGGCGGCAGCGCAAAGATAGAGGTCCATCTCCGCCGACTTGATGTCGCTGTGGGCGTAGTCGAAGACGCCTGCCATGCCGCGCAGCGGCGTCATGCTGCGATCGCCGAGCCTGACCACGGCGCCGCCGCGTGCGGTGATCGCGGCGATGGCGTCGAGGTAGTCGCCGACATTGGCGGAGCGATGCTGGCGCGTGGTGCCGGGTCCATCGCCGTGATAGCCGCCCTCGCGGATGTGCATCGCGACGAACCAGTCGGCGGTGACACCGGCGGCACGCAGCCTGGCCGTTGCGGTTTGCATCAGCTCCGACGGGACCTTCACGATCGGCAGCCGCTGCTGTTCGGCCCAGGCGACCTGCGCGCGCGACGCCGCGTGAGCCCACGGCTCGGCGATGCCGTCCTTGCCCCGGACGGCGATGAACTGGTCGCCGACCAGCCGCTGATAGGGCAGCAGATCGTCGACGAGAGCGGGGTCTTCGATGATCGTGACATGCTGATCGAACAGCCTGAGGAACGGCTGGTTGACAACCTTGCTCGCCGGGGCAAGCAGCACGTAGTTGGCGCGCGGCAGCATGCCGAGCGCGGCCATGCGCAAATGGCAGTCGATGAAGCCGACGTGGCCGATCAGCGTCACCCATTCGTAGCCGAGCAGCCGGACCGGGAGCGCGGGATCGAAGATGCTGCTGACGCCGGCAATGCGCGCGATCAGCGCGTCGGGAATCGACCATTTCGCCGCCAAGGAATCCTGGTGGTCGAGCGCGGCCTGATAGCTGCGGAACGTGTCGTCGTAGCGGCCCTGGTGATAGAAGTTCTCGCCGAGCTGGATCAGATTGTCGTAGATCAGCAGCTCGCCGGCATGCTCCAGCTCCCAGGCGCTCGGCGTATAGGTCGATGGATCGTAGCCGCCGGCATAGTTCTGGTGCGCCATCACCGAGCGGGGATCGCGCGCGACCGACGCCTTGAAGCACGCGGCGGCCTGAACGTGGTCGCCGGCCAGGGCATGGACGGCGCCGAGCTTGCGCAGCGCGTTGCCGTCGCCCGAGGCCGCCGTCAGGAAATGCGCCGCGACCGGAAGATTGCCGCGATACATGTGGGCGACGCCGACCGCGAAATTGATCGCGAAGCTGTCGATCGTTTCCGGCCGCGGCACCTCGCGCACGATCCGGTCATAGGCGCTGCACAGCGCCAGCGTCGTGAAATAGGCCTGCGCGCCCACACCGGCTCTCGCGCGTACATTGCCGCGGAAGATCAGGTTCAAGAGCCGCACCGCACGCAACGCACTCGGCTTGCGGCTTGCAGCGAGGTGAACCTGCGCTGCCGCGGCCAGCGTGGTCGAGGCCGTCAGCGCCAGCAAACGGCCGAGCCGCGATCCCTTTGCCAATTGCCGGTCCATCAGCAGGAGCAGCGCCGCACCGGCCGGCGCGACGATCAGCCTGCTGTCGACGATGTTCGCGGCGCGGGTGGTCAGCGGCAGCAATTGCCGGCGCCGCGCACTCAGGAACGCATAGAGGCGAAACGCGGATGCCGTCAGCCACGTCCGCGGCGACCAGCGGCCTCGCGGCGCCTGCGGCGACGGTTGCTCCATGGCGCTATTCGGCGCAGGAATCGCCTTGGCGCCGAGGCGGCGACGGAGAGAGCCGAAGGGGGCGCGGGCCGTCATGGCGCGCGATAGCCAGGGGTGGCGGACAAGATCGCGCGCCGGGCGGCGGTCTGGGCAAGCAGGCGCGTCAGCGACATCGGCCGCGTCCGGAGTGTGACCCAAGCCAGCGCGGCCAGGCGGCCGACGGCCCCGAAGCTCAGCATCACCCGAAGCAGGTGCGTGTCGAGCGCGTTGCCATCCAGCAAGGCGGATACGCGCGCAGCCTTGGCCGACGGCATCGTTTCACCGCCGAGCACCATCCGCGCCGCGCCGAAGCGATTGCGCCGGGCGAATAGATCGCCATAGCCTTCGGGGAACAACTTGCTCTGCGCAATCAGCGCGCCGATGTCGGCGAGCTTGGCGTTGAGCGAAGCCGGATCGGTCGCCGTCGCCGTCGAATAGTTCTGGCCGTGGATGCGCCAGTAGCCGAGCGCCTCGGCGATGAAGCAGCAGCCATAGGTCAAGGCCAGCCGCCGGGCGAGAAAGGCATCGGAGAACGAGCCGAGCTTGACGTCGAATCCGCCGAGCGCCTGCAAGGCGGTCAGGCGATAGAGCGAGGTGGTGCCGGAAAAGTAGTTGTCGCCAAAGCGCAGCGCCTGGCGGAGGTCGGCCGGTGCAAGCATCGTCGATGCCAATGCGGGCAGCATGATCGGCCGCAGCATCCGTCTTGCGGACGGCCCCCGAGGGCCGATGATCTCGCAGCAGGCGAAGACCAGACCGGCTTCGGGGTGGCTGGCCGCCTGTGCCATCGCCTTTTCGAGATAGGTCGGATGCAGCGCGTCGTCGGCCCCGAGAAAGCCGATCCATTCGGTGTCCGCGATCGCCAGCGCCTCGTTCTGACCGCGCACGACGCCCTGGTTGGTCTCGTGGCGGATCAGGCGCCAGTTCGGCCGGTCCACCACGAAGCGCGAAATGACCGCGATGCTGTCATCGGTCGAGCAGTCGTCGATGATGAGGACGCGGTCTGGGGCGCGGGTCTGGCCGGCGATGCTGCCGAGCGACTCGGGCAGGTAGCGGGCATGGTTGAAGTTTGGGACGACCAGCGTGACGGTCGGCAAGGTTGCTGGGCGGGTCGTCGTAGTCATGGCTCAGCGAACGTCATGGCACATCATCCCCGATGCCTGTCTCTCACGGCTTCGGGAGTTCCTTGACAACGTCGTCCAGGGCGCCGAAGGCCCTCACGCGGCCGCCATCAAGATAGAGCCCGAGATTGCAGGTGTCGCGCAGCAGGCCGTGATCATGCGAGGCGAGCACGACGATTCCCGAGCGGTTCGTGATCTCCTGCAGCCGGCCGTGGGTCTTCTTGCGGAACTGCGCGTCACCGACCGCGATCCACTCGTCCATCAGGATGATGTCGCCGTGAATCGAGGCGGCGATCGAGAACACCAGGCGCAGCAGCATGCCGGAGGAATAGGTCCGGATCGGCAGCTCCAGATAGTCGCCGAGCTCGGCGAATTCGGCGATCTCCGGCACGCGCTGCTCGATCTCCTCGGGCGAGAGCCCGAGGATGAGGCCGCGGGTGCGGATGTTCTCGTAGCCCGAAGCCTCTTCGTCCATGCCGAGACCGATGTCGAACATCGGAACGTTCCGCCCCACGGTCCGCAGCGATCCGCTCGTCGGCTCGTAGATGCCGGCGAGCACGCGGATCAGCGTGGTCTTGCCGGCGCCGTTGTGGCCGAGCAGGCCGAGCCGGTCGCCCTGCTTCAGGGTGAAGCTGATGTCATCGAGCGCCTGGACGAACTGGAACGAGCCGTCGCTCTTCGAGACCCGGCCGCCGACGCGTGAGGCCGCCTTGATCGCCAGATGCCGGAATGATCGTGCGTTCGGGGGGGCGACGGGAAATTCGATACCGATTTGCTTGGCTTCAATGAGAGTCATTCGAGGCGGATCCAGAGGTCTCCGGCCATGATGTCAGGCCCAATACACGACGCGCGACCGATAGCGCGTGTAGATATAGATCATGGCCGCGGTCAGGACCGCGACCGATCCAATGGCGCCGGCCCAGGTCGCAAGGCCGGGAACGTCGCCCATCAGCGGACCACGCGTGACCGCCAGCAGATAGGCGATCGGATTGAGCGTGACGATCAACTCGCCGCCGCGGATGCTCGACGGCTCCCAGATGATCGGAGAGATGAAGAACAGGAGCTGCAGCACCGCCGCCATGACGGGCGGCACGTCGCGATAGCGCACGCAGATCATCGAGACGATCACCGAGGCGCTGACGACGAAGACGTAGACGATCATCAGGCCGAGGATGGCGAGCACCATTCCGAATCCGACCGACCATGGATAGACGAGCCAGATGAACGGGATCACCGCGATGTTGTGCAGGAAGATGATCAGGTTGCGCTGAACCATGCGCATGACATGGATCAGGATCGGCATGTCGACGGCCTTGATCATGCCGCCTGCATTGATCATCGTGTAGCAGGCTTCGCTGAGCGAGGACGAGATGAAGCTCCAGATGGTCATGCTGACCATGAAGTGGGGCAGGTAGGTCTTCATGTCGGCGCCGAGGAAGCGGCCGGCCACCGTGCCCATGATCAGTGCGGTGATCGCATTGGTGGCCGTGATCCACCACGGGCCCAGCATGGTGCGGCGGTATTTCGATCGGATGTCACCGGCCGCGAGCGCACGCCAGGTGACGTGACGGGTGATGAACGGCGCGATGTCCTCGCGGCAGCGCGCCCAGGAGATGCGGCGCCGATCCGCAACCACGAACCGCTCGACCTGTCCATCGGTCAGGGTGGTCATCCTTCTACCTCGCGAGAGCCGTAAGTATTTGGCTTACCAGCCGAAAGCGGTTGGACGTCCGTCACGCCCGGGGGCCAATCGCCGGGGCTTGCTGGACCATGTTACGCGGGCACTGTCAACCGGTCAGCTTGAGGCCGCCGCCGCGGGCTCAGATCGCGACCGAGCCCGAGGCGTCGACGATCCGCGGCTCCGGCAGCGGCACCAGGAAGCGGCCGCCGGCGTCCAGGTAAGCCTGGTTGCGCTTCAGGATCGGCTCCGCATAGATCCAGGCGAGAATCACGACGATGTCGGGCTTGCGCGTCGCGAGCTCGCTGGACGGCAGCACAGGGATGTGGGCGCCCGGGCTGAAGCGGCCGTGCTTGAGCTGGTTGTCGTCGACGATGAACTTGATCCGGCTCTCCAGCTCGAAATGGTAGAGCAGGGTGGTGGTGGTGGTCGAGGCGCCGTAGGCCGCGACCAGCTTGCCCGCGGCGATGGCCTGGTCGAGCGTGGCGAGCACCCGGCGCTTGCAGTTTTCGATGGCGACGAACCAGTCGCGGTAGATCTGCGGCTTGGTCACCCCGCGCCGCTCCTCCTCGGCGATCAGTTTCGACAGCTCCGCCGAGCGCGGCCGCTTGCCGGTCGATTTCGGCTGCGCAAAAGCTCGGATCGAGCCGCCCTTGGTGCCGGTGCGTTCGACGTGGAACAGCGTCATGTCGTGCCGGTTCAGGAAGGTCTCGAGCGGGATCAGCGCGTGATGCGAGACGTGCTCATGGTAGATCGTGTCGAACACCATGTTGTCGATCATGTCGACGATGTAGGAGACCTCGAACACAAAGGCGCCGTCGTCGGCGAGCAGCAGACGGATGCCCTTCACGACGTCGGACATGTTGTCGATATGCGCGAACACGTTGTTGGCGCAGAACAGCTTGGCCTCGCCCTGTTCAGCCTTGATGCGGGCCGCCAGCGCGCTGGTGAAGAAATCCGGGATCGTCGGCACGCCTTCCTTGGTGGCGGTCGCCGCGATGTCGCGGGCTGGGTCGATGCCCTGCACGCGCATGCCCTCGTTCTTGAATGCCTTGAGCAGCGAGCCGTCGTTGCTGCCCATCTCGGCGACCAGACTGCCCTTGGGGATGCCGAGCGAGGACACCACCGATTGCGCATAGCGCTTGAAGTGCTCGACGAGGCCGAGCGAGACCGAGGTGCGATAGGTGTAGTCGCGAAACAGGATGTCGGGATCGACGACGTCGAGATTCTGCAGATGGCCGCAGTCGAGGCAGAGATAGCAGTCGAGCGGGTAGAGATCCTGCTTCTCGCTCAGCCGGTCGGCCGTCACGAATGCGTCGCCGATCGCCGAAGGCCTGATCGGCAGCACGTGATCGAGCGAGGTCGAGCCGCACAGGCGGCAATCGGTCTTGTGCTTGACGTGCTGCATGAGGTGTCGATCCTGGGTTGGCGATCCCGCAGGCGGGATGGTCGGCCGAAGAGGAATTTGCGGCGGGTTTTACAGGCCGGCGAAGCTCTTGGCGACCTCTTCTTGCCAGACTGTGGACACTCCGCCATCCAGGAACAGGCTCTGCCCGTTGATGAACGACGCGCGCGGGCTGCAGAGGAAGTCGAGGGCGTCGGCGCATTCCTCGGCCGTCCCGAGCCGGCCCAGCGGGACCAGCTTCCGGTAGGTCTCCATCAGCTTCTCGTTCTGTTCATAGAAGATGCGCGATTCGCGCTTCAGGTAGGTCAGCGGCATGATCGCGTTCACGCGGATGCCGCGCCGGCCGAGCGTTGCGGCGTAATGCCGGACCATCGCATTGAGGCCGCCCTTCACGGCATGGTAGCCGACCGGCTGCGAGGAGCCGACGAATTCGGCGTAGACCGAGCTGACCACGCCGATGGCGCGGTCGCCATCGCCAGCGAAATGGCCGGAAAAGCCCTCGATCAGGTCGCGAGAGGCGGTCAGGCCGACCTGGATCTCGCCGGCCCAGGGATCGCCCTGGCCGCGAAAGCGCTGGCTCAGGACGAGGTAGCGGACCGGGCCGGAGGCCTCGGCGATCTCGCGCCAGAGCCCGGCAAAGCTCTCGCTGCGCTCGAGATCGGCGGAAAAATGCTTCAGGCCGGGCTGATCGGGAAAATCGGCCGGGCACTGCCGCGACACGACGCTGACGGCGCAGCCGCGCGCCAGGAAGCGTTCGACGACCACGCGGCCGAGGCCGCGGGTGCCGCCGACCACGACGGCATGATCGGTCATGCCGCGACGCCCTGCCGTGCGGCGACACGCCGGACGAGATCAGCCTGGTAGGCTGCGGCCTTGGCGGTGTCGCTGTCCTCGGGCGCGAAGTCGGCGAACACGCTGGCGCCGGGGCGGAACGGGCCGTTGGTGATCTCGTGCACGATCAGGAGGTCGCTGCGGATGATCAGGGTGTGGAAGAACGCGTTCGACATCCGGTAGTAGAACGGCCGCGCACCGCCCGGCGGCCCCAATTCGACGACACGCTCGATCTGGCCGTCGTCGTCGAACACCACGATATCGACCTCGCCCTCGATGATGTGGAAGGCCTCGCTCTTGCCCGGGTGCTTGTGCGGACGGATGTAGGAGCTGGAATCGATCGCGATGATCATTTCATGCAGGCTGTCATCGCCGTCCGGATGGGCGTTGATGCGGGCCCGCCGCTTCGGGCTGGCCTTCACCGCGGCTTTCAGGGTGTTGATCTCGGCAGCGCCCACCGATGAAATGGGGCCCTCGGCCAGGAAGACCTCGGGGGATTTCTGGACGAGCGTCATGCGTGATCCCTCATGATCGAATTGTCGAGCGCGGCGTAGATCGAGCGGAATTCCACGCCCCTGGCGGCGAGCGGCGCGAGCTTTTCACGCACCTTGCCCTCGATATGCGGCGCGATCGCAAACAGGCACAGCCTGATCCGTTCGTCATCCAGCAGCCGCTCGGAGCCTACCACAGGTGTACGGAAGCCGGGCGGCAAAAAGCCGGCCTTGTCGGCATCATCGTCGACGGCCACCGCGATCAGGTCGGCCAGGCCGAAGGCGTTGACGAACATGATGGCGTGATGGCCGATGCCGAACAGCGCGATCCGGTCGCGGTCGGGACCGGCCAGGGCCGTCAGCCTGCTGCGCAGTCGCGCGCGGGCGGGGGCGAAATTGTCACGATAGGCCTGGAACAGGCTGGAAGGTCCGCGGGGATCCACCGGAGGGGCGGGAATATCGGCCGGGGTGAGGACGGCGACCAGGGCATCTTCCAGGGCGCCCGGATAGCGAAGCAGGGTCAGAACGCGATAGCCGCTCACTTCAGCGAGACGCCGCAGCGTGTCCTCGACGAAATAGCAGCTGTGTTCCTCCCACAGGAAGCAGTAGTCGCGCGCCGCGAGGAACTTGCTGCTGTCGGGGACCTCGATCAGCAGCAGGCCATCGGGAGAAAGCAGAACCTTGAGCGCTTGCAGCGCCTGCACGGGCTCCGGCGTGTGCTCGAGGATGTAGCGGCACGATACAATATCGAACGTGCCAAGCTGCGCCGCTTCGGCGGCCAGCCGTTCGGCGTGGAGGCTGGCCTGCCAGGTTTCCAGATAAGGATAGCGCCCCGGAGCGCTGGCGACGCCAAGCGCGAGGGCGCTCGCGGTGAGCCCGCGGGCCTGCAACCTGCCCAGCAGAGGACCCTCGAACGGACCGGTGCCGAGGGCGGTGCCGGCCCGCGGCTTCAACGACAGCAGCTCTCCGACCAGGGCGTCGAGATGGCCTTCCGGCTCCCGGTAGCGGATCCATGGCACCTCGGGAACAAGCGCCTCGGCCGGTGGAAGCTCGCGGAGCTGGACGAGCTGACAAGTGTCGCACGCGACGACGTCGAGGGTTACCCGAAGCTGGACACGGGTCTCGCGCGCGAACCGGTTGCAGACCGGGAGCTCACCAAGCGGGAGCGCCTGCGTGGAGATCGGCTGACCGCACAATCGGCAGCCGGATAGTGGTCCGGTGGACATGGCTCGGCTGGATCGCTCGATCAATGGGCACGCTCGGGCTCGCCGCTGTGTCCAGCGCGCCGGCCGCTACGGATGTTGCCATCTGGAGGCAACCTCAATAGCAGTGTAATCGGGAACATGACAACGTAAAATGTTCGTCCGGCACGGACCCTGGAACTCGCGTCCATTGTGATGTTTCGCGCTGCTGTTGTTCTTTGAGCGCTCGCATCTCCCTGTCGGTTCAACGGGCGAATCAGTGTCAAGAACGTCAGCAGATTTTTGTTCTGCCGCAACGGGGATTGCGCGACTGGGCAGTCTTCCAGCGGAGATGCTACAGACGATGATCAGGGGCTTTGGCTGCTATTGTTCGGCCATATGAGATCTAACGTTGGTAAGAGGGGGCGCCTGCGTGAAGGATATGGTTCTCGTTTTAAGATCGATCTTGCGCACCGTCTGCGTGAGCACGGTCCTCTTCTGTGTTCTTCTTGCGGTCGGCGCAGGGTTCCTCAACGCCTTGCTTGCGGGATTTGTGGCTTTCGTATTCATCTCGCTGGGAATCGGCCGGCTCGCGCTCGAGCGGCTGGCTCTGTGGTCGACAATTCTGCTGATTGTCGACAGGGCAGGGCTGCTGCCGATCGCCGAGTGGGTTCATGGGATCATCATACTCATTGGTCGTGGGTTGGCTTGACAGCCCGATCGGCATGCGGCGTGTATTGCTGAAGCCAATTCGAGACAGGCGACAATCGGCATAGCCTTCTCCTGGTCTGCCGCAGGGCGGTCTGGATGTTCGAGAACGGGGGCTGGCCGTGAGCCGGAGATGGAGTTGGGGTAGCCGATGCAGCGCTTCAAGGAGCCGCTAGTTCTGCAGAGCCCTGTGCGCAGACGCGGACTCCTTGAGCTGTTCGACGCACTGGAGACTCTGCCGGCCGAAACGGCGCGTTGGAGAGAGCGGTCTCTGCTGGCGCCGCAGCGATGGGCGCGCATCCTGATTGTCGGCACTGCCAGGCTGCTGAGCCTGCTGCCGCCGCGGCTGGCGTTCCTGATCCTCGCCTTCTTCGAGATCGGAGAACTTCGCGACCGCCGCCTGCTGCAAAGGGCCTATCAGGCCCACTGCGCGTCTCTGCTGGCGAAGGACCCTGACCTGCGGTTTTCGGGATTGCTCAGACGGAGCTTTCCGATGCTGTCAGCGGAACTGCTGCTTCGGATCGGGGCCGATTGGGAAGCCTATGATCTGGTCCTCCAGCATCAGCTCGCAGCCCGCTCGCCGGAACTGGCGCACATGATGGTTCGCGCGCTCTTCGAGCTCGGGGAGTTCGACAAGGCCTATCGGCTGGCCTCGCAGCTGGATCTGAGGGCAAGGTCGGAATCGGAGATACATCTCACCTTTCTCAAGAGCATGCTCGAGATCATGGTCGGCAACGAGGCCCGCGCGGTCGAATGCATGTCGGAGGCATGCCGTGGTATTCCCGACTACATGCGTCCTCACCAGAACATGGCGTCGCGGCCGGCGCGGAACTATCATCCCAACCCTCTTGATTTCGCCTGCGGCGCCGCGGGCAGGCTGTTCGATCTCTGCAACTTCACCGGCCAGCGCGTGACTCATGTCGGCTCTGGCGACATCGGCATCGGTCTGTTCACGAGAGCGCTCGCGGCGCAGTCGGAGCTGCTCGGCAGGGCGGCGCCGGCCATATCGGCGGAGGCCAGCCACCTGTTGCGCAGGTTGGGAATTCCCCTGGAGCAATTGCGGGTCCTTCCCGAGGAATGGACGACCCAGATTGGTCACCTCGGCATGCTGGACATCCTGTTCCGAATGCGCGACCTGGGGTGGTGGTCGGGAAGACCGCTGATCGTCGTCCGACCGAATTGCGTGGCCAACAAGGCGTTTCTTCGGCTGTTCGAAAGGTTCGCCGATATCGTCGTGATCGGCGAGACCGTCTCTCACGCGCTCGGCGAAGAGCTGCTGTCGCTGCAGCGCTGGTACGGCATGAACTTCAATGTGTTTCGGCTGCCGAACGGTGACGTCGTGCCGTGGCAGGAAGCCGGGGCGCTTGCCATGCTGCAGTGGGAGCGGGATGGCCGCGGGCATCCCTTGCGCGACCAGTATGACCGGATCTACGAGGCGGCGCCGAAGGTGCAGGACGACTATCGGCGGATGCGCGAATCCTGGGGCATGAAGCCGGACGACTGGTACGTGTGCCTGCACACCCGCGACGGTTCTCACTATTCCGAGGTCGACGGGACCGGCCAGACCCATCGCAATGCGCCGATCGAGACCTACCTCGATGCCATCGACGCGATCACCCGCAGGGGAGGCTGGGTGATCAAGCTCGGTGGCCCGAATTCACCCGGACTTCCACCGCTCGACCGTGCAATCGATTATGCGCAGAGCAAGTTCAGATCCGAACTGATGGATATCTGCCTCATCCGGAATGCCAGAGCCTTCATCGGCACGACGTCAGGGTTGACGAATGTCGCGATCAGCTTCGGCATTCCGTGCGCTCTCGTGAACTGCATCACCACGGATCCGCAATTGTGGAACAGCGCTGTCCGGTTTGCGCTGAAGCCGGTGCGTCTCGCCGACGGCAGGATGCTGACCCAGACGCAGCTCACCTCGTCCCCCTGGCGCTGGCGCCTGTTCGACGCCTGCGTTCTCAGCCGCAACGGAGCGCAGCCGTCGAACAACACGTCAGACGAAATTCTCGCGGTCGTCGAAGAGGTCGTCGATCTCGCTTGCGGACGTGCGGCCAACACCGCCTCGCAGCAACTCCTGTCGCTCTGGAGGGAGCAGCTTGTGCTGCCTCACTATTACGGCGGCGGCACGATCAGTGCCCACTATCTCGCGAAGTACGAAAGCGCATTCCTGGTGCCTGGAGCGGCCCCGGCGGCGAGGAGCCTTCCCGAGGTCGCTGTGGCGCGACAACGTTAGTCCGGCAGCGCGGCCCAACTGTTCGCGGCCTGCGTCGTCAGGTGCGCGCCTAGTCCGGGCGGCATCGCTTGATGCATCGCGCTGTCCTCACGGTTCTCTCAGCAGGTCTTGAGCGTATTTCTCGAGGAAATATTTGCTCGGCCGCGAACTGCCGAAGAAGCCCGGCACCTGGACGTGACGCTCCCATTTGCCGTCCACGCCGGGGGCGGGTCCTTTCCGCCGGGGATCGGAGATTTCGAGCACCTCGCGCACGGTTTCCAGGATTTCGTCCGAGCTGCTCTCGCTCACGACGAGTTTGGCACGCGCCATGGATTCATGGGTCGGGTAAGCCCAGCGATACTCCTCCGAGGTCCATTCGCTCAGCGAAAGCATCTGGCCGTCCGCCCTGTGCACCGGCTTGAGCGCAAAGCGGGTGTCCGTCGACCACAGCAGGCCGATCGAACTCAATGCATTTACCATCGCAGTCGGGATGCCGAAGCTGCTTGCCACATAGGCGAAGCCGGAGGTCGTGCCGATGAACATGCGCGCACGGCGCATCAAGTGAATGTCCATCTCCGGAAATGCATCGTCGCTGCGGGCGTAGTCCACCACGCGTTCCATTTGCGGGAACGGCGGCACCTTGCGACCGCCCATCCGGACAACCCATCCGCCGCATTCGGTGATGTGGCGGACCGCATCGAGATAGCTCGCGAGCGACGCGTTGCGGATGGATTCGCCGACGCCTTCGGTATCATTCCGGGTCTGGGCATCCCGCACGTGCAGGCAGACGAACCAGTCGCCGTCCGCCATCCCCCACCTGCGCCGGTAGTCCTGGTACGTCTGCTCGACGCGGTTGTCGGCAAGCAGGCGGCGGTCGTAGATGTCGCGGAGCGGAAAGCTTCGCTGCCGGCTTTCCCACTGCTTGAGCGCGAGTGAGCCCGCATCGTTCCAGTACACCGCACGTCCGTCCTCGAAGCGGAAGGCCTGGTGGGAGTCGCCAATGAACGGGGTGAGGCTGGCGAGTTCGTGCCAGACTCCGGCGGTGACGTTCTCCCCCAGGGTGAGCGTCGGACAGATCTCGGAGAACAGCGACAGGAACGGCTTGTTGGCGATCCGGTCCTTGTAGGCCAGCAGCACCGGCTGGCCCTGCCACCACCCCATTTCGCGCATCATCAGATGAACGTTGAGATGGCCGTTATGGCCGATCAACGCGCTCCAGTCCGGAGAAAGCAGCCTGACGTCCGACAGATCCGTGTCGAGCTTCTTGAGAAGGGCCTTGAGCTCGGCGCTGGGCGCGGGAAGATGACGGCGCAACCGCTTCTGTGTCTCCGTCAGCTTGGTGTAGACCTGCGGGACATGGAAGCCCTCGCCGCTGTGATATGTCGTCAGCAGGAGGTGGCGATAGGCGTAGAACAGGTTGATCTCCGACAGCACCTTGCGCTGCGGATGGTCGGCGGGGAAGCGCTCCCAGTATTGGCCGCGCTCCTCGCGTGCGACGAGGATATCGTCGTGCCGCGGGAGACCGAGCTGAGTGACGAGGGTCTCGATCAGCTCCTTGTCGCAGAAGAAGTCGGGAACGTAGCGGTCGAGCGGTGCTTCGAACAGCTCGGGTTCGCCATCCCTGCGCGCATCGTATTGCCGTCCTTCGAAGGACGTCTGCTCGAAGCGGAAGTTCCGGTGCTCCAGCATGATCTTGATCAGCTCGGCAAACCGGCGCAGGTCCTGCGGACGAAGCGCGGTCCAATTGATGGTGTGGGCCTGCGCCAGCAGCTCCATGAAGTAGCCGGACGTCAGCTTTTTCGTCAGCTTGCCGAGCGCCTCCATGAACTCGTCATCGACCCGCTCCCAGTCGATTTTGGGAAACAGCTCCAGAACGCGCTTCTCCTTCTCGCACATGAGAAGGAACAGGATCAGCTCGTTGCAGTACTGACCCGAGTGGCCGCGGGTCAGCACCCATTGCATCTCCTTTTCGATGTCGGGACCGCAGAAATAGCGAAATTGCCGGTCAAACTCGTTCCGATGTGCATAGCGGTGAAAGACGAGCGCCACCATGAAGGCCTGTCTGAAGGTCAACAGGGCGAAGATCAGGTCTTTCAACGATTCCGCCCGTTCCTGCCCGGCTGCATTCAGAAACCAGCCGATCGCCCTCGCGGCGCGGCCGGCGAGGTTCGACTTCAACGATTGTACCAGACTGCGTTGACGTGGCGCGGAATGCCCGGCTGGATTTGAGTGGACGGACTCGAAGAGCATTTCCAAGGCCCCATGACGATATCGAAGATTTCACCGGCGCAGCACTTCTGCGGCCCGACTGTCCGGCATTGAAACGGGCCTGCCAGCGTTCCAGACCAGACAGGGATTGCGCCCAGGCGTGGCAGGAGCATAGAGCGCGAGTCGGTCGGCCGCCAGTCCAAGCGTTCGCGGCCTGTCAGGGGGAGGAGACTTGAACGGACCGCTGCCCTCAGGGATGGCAGGCAGCTCTCGGACGGGGCGTCCAGGCGGCTGTTGGGCTCGCGAGAGCGGGGCAGGGCTCCTGGGGTGTCGGCAAGTCCGGCGGCAGTGCTTCGCTCGATTGAACCAGGGCGTGCCGGCCTGTTCCGCCCGATTCGGGTTGATCGGGTCGGGCCTTCACAGTAATCGTTGCGGGCTGTTTCCGAGGTTGCGCCGGAGGTGCCGTTTGCCGCTCGACACCATTTCGACCGAGGGCGGGCCCGTCGGCAGCGCTCCGGTCCGCGACCTGACTCGCGCGGAACGTACATTCGGCCGATATTATCCTTTGTTGCGCCTTCTCGCGCGGCTCCCGGGCCGGCATTTTCTGCGCAATCTGGCATTCACGGTGCTGCCCTTCAGGGCGAGATTCTTGCTGACGGTACAATTCCGCCATTTCTTCCAGCACCCGGGCCTGGACCGCCACTTCGTCTTTTTCTGCGGTCCCTTCCTGGGCAGGCACTTGCCCTGGATCTTCAACAGCTCCGTTTGGCAGCGCTACCCGAGCGAGGTTGCATTTTATCTTCTACTCGCGGGGTACCGGAAGGAAGCGCTGCCGCTGTTTCGCCGGTTGAGGTGGGACGGGGAGCGCCCGATCGCCGAGCTCGCCTTGCAAGGAACGGGCGTCGTCGGTGACGGCTACTCGATGGATATGCTGACGCAGATCCATTTTCTTGACTGGCAGCATGTTGCCGAGGGGTCGCCGGCGATGCGGACCTTCGTCCGGATGATGTTGGAGCATCGCAACTTTCAATATGAGGAACGGGCTTTTCGCGGGCGCGTCGAGTTCGATCACGTGCCGAGGGACGTTTCGGCCGAGCAATTCATTCCTTATTTCTTCCGCGACCGCGAGGTGATCGTTCGCCTGATGCAGGAACTCGGTCTCGTCGATTCGACGGGCGTCCTTCGTAAGCTGGACGAGTCCGGGCAGTACTGGGAAAGCCTTCCAAGCTATCTGCCTGATCGCACGGTCTGTCTCGACATCTACCTGTTCTATGCCTATCGCGAACTCCTGCTCAGGACTTACCACAACGGGGAAGGAGACAAGGTCCCTGTCGTGTACAGCCGCGGTCTGGACACGCAGCGTCGCCTTCGCCGTCAGCTTCCGAGGCCGTCCGCCGAGCTGAAGCGCGTGCTCGACGGGGTCGGTGTCGAGCTCGGCGATGTCAGATTGCTGTCACCCGATTGGAGCGCGCTGATCGGTCACAATGGTCATCTGAACGTGCACCTGATGATGCGGAGCATGGGCTGGTGGAAGGGACAGCCGGTCCTGCTCGCCTACAAGGATCGGATCGCCAACAAGCCGTTCCTGTCGCTGTTCTCGGACATCTGTCCGACACTCACCCTGGGCGAGAACGTCAGCGCCGGCGTCTGGCACGAGCTTGCCAGCCTGACGCCTTTCCTCGGAGACTCGCATCAGGCCTTCCAGTTCGAGGACGGCCGGACGATGTATTGGAACGATGCCGGCGCGATGGCACTTCAGCAGTGGGAGCGCGAAGGCAGGGGCTTCCCGTTGCGCGACATCTATGACGCGCGCATTCAGGCGGACGACAGGACCGAGCTGCTGTACCAGTCGCTGCGCCGGAAATGGGGGCTTGCGCCCGGCGATTGGTTCGTCTGCCTGCACATGCGCGACGCCGAGGCGCGCGGCGAGACTCTCGGCACGGGCGAGTCGATCCGCAGTGCCACGATCGGCAACTATCTCGACACCGTTCGTTACGTCACCCAGCAGGGCGGCTGGGTGATCCGCATGGGCGGACGCAAGGCGCCGCCGCTGCCGGACATGCCGCGCGTGATCGACTACGCGCGAAGCGAGGATCAGGTGGCGGAGATGGACATCCACCTGATGCGCCGCGCGCGCATGTTCATCGGCACGACCTCGGGCTTCGCCTATGTCGCCACCAGCTTCGGCATCCCGACCGCCATGGTCAACGCCCTGAGCTCCGTCGGCCTGTTATGGTCGAAGGATACGCGCTTCTCGCTCAAGCCCGTTCATACGCGCGAGGGGCGCATGCTGTCGTTGAGCGACGTCACCTCCGAGACGTGGCGCTGGACGTTCCCGACCTATGAGACCGTCAAGGCCGCCGGCCTCACGGTCGGCGAGAGCTCCGCCGACGAGATCCTGGAGACCACCCGGGAGGTGCTGGATCTGTCGTCCGGGGCGCCCGTCATTCCCCCGGTCGACGATGCCTGGGAAAAATGTGTGAACATCCAGGGATTCTTCGGCAATTCACGGCCGTCCCGCTATTTCCTGGACAAATATGCGGCGTCTCTGCTCGATCGCTCCTGAAACGAAACGGTCCGATGAACTTCGCCCAACCGAACATGTCCCTGGAAGAAGCCCGCGCCACGCCGCTCGGCTACCGTGCCGACATCGACGGCCTGCGCGCCGTCGCCGTGCTGCCGGTTCTCTTCTACCACGCGTTTCCCGCGGCCGTCCCCGGCGGCTTCTACGGCGTCGACATCTTCTTCGTCATTTCCGGTTATCTGATCACCGGGATCATCCACAAGCAGATGCTGTCGAACAGGTTCAGCATCGCCGATTTCTACGCCCGCCGGATCCGCCGCATCTTTCCGGCGCTGATCACGGTGGTGCTGGTCACCTTCCTGATCGCCTGGTTCTTCCTGCCGCCGCGCGAGCTGAAATCGCTCGGCACCAACATCGCCGGCGGTGCGGTCTTCATCCAGAACTTCGTCCTGCTCGGGCAGGTCGGCTATTTCGACCTCGCCGCCGACAAGAAGCCGCTGCTGCATCTGTGGTCGCTGGCGATCGAGGAGCAATACTACATCGTCTGGCCGCTGCTGCTGATGCTGATCGGCTCATGGCGGCGCAGGAGCCTCGCGATCACGGTCGCGCTGGCGGCGGCGTCGTTCGTTGCCTGCCTCATCGTGCAGCCGCGCGCGCCGGAGTATGCGTTCTATCTGCCGGTGACACGGGCATGGGAATTGCTGGTCGGCTCGGGACTGGCGCTCTGGGTCAATGGGCGCAGTGCCGAGGCCGGTCCGCGGCCGCTGATCGATGTCCCGCTCGTCCGCGAGCTCGTCGCGCTGGCCGCGATGCTCGCGATCGTGTTCGCCTTCTGGCGCTACGGTCGGCTCACGCCGCATCCGGGCGTTCACACGTTGCTGCCGGTGCTGGGCGCGGCCGCCCTGATCGCGACCAGCGGCACGCTGGTGCATCGTTATGTGCTGTCGTCGACACCGGCCGTCTTCGTCGGCCTGATCAGCTATCCGCTCTATCTCTGGCACTACCCGCTGATGGCCTATGCGCGCATCCAGTTCATCGATGCGGTGCCGGTGTGGGTCATGCTCGCGATCATCGTGGCCAGCATGGTGCTTGCCTGGGCCACCTACCGCTTCATCGAGCGGCCGATCCGCTTCGGCCGGCGCCTGGTGCCGCTCAAGGTCGGCGGACTCGTCGGCGGCATGGTCGCGCTCGGCATCGTCGGCGTGGTGGCCGACCGCACCAATGGCATGCCGGCGCGCATTCCCGCCGAGCTTCGCGGCTTCATGCTGGACGGGAGCGAGACGGCCCGCTTCTGGCGGTCCGACAAATGCCTGCTGAAGCCGGATCAGAGCGCGTCCGAATTCTCACCAGAATGCGCCGGCACCGGCCGCCATCCCCTCATCCTGGTCTGGGGCGACTCCTATGCGGCCTCGCTCTATCCGGGACTTGCTCATTTCGGCGCTGAGCGGGGATTCGAGGTCGCGGAATACACCGCCTCGGCCTGCCCGCCGCTGCTCGGTTTCGTCCATCCGGAACGGCGGTTCTGCAAGGGCGCGAACGACTTCGTCATCCAGAAAGTCGCCGAGCTGAAGCCGGATCTGGTCCTGTTCTATTCGACCTGGAGCTATGGTGCGGACGACCTGCGTAATGGGCTGGACAGAACGGTCGCGGCATTGAAGGAGCTCAATGTCCCGAGAATCGTCCTGCTCGGGCCGCCGGCGACCTGGCTTGGCGAAAGCCTGCCGGCGAACATCCTCGATTATTATTTCCGCACGCATTCGCTGCTGCCGGCGCGCACCAAATTCCGTTCCAACGACAATTGGACGCGGGCGCTCGATGAGTTCCTCCAGGCGCAGGCGCAGCGTGTCGGCATCCAGTACATCTCGGCACGCCGCATGATGTGCAACGACGACGGCTGTCTGGCCCGGATCGGCGCGGACGGATCGGACCTGACCGCGTATGACAGCGGCCATTTGACCTATCCCGGCTCCCTCTTCATTGCCAGACAGGCGCTTGAGGTGTTGCCTGGCTTCGACAAATAGTCGCGTCGTTCGCCCGTGGTCGCCATGGATCGTCGGACAGAGCAGACCGGTTGGGCCGGGCATGAGGCCGGGGACGGCGTCGGCCGGGCAGGGCGCCGCTATATCGCCAGCGTGCTTGGACTGGTGGCGGCGATGCTGGGCGCCCTCGGTCTCTGGCTGGCAGCGCAGGGCGGCGACCATTTCAGCGCGATCAGCAGGGCCGGTGATCGGTCATGGTACCGCAATTTCGGCGGCGACAGCGTCACCGAGATCCAGGACCAGGACCTGTTCTACCATGGCATCGGCCGGTCGATCGACAATGCCCGCCAAGCCAACGTCATCATCCTCGGTTCATCCCTGGTGTCGTTTGCGCTCGACGAGAGCGTCATGCGCGAGCGCCTCGAGCAGCCCTACGGCCTGAAGTTCTACAACATGGCGTTCGTCGGCGTTGCCAGCGGCGAGTTCGCGCGGCAGATCGCGCTGAAGTATCACCTCCATCCGCGCCTGTGGATCTTGAACGCCGACGATGGCGGCGGCGGCGGCAACTTCTTCCACCGCAATTTGACCCGTGCGTTCGGCGCCGACGTCCGTCCGATCCCGAGCACGAAGCTCAGCCGCTACGGCGCGACCTACGAGATCATCCGGCGCAATCTGCGCTGGCGCTTCGAGGACGTGACCCGGCCATGGCGCCAGGCGATCACCGGCCCGCGATCCGGACCGCTGCCGCGCTTCGATCGCGATGACCGCACCGGCGCGGCCGACATGAGCACGTTTCCGCGCTTTCTCGCCGACGGCAATCCGGGCGTGAAGATGACGCGCGATCCCGACTGTCACACCACCCCCGAGGTGATCGCCAATGCGCGTGACTTCGTGCAGTCGCTCGGCGCGCCCGTGGTTCTGACCTTCGTTCCGAATTTTCACGGCTGCCTGACCCAGGTTCGTGAGATTGCGGATGCCATCGGCGTCGAGACGGCGACGCCGGCGCGGACCGACTATTCGAGCTGGGATGGCGGGGGTCATCTCGACGCCAGGGGCGCGGCCGATTTCACCCGCGACCTCGTTGGCGCTCTGGAAAGGACGCGAGCGTTTCAGGGAATGCGTGAGAATGGCGATCATCGAAAGCCTTGACCCTGCGGCCGCAGCGGATCGCCACGAGCGGCCGATCAGCCGGGCGCACGCGCTGCTCTATCGTCCCGACATCGACGGCCTGCGCGCGGTCGCCGTCATCGCCGTGCTCGTCTTTCACGCCTTCCCGCGGCTGCTGCCCGGCGGTTTCGCGGGCGTCGACGTGTTCTTCGTCATCTCGGGCTATCTGATCACGGGCATCATCGATCGGCAGTGCGCGGACAAGAGCTTCAGCTTCGTGACCTTCTACGCCCGTCGCATCCTCCGGATCTTCCCGGCTCTCATCACCGTCGTGCTGGCGACGTTCGCGATCGCCTGGTTCGTCTTCCCGGTCGCCGAGATGGAAGCGCTCGGATCCAACATCAAGGGCGCCGCCGCCTTCATCGAGAACTTCATGCTGCACGAGCAGATCGTGGGCTATTTCGATCCGGGCGCGGAGCGCCTCCCGCTGCTGCACCTGTGGTCGCTCGGCATCGAGGAGCAGTACTACATCGTCTGGCCCGCAATGTTCGTGCTGATCGCCCGATGGCCGTCGCGGAAGGCGGCCATCGTGGCCGCGCTCGGGCTCGGATCCCTCGCGGTCTGTCTGTCGACCCCCGCAAGGGAGGCGGCGTGGGCATTCTATTCGCCGACCACGCGCGGCTGGGAGCTGCTGGCAGGCTCGCTCCTGGCGGTGTGGCTGCGCCGGCGGGGCGATCGCCCGATCGGTCCGGCCACCAGCAACATCCTCGCGGCTGTCGGCGTGGCGGGACTCGCCGTCGCCTTCTTCGCGTTCAGCGCCACCTCGCCATGGCCCGGCATTCGCACCACCGTGCCGGTGCTGGCGACCATGGCCCTGATTGCGGCCGGCGGCACGCCGGTTCAGCGGGCGTTGGCGTGGCCCGCGCTGGTGTTCGTCGGCCTGATCAGCTACCCGCTCTATCTCTGGCACTTCCCGCTCATCGCCTTCACCAAGCTGCAGTTCGGCGGAGCGGTTCCGGCGTGGATCCTGCTCGCGGTGCTCGGGCTGAGCACCGCGCTGGCCTTCCTCACCTATCGCTTCATCGAGCTGCCGATCAGGTTCGGAGCCGCGCCCGTCGCGTGGCGGGTGGGGCCGTTGCTGGCGGCGATGGCAGCCCTGGTCCCGATCGGTGTCGCGGCGACAAGCACGCGCGGCCTGCCGGTCCGGTTCGCGCCGGAGATCAGGGGCTTCATGCTCTCGGGCTCCGAGACCTCCTCGCACTGGCGCCGTGGCCGCTGCCTGCTGCTGCTGCAGCCGGCCTCCGCGTTCGGCGCCGACTGCGCTGGGCAGGGGCGCCGGCCGCTGCTGCTGATCTGGGGCGATTCCTACGGCGCGGCGCTGTATCCGGGGATGCTGCATCTCTCGACAGAGCGCGGCTATGACGTCGCGCAATATACGGCCTCCGCCTGTCCGCCGCTGATCGGCTATACCTTGGAGGCCCGCCCGTTCTGCAAGAGCATCAACGACGACGTCGTGCTGCGGATCGGCCGTCTCCGGCCCGACGTCGTCATCCTCGACGCGACCTGGGGCCACGCCGAGTCCGTGCTGCGCGAGGATCTGCCGCGCACGGTCGCGCAGCTCAGGGCCAACGGCATTGCCAAGATCGTGCTGATGGGACCGCCGCCGAGCTGGCAGGGCGTCGGCCTGTCGCACAACGTGCTCGACTACTACCGGCAGACCGGAACCGTGTTGCCGGAGCGGACCCTGTTCCGCTCCAATGACGAATGGACGAGCGGCCGCGACGCGCTGTTTCGCGAGCTGACCCGTCAGCTCGGCATCGATTTCATCTCCGTCCGCGACGTGTTCTGCAACGACGAAGGCTGTCTCAGCCGCATCGGCCCCGGCGGCTCGCAACTGACGGCGTTCGATCCCGGGCACCTCACGGTGCCCGCCTCGATCTTCTTGGCGCGCCACGCCATCGACGACCTCCTGGGGCCTGCCCGGCAGCCGCCGCGGTAAGCAGGATCAAACCGGATCGGCTGGGATGCCGCGATAGGCGTGGATGATGAAACGGGTGCCGCCGACCGAATAGTCGCCGCCGTTGGACGCCTCGATCGCGAACATCTCGACCAGCTCCTTCCAGGCCTGCCGTTCGCCCGTGGTCGGAATGGCGCGATTGGCATTCCAGTCGTCGAAGCAGATGACGGCGCCGGTCGAGATCATGCCGCGCTCGAACAGCGGGACGAGCGCATCCATGGTCGACTGGTAGAGGTCGCCGTCGAAATGGATCATCGCGAACCGCGTCTCGGGCGGCAGCGTCTTCACGGTGTCGGCGAACCAGCCTTCGTAGAGTTGAAAGCGGTGCGGCGGAATGATCTTGCCGATCAGCGCGCTCAGCTGTGGCGCGGCCAGCACCTTGCAGCCGCCCTTGGCCCACGCGCCGGAGATGACGTGCGGCGCGCCCTGGTCGACCGGCGAGGTGATCTCGGGAAGGCCCTCGAAGCTGTCGAACAGGCGCAGGATACGGAACGGGTTTTCCCCGGACGCGCTCTTGCCGAGCGGCTGGCGCTGCAGGTCGAACACCATCGAGGTGGCGATCGCGCGGGCGCTGAAGCCGCCCATCGTGCCGAATTCGGCGATGTCGCCGTTCACATGGGCGCTGTTGATGTACTGGACGCACAGCGTGAGCGTCTTGGCGATCTCCTGTGCCGGCAGGATCAGCACGTCGGCATAGCTGTAATAGGCGCCGGGCGAGGGAAGCTGCCGCGCGCTGTATTTCTCCAGCGCGATGTCCTGGATGATGCGTCCGTCATCGACCGTGTCGACGGACGGGGCTGCCATCGCCACGGCCGGAAGCCTGTCCTGCACGCTGGCGATGCTGCTGCCGTTTCCATAGGGCCAGGGCAGCGGCGGCTGGAACAGGATCGCTCGTTTGACCGAGCGCATCCAGTACAGCACGTCCGGCGGCAGCGAGGTGGCGAGCGCATTCTTCAACGGTTGCAGCATTCAAATCTCCAACGCGGCGCTGTTCGATGACCGCAAAACGACCTTGAGGGATGGCGCAGACATGGCGCTGCGCCGAAGAGAAGAGAGGTGTTCGCCTGGCAACGCCAGGCAAGCGGCGTCATGCCGGGACGGGATTGCGCGCTCGGTGACGGCGGCGTCTCCGCATGCACCGGCCGCAACGGGATGAACATCCGAAATCTCCGAGCGATCCCGCGCATGGCCATCCAGAGGTCGACATCGGCGGTGAGCGCGCCGTCGCGCGCAAGCCCACCTGCTGCCTCCTGGCTTAGCCGTCCTCCATCCCTGGTGCAAGCGGGCGGCCATGCGTCAATAGAGGTTGGCAGCGCGGCGTCCATCGGCCAGCGCGTCGTGGACGTCCGCGGGCCGCTCCTTCGGCGGCTTGACGAAGAACGGGTCCGCCGGCCAGTGGTTCATGCCGGCGACCATGATCGTCATCTCCTCGTCGGGCATGCGCGGCATGAAGACCAGATCGATCGCGGAGCGCGTCTTGTGCGACGGCGGGCTGCCGCGATGCATGAGGCGGGTTGCATCGAACACCAGCAGATCGCCGGTCTTGCCCAGAACCGTGTGCTCCCGGTAATTGGCGTCGCGATACTGGAACGGACCGGTCTGCTCGTCGACATCGCAGAGATAGAGCACGCCGCGAATGACGCCGGCGGGACAGTGGTCGCTGTGCCATTCCTGGGGGCCGACGCCCTCGGTCACATGCGGCTTCGAGCGCACCAGCCGGACGTTGGCGACCTTGGCAGGACAGCCGAGCACGCCGCGGAAGAACGAGTCGAAATCGCCGCCGCTGAACAGCTGATGCAGATAGTCGACGAGGGCGGCCGACGGCATCCCGGTCTGCAGATCCTGCGTGTAGGAAGCGACACTGTTGCCGGCCCAGTCCCACGCCGAGTGGCGATTGCTGACGTCGCGGTCGAAGCTCTCGGTTTCCCGGAACATGGCCGCCTTTTCCGGATTCGTGCCGATCACCGTGACGCCGTTCTGCTGGAAGGCGACGATCTTGTCGGCGAGCTGGCTCGGCGTCTTGTGCGGATCGAACTTCGGCGCATGGGCCGTGCACAGCGGTGGAGCGCTGTTCGCGGCCGGCACGAGCGTCAGCCGGCGCGGCTGCGCCGTGCCGTTCTTGTCTGCTGGGGCTGCGTCAGGACTGAGATGCCCGTTCAGGCGGTCGAACGTGTCGGCCCGGACCAGGCGGTAGCCGAGAGCGCTGAGCGCCTGGTTGACGCCGCCCTTGAGCCGCTGCTTGGCAGTGCTGATCATCGGTCCCAAGGCCATGCTGTCCTCATGCTGCGTTCGGCTTGGTGGGCTGGAACGGATCCAGCCCGCACGCCATTCGATAATACAGTTCGTAACGCGGATGATTGGCCACGAGGCCGCGGCTGTCGATCGCGTGATCGATCAGCGACTCCAGCAGGAGGCGGGCGCCCTTGGGCGGCAGATGCACCCCGTCGAAATCGAACTCCGGACGCAACAGATCGCCGTCCGTCAGGTCTGACCAGCGGTCGACCATGAACAGGTTCACCGAGCGCACCTTCTGCGCCAGCTTCCAGTTGAACGCCTGGACCAGCTTGGTGCGCACCGACACCGGGCAATCGTAGCTCTGCAGCTCGCGGATGCGCGCCTCCTGCCGGGTTGGAGGAACCACGCTCTGGACGTAGACGCGCTTGAAGCCGGCCTTGGCCAGTTGATCGAGCCCGGCGACGAACGGTCCGAGCCGCGCCTCGATCGCTTCGTCGATGAGATCCCAAGGCACCAGCGGCTTGTCGAGCAGCGGCAACGTCGTCGCGAACGGCGGAACGAAGTCGTAGGTGTCCTTGAGCAGTTGCAGGAGCGGACCGCGAACGTCGATCTCGCCGACGGTGATCATGATCAGCGGCGGCCGCACGGCCTGGCCGACCGCCTTGGCAATGGCGAAGTCGGTCTCGTCCATCGACAGGTGCGTCGCGCGGCCATTGCGCACCAGGCCTTCGTATTCGAGGAAGGCGATGAAGTCGGGATGAAACTCGCCGGTGGCCGGATCGTAGAACTCCCGCGCCGTGGCGCCGGGGATGTACTTGGTGCGGGCCATCACCCAGGCGCCGGTCCATCGTTCCCGGAACACCATGTTCCGGTACGGCAGCGAATGGCTGTCTCCGACGATATAGACCGGCAGAACCGTCTCGAGTTCGGTGTCCACGCTGATACGTCCCCTTACATCACAGCCTCGGCTGCCGCTCGTCCTCAGTTGCTCCGGCGCGCGGCCAGTGCGCGGTAGAACTCGTCCTCGTCGCAGATGATTTGCGGCGCCGCGGCCGGAGCAGTCGGCCGCCTCGCTGTGCCGTCGCCGGCGGATCGCACCTCTGAGCCGGCGTCCTCTGCGGTGAACTGCGCGAAGAACAGCTTCATCGCGCGCGCGACGCCGTCGGCCGTGACCGAGCGCGCATCGTCGGCGAAATACCTCCCCGCGTTCTTCGGATTGGTGATGATCTCGTAGGACGCGTAGTAATGCACGTTGTCGTAGCGCCGGACCATCTCCTCCGCGGCGACGCGCAGCACGCTCTTGGAATAGGTCGTGGCCTGCAACACGTGGCGCGGCTCCATGGTGGCCGCGAGCGGGACCGGCGAAACCGTCAGGATGATCTGCAGGCGCGGATTGGCGGCCGACATCAGGTTGATCGCCTCGGCAAGATAGCCGGTGGTCTCGATGACAGAGAGATTGTGGAACGCGTATTTGGCGTCGTCGAAGTCGCCGGCGCTGCCGCAGCCCGGACAGGTCGGATACACCGTGCCGTCCAGCTTCGAGACCCAGCACTCGGTGAGGCCAAGCGTGAAGATGAAGACGTCGGTGGTTTCGATGAGCTTCCGGACCGCCTGCAAATGCCGCTTCAGATCGGCCTCGGCCTCGACCATCGAGACGTAGCCGCGCGGCGTGATGCGGGGGCGCAGCAGATCGAACACCCAGCCGTCGCGGTCGGTCCAGAACTGATCCGCTGGCCGGAAAGCGCCGAAGGCGCGCTGCACCAGTTGCAGCAGTTGCAGGGTGCTGTAGACGTTGCCGTAACGCGCGGAGAACAGGCCGTAGCCGAAGCGCTCCTCCTGCTCGGGCGTCAGATGCGGCGGTGCCGGCTCGGTGACGTAGTAATTGTAGCCGCGCTCCTTCAGGGCGCGCGAGATGTGCTGTGCGAAACAGCTGCCAGCCGAGGCGACGCGCTGATCTGGACCGAAGCGGAGCCGCGCGGTCAGATGCGGATCGAGATCGGATGGGCTGCGCTCGGCGACGGCCTGGCGCCAGAAGCTGCTCGCGGGCAGCGTGGTGTAGGGACAATTCATGCACTCACCCTCTGACCGCATGGGGCCGCGACGCAACGAAAGCGAAGCGCATGCTGCTCAGGCCCTCGGCTTCATTCCGAGATAGGAATGAATGATGAACTTGGTGCCCTGGATCGAGTAGTCGCCGGAATGGCTGGCGACGATCTTGAAGCGGCTGACGAGGTCGGCCCAGGCCTTGCGCTCGCCGGCCTCGGGGTCGGCCTCGTTGCAGTTCCAGTCGTCGAAGCAGAGCACGGCGCCCTTCGAGATGAAGCCGCGTTCGAAGCACGGCACCAGCGCGTCCATGGTCGACGAATACAGGTCGCCGTCGAAATGGATCAGCGCAAAGCGCGTATCGTCCGGGAGCAGCTTCACCGTGTCGGCGAACCAGCCCTCATAGATCTCGACCCGGCTCGGCGGAATGATCGCCTCGACCATGGTCCGAAGATCCGCGGCGCTGAGAATCCGGCAGCCGCCCTTCGACCAGGTGCCCGATTTCACGTGCTGCGACTCGAGGTCGACCTGCGCGGTGATCTCCGGCAGGCCCTCGAAGCTGTCGAACAGGCGCAGCTTGCGCAGCGGCTGGTTCGGCTGATAGCGCGGGTCGAACACCATCGCGTTCGCCAGGGTGCGCGCGGTGAAGCCGCCCATGGTGCCGAATTCGGCGATGTCGCCTTTGACGTCGGCGCTGTTGATGTACATCACGCTCAAGGTCAGCGTGCGCGCGATCTCCTTGGCGGGCAGGATCAGGACGTCGTCGACGTCGAAGAACAGGTACGGCGCGCTGATCTTGTGGGCGTCGAGCCGTTCCAGGGCTTCGGTCTGCCGCGTCCGCGGCTCCGACGGCGCTTCGACGATCGGTGCGGGGACCGATTCAGGCGCGGGTTCGGGCTGCTGCTCCACAGCGGCGGCCTGCGGCCGTTCCGGGGGCGGCTGCCCCATCAGCGCGCGCTTGATCGAGCGCAGCTTGAACAGCGTCTGGGGGGGCAGGCCTTCGGCAATCGCCACCTTCAATGACTTCGTCATGACAGCCCCGTTCCCCGCCGCTCGCGATGTTCGCCGCCAATTTATAGATACATTTTGCAAAGATCGCAAAAGCGGCATGCGGGCTCTGCACCCGCTTTGCGTGGGTGTCGGCCGGCGAGGCGGCGCTGGTGGCCGAACTGGTCCTGCGTGCGCGTACACGACGAATTGGCCCGCATCTTCAGGTGCATCACCCCTGTCCAGTCCCGCCAGGAAAAATATTCTTCTTTCGTTTTATCGGAAAATATGGTTCTCTCTCGTCATCCCGCCTCATGCAGAGGGACGTACGCGTCGTCACGATACGTGGAGGTGGGCTGCGATGGACGTGACGGCTGCGCCAGACGAGCGCTGGCCGGCGCGGACGGCGAAGTCGTGTGGTCCTGGCCTCTCGACGCTGAGGTCTGCGCAACGTGCCTAGGGCGCGTTGTCGCAAATGGGGGCAAGAAAGCCGATCCCCAGGGAGAGCACGAAGGACACCGTTAAAACCAGTCGCGCGGGGAAGGCCGGGATGTCCCAGCCGAACCTGTGGTACCTGCCGCCTGCATTTTCTTTCGCAGGCGGGCCATGGGGGCGGCAGGCTCCCGGCCTTCCTCGCGCCCTCTCGTTCGAGAGGGCGATCGTCGACGGATAGCTCGGACGCCAACGCGTCGCGAGAGCGCCTGTCGACGCTCTCAGCTCACACTCATTCGAAGAAGATGAATTCGTGGTCGCCGGTGTAGCCGGAGCGCTTGAATTCGAAGGCCCATTCCTCGGGAGTGTGGAAGATGCGGCAGGTGAGCTGCCAGTACATCAGGTTCACCTTCTCGCGCTCGTTGCGGTAGCCCTCGACGCAGAGATATTTGGCGCCGCGGCTGACGCGCTCCATCTCGCGGAGCGCCGCATCGAGATCGTAGTTGTAGAGGTTGTGCAGCGTGTTGATCGAGATGACGAGATCGAAATACTTGTCGGGGTAGGGCAGCTTGGCGGCGGAGCCGACCTGGCAGAACTGCTTGACGCTCTCCATCGTGTGCTCGACGCCGTAGGATGAGATGTCGATGCCGGCGACCTCGAGATCCGGGATGGCCTCGCGGAAATCGTGCAGGATGAAACCCTTGCCGGAGCCGACGTCGAGCACGCGCATGCCCGGCTTGATGCCGTACGTCTCGATCATGGCGTCGGCGACCTTGCGCCAGCGGCCGTCATATTTGTAGCCGCCATAGCCGGTCTCGCGGCTGCCGTCCCAGTAGTCGTAGTCGAACTTGATCGCCATCTCCGCGACATCGGCCTTGTCGCGCTGGGTGACGCGCGCGAGATAGTCGCGCTTGGTCGATTTGTGAACGAGACTGACGAACTCGCGATAGGCCATGAATATCTCCGGGCGTGTGAGTGTCGGTTAATCGGATGTGGCGCCGATCAGGCTGAGCTGTGCCTCGGCCTTGGCGAGCTGCGCAGCGCAGCGCTGCGCCCAGGCGCCGGTGTCGGCGAAGGCGCGACGCGTGGCGCCGAGCGGCAAGAAGTCGTTCAGGATGATGCAGGTCCATTTGACCTGGTAGGCGTCGATCAGCAACCGGCAGCGCGCCACGCTGGCGGCGTCGAGCCCGAGGCCGTCCGTCAGCCGGTCGATGAAATGCTCGTGCACCGGCAGCGGCACCGGCACTTCAGGCTGGCAGAAGAAATCGGAGACCAGCTTGGCCGGGTCGTCGCGCCCGGCATATTCGAAGTCGAGGAAGGTGAGCTTGTCCTGGTCGTCGATCAGCGCGTTGTGGAAGCCGAAATCGGAGGGCGACAGGCAGACCTGATCGGCGGGGATGGCGGCCTCGAAGGCGAGCCCTTCGGCCGCCGCTCCGCGCAGAATGGTTGCCTTCACCTCGGTCCAGGCCGGCTGCAGCCGCGCCGCCACGAATGCCCGGGCGTCGGCGACATGCGGCACCTCGGCATCGAGCGTGGCCAGTCGCGCCACCCGGCGCTCGACGGTGGCGAGGTGCTCGGCGAGGGAGAAGCAGGCTTCCGATCCCGGCGCCAGCGCGGGGCGGGGCGGGGCGTTCACCGCGAGCACGAAGTCGATCGCGGCATCGACATGGACAGGTGCGAGCTCGGCCGCGGTCAGCTTGCGCCCTGCGACGAAGCTGTAGAGGCCCGCCTGCTCGGCGCGGTCGCAGGCCAAGGGCTCCGGCACGACGCGGACGCCGTGGGACCAGGCATGGCTGATGAAGCTCCACTCGGCGCCGAGCCGGTCGCGGGTGTCGCGCGCGTCGGTGAAGTAACGCTTGAGGACCAGCGGACCGTTTGCGGTGTCGACGCGAAAGACCTGGTTGTTGCGGCCGCCGGCGAGCCGGGTCAGCGCCGTCGGGCTCGCTCTGCCGGCCTGCGCGGTGAGGCGCTGCGCCAGCAGGGCGGCATCACGATCCGCGCCGGCGTCAGTGGGGGTCACGGACGACATCCGCCGCGATCTCGGCCCAGGAGACTCGGCGCTCGTACGGCACGGCCTTGGCCGCGAACTGGTTCTCCGGATCGAACAGCACCTTGCGCATGCCCTCGGGGAAGCCGGTCATGGCCAGGATCTCCGGCAGGTCGTCGACGAACAGCTCGCAGGCCAGCGCATGGGCCCGGGCGACCTTCTCGTCCTTGGTCAGCTCGAAGAACACCCGGTCAGGCGCGATCTGTCCGGGCGCTTCGCCCATCAGGCCGCGATCGGTCAGGAAGCCGCGCGCGGCGGCATGCATGTCGTGCTTGGGCCCGAGAATGGGGTGCTTCGTCTTATGACTGACGATGAACAGGTCATGGCCGGCGGCGCGGGCCGCCGTGACAAACGCGGCGAAGCCGGGGTAGGGCGACACCAGGTCCATGCGGGCGCCGTAGACATAGCCCTGCAGCTCGGTGAAGTCGTCCTTGCGCCCGCTGCCGTTGAGATGGTCGCGGACGCTGTTCTTGTCGCGGCCGAGATCGGCCGGGATCAGGCCGCGCTCGAGGGCTGCCGCATGAAACACGCCGTCATAGCAGGCGATCGTGTTGTCGAAGTCGATCCCGATCCGCATGGCTTGGACTTAAATGGCCTGGACTTAACGCAAGGACATGTCGATCAGCGGACGGCCGACCTTGCCGGCGGCGAGATCGGCCAGCGCCTGGTCGGCCTGGGCGAGGCTGTAGGGCTTCGACAAGAGGTCCCGCACCGGGAAGCGGCCGGAGCTCAGCAGCCGCCCATAGCGTCCGTAATCGCGATCGGGCACGCTGTCGCCGCCCCAGGTGCCGAGCAGGCTCTTACCCTGGTTGAACACGCCCGGATTCAGCGTCAGCGCCGCGCCATGCTTGGCATTGCCGATCACGACCGCGCGGCCGCCCTGCTGGCGGGTGGCGTTGACGGCCTGATCCATGACGCCCGGAATGCCGGAGGATTCGACCGCGAGATCAACGCCCTGCGGCACGATCTTCTTGATCTCGGCCAGCACGTCGGAAGCCGCGTCGATCACATGCGTGGCGCCGTAGATCTGGGCGAGCGCGCGGCGGGTCGGGTTGGGGTCGATGCCGATCACCGGCATCGCTCCGGCGAGGGCGGCGGCCATCAGCGCGTTCAGGCCGATGCCGCCGGTGCCGAACACGGCGACCGCATCGCCCGGCTGCACCTTCAGCACGTTGTAGACGGCGCCCATGCCGGTCGGCGCGGCGCAGCCGAGCAGCACCGCGACGTCCATCGGCAGATCCGGCGGCAGCAGGGTCAGGCGGTTCTCGCTGACGACCGAATGGCGCTGGAAGGTGGTGACGCCGCCGGCATTGACCTTCTTGCCATCCCAGTCATAGACGGCGCCGCCGGCCTCGATGCCCGTGCCCTTGATCCAGGACAGCACGACCTTGTCGCCGACCTTGACCTTGGTGACGGCGCTGCCGGCTTCGATCACCGTGCCGGTGCCCTCGTGGCCCAGGCAATGCGGGACCCATTTGTCCTCGCCCTTGTCGCCGCGCCACTCCATCACCTGCGTGCCGCAGGCGCCGGAATAGGCGATCTCGACCAGCACCTGGCCCGGCTTGAGGGCGGGGGTCTCGATATCGGCCAGCACGAGCGGTTGGCCGGTCTGGACCAGCAGGGCAGCTTGGGTCTTCATGTGATGTCTCAGCTCAAGGCGTGGATGATCTTGTCCGCGATCTGGTGGCCGGTCAGGCCGAGCACCTCGCGGGCATATTCCTGTTCACCGGATTTCTTGAAGAAGGCATCCGGGGTGCCGAAGCGTAGGAATTTCTTCGCCGATGTCTCTGAATCGACGAGCCATTCCGACACGGCAGCGCCGAAGCCGCCGATCAGCGAATGCTCCTCGATGGTCGCAACCAGCTTGAAGCGGCTGAACGCCTGCTTGAGCTTGTCCTCATCCAGCGGCTTCACGGTGTGGAAGCTCACGACCTCGGCGGAGATGCCCTTTTCCTTCAGTCTGTGGCCGGCCTCGATCGCCTCGGGCAGCATGTTGCCGGTCGAGAGCAGGCAGACGTCGGAGCCTTCCTCGACCGTGATCGCCTTGCCGATCTTGAAGTCAGCGATGGGGCCCTTGTGAACGACCGGCTCACCCTTCTTGCCCATGCGGATGTAGACCGGCCGGTCCTGCTGCATTGCCGCGCGCAGGGCGCCGCGGACCTCGAAGGCATCGCCCGGGCAGATCACGACCATGTTCGGGATCGAGCGCAGGAACGAGATGTCCTCGCAGGCGTGATGGGTCGGACCGAGGCCGGAATAGGCGAGGCCGGCGCCGACCGCGACGATCGTCACCGGCGCCTCGTGATAGCAGACGTCGGTGCGGATCTGCTCCAGGCAGCGCGTCGTCACGAACGGGGTGATGGTGTAGGCGACCGGGCGCAGGCCGTTCATGGCCATGCCAGCCGCGACGCCCATCATGTTCGCTTCGGCCACGCCGCAGTTGAAGAAGCGGCTCGGGTGCTTGTCCTTGAACTTGTCGAACAGGCGGTTGCCGATGTCGCCCGAGAGCATCACGACGCGGCTGTCCTCATTGCCGAGCTTGGTCAGCTCGTCGGCGAAAGCATTTCTCATGACAGGCCGAGCTCCTTGAACGACTTGACGACTTCCTCAGCGGTGGGGGCGCGGTAATGCCAGTTGTTGTCGTCCTCCATGAACGACACGCCCTTGCCCTTGACGGTATGGGCGATCAGCGCCACCGGCTTGCCGGAGCCGTTCGGGATGTTCTGCATGGCCTCCGCCAGCGCGCCGACGTCATGGCCGTCGATCTCGTGCGCGTCCCAGCCGAAGGCGGCCCATTTGTCGCGCAGCGGCGCCAGCATCAGGGTCTCGTTGGAGCGCGCGGTGGCCTGCCACTTGTTGTAGTCGACCACGACGCAGACGTTTTCCAGCTTCTGGGCGGCGGCGAACATCGCCGCTTCCCACACCGAGCCCTCGTTGTTCTCGCCGTCGGACAGCAGCGCGAACACCCGGTAGGTCTCGCCCTTGATACGTCCCGCCAGCGCCATGCCGCAGCCGAGCGGCAGGCCGTGGCCGAGCGAGCCGGTGGCGGCCTCGACGCCGGGCAGCAGGTTCGCAGGCGGATGCTCGGCGAGCCGGCCGCCGTCCTGGCAATAGGTCTCGAGCTCCTCGATCGGGAAGTAGCCCTTCATCGCCAAGGTCGCGAACAGCGCCGCGGCGGCGTGGCCCTTCGAGAGGATGAAGCGGTCGCGCAGCGGATCGGTCGGGTTCTTCGGGTCGATGTTCAGGACGTGCCAATAGGCGGCGGTCATCGCATCGGCGCAGGACAGCGAGGAGGCGAGATGCGCGGCCTGCGCCTTGTGCGACATCTCGATGATCTTGCCGCGCAGCTTCGCGGCCTGCGCCTTCAGGGCGGCCACGTCGGGCTTGGCCGCTGTGTTCCGGACTGCCACGTTCATCGTGCTCTCCAGTCGCGCTTTCGTTTGAAAGCGCAGGGGTCTCGATCAGGGTTTATGTTCGTACTTGGTCGGCAGCTTGGCCATGACATCCTCGAAGCGTCGCGCCCAGGCGATGACGTCGTCGATGCCTTGCTCCAGCGAGAACGTGTCGCGCCAGCCGAGCTCGGTGCGCAGCTTGAAGCTGTCGAGCGTGTAGGCGGTGTCCTTGCCGGGCCGCTCGGGGCCGATCTCGACGCAATCCTCGAAGTTCTTGCCCAGCCGGGCGAGGATCATCTCGACCAGCGTGCGGATCGACACCAGCTCGTAGCCGGAGATGTGATAGGTCTCGCCAAGCTTGCCGCTGCGGCCGATCTTGACCGTCGCGTCCGACACGTCGGTCATGTGGATGAAGACGCGGACCGACTTTCCGCCGCCGTCGAGCCGCAGCTTCTGCCCGGTCATCGCGGCGACGATGGTGCGCGGCACGATGCGGTAGAGCTGCTGGCCCGGGCCGTAGACATTGGCCGCGCGGGTGAAGACCACGGGGAACTGGTAGTTGGCGAAATAGGTCCGCAGGCTCATGTCGCCGGCGGCGCGCGACACCGCATAGGGCGTCGACGGGTTGAACGGCGCGTCCTCTCGCACCCAGCCCTCGGTCGAGCCGTAGACCTCCGGCGTCGTGACATGAACGTAGCGATCGAGGCCGTCATAGTTGCGCAGGATGTCGTGCAGGCGGACGGCGGAGACGACGTTGGTCATCATCCAGTGGTCCGGGTACATCCAGCTCTCGCCGACCATGCTCTGCGCCGCGAAGTTCACGACATGGGTCGGCCGCTCGGCCACCAGCAGCGCCTTCAGCGCATCGAGATCGTGGTTGAGGTCGACGCGCTTGAACCGCACGTTGCCTGGGCGCTTCTGCCATTTGTAGGGCAGGAACGCATCATGCGGCTCGTCCGAGCGGCTGGTCGCGATCACGTCGTGACCGGCGGCAGCCAGGAAGTCGACGAAGGTTGCGCCCGAAAAGGAGTTCGAGCCGAGGATCAGGTACTTTTCGTTCGCAGCCATCGTCCTTGCCCGTCAGACCTCGCGCGTCGTGATGATGTCGCCGCGCTGGGCGTACAGCCACTGCATGATCATGTGGCCGATCACCATCTGCGCGTCCTCGGCGATCTGCATGTCGTCGACCGCGAAATGGATCGGCACGTCGGCCAGCGCCTTGGCCTTGCCGCCGGTGAAGCCGAGTACGGCATAGCTGGTCATGCCGAGCTTCTTGCCCTCTTCGAGCGCCTTCAGGATGTTCGGCGAGTTGCCGGAGCCGGAGAAGGTGATCAGCACGTCGCCCTTGCGTGCGAGCACCGCGAGCTGCAGCGAGAACACCTGGTCATAGCCTTCGTCGTTGGCGAGGCAGGTGATCACCGACGGGTTCGACGACAGCGAATGCACGCGCAGGCCGGAGCCCGGCGTCTTCGACAGCGCATAGAGGAAGTCGTTGGCGAGATGGTTGGCGTTGCCGCCGCTGCCGCCATTGCCGCAGAAGAATACTTGGCGGCCGGTCTGCCAGCAGTCGCGCAGATCGTAGGCGAGCTTCTCGACGGGGGCCCAGTCGAAATCCTTCAGCACGGTGCTGAAGCGGCTGGTGTAGTCGGCGAACAGGCTGCCGGGGGTCTTGAAGGCCAGGACGTTCATTTCACGACCTCCTTCTCCATCCATTTCAGATTGTACCAGCGGTCCTCGTTCTTGAGCTGGCCTTGCGAGTACATGCCGATGATTTCCTTGATCGCGTCCTCCACCGTCTTCTTCGGGCGGAAGCCGGTCGCCAGCAGGCGATCGGAGTTGACGCGATAGCTGCGCGGATCGTTCGAGGGCGTCACGATGACCTCGGCCGGCACGTGCTTGGTGACCAGATTGGCGATGTCGAGGATCGAGATGTTCTCGAAGCCGGCATTGTAGACACCGGTGTGCTCAGGATGATCGAGCAGGAAC
This sequence comes from Bradyrhizobium sp. SZCCHNS3002, assembly GCF_032377435.1. Lineage (NCBI taxonomy): Bacteria > Pseudomonadati > Pseudomonadota > Alphaproteobacteria > Hyphomicrobiales > Nitrobacteraceae > Bradyrhizobium > Bradyrhizobium sp. SZCCHNS3002. Next base: position 35,652 of record NZ_JAUHHY010000021.1, read on the forward strand.
AGATAAAGATCGGTGATGTCGTCGATATGAATGTTCGGGCGGGTCTGGTCGCCGCCGAACACCGTGATGCGGCCGTTCATCAGCGCCTGCATCGTCAGCATGTTGACGGAAACGTCGAGCCGCTGGCGCGGGGAGTAGCCGCACACGGTGGCGGGACGCACGATCTGCACCACCATGTCGTCCTTGTAGGACAGCACGATGCGCTCGCCGCACATCTTGGTCTTGTTGTACTCCGAGATCGGCAGCAGCTCGAGATCCTCGGTGACCTGCTCCTCTTCCTTGACGCCGTAGACGCTGCCGGAGGACGCGTAGATGAAGCGCTTGATGCCGTGGCGGTAGGCGCGATCGGCGAGCTGCATCGTGGCGAGGCAGGAGATCTCCCAGGTCAGCTTGGGATCGAGATCACCGCAGGGATCATTGGCGACGCTGGAGAGATGAATGATGGCATCGACGCCGGTGAGGTCGATGGCGTCGGGATTGCGCACGTCGCCCTGGACGACAGTGAGATCCGGATGCGGATCGAGGAAGTTGCCGAACCACATGATGTCGAATGCGACGACCTTGTGGCCGGCCTTCAGGAGCTTCGGCACGAGCACGCTGCCCTTGTAGCCGCACGCTCCGGTCACGAATATCTTCATCTGAGCAATCCCCGTGGCTCGCCTGTCGTGTCGCCGGCTGGCGCGTCGCGCGCACCTTTATACAAATTGGCGGGGGAAGGCGACCAGCCCAGCGGCGAAAATCGCCCGTCAAGCGTCCCCGCCACGGCGCGGTTCGTGATTAAACTCCAAATGGGCCCGGCGCAAGCTTTCCGGGTTACCGATATCCCGATGATAACCGCTGGTTTCCACGCACAAAATGCGTCCCAAATAGTTGGGGATGATTTCGGTGGAGAGATCGACGATCGGCTTTCCCAGCGCGGCGATGTCGGCAATCACAGCGGGATCGAATACGTAGACCGCGCCATTGGCGAGGTTCCCGGGCGGATTCTTGACCTTCTCGTGGAAGGCGATGACCCTGTGCTGGTCGTCCAGCTCGAGAATCCCGCACGAGCTCGGATCGTCGGTGCGGAACGCGAGCATCGTCATGATGCAGCCATCAGGGCGGTTGCGATGGGCGGAGAGCAGCCCCGCGACGTCGAAATCCGTCAGATTGTCGGCGTGAGCCACCAGGAAGGGCTGGTCCCCGAACCAGGCGCGGTTGGCGAACACCGTGCCGCCCGTCCCGAGCAGTTCATCTTCGTGAACGAGATCGATGCGATCCCGCCAGCGCGATTGCGCCACGTGCGCGCGCACCTGTTCGGCGAGCCAATGTGTGTTGAGGAGCGCGCGCTCGATGCCGCCTTCGAACACGAGATCGAGCCAGTAGTCCAGCAAGGGGCGGTCGTGCACACGCACCAGGCATTTCGGCGTCGTATTGGTCAGCGGGCGCAGCCGGCTTCCGATCCCCGCCGCGAGCAGGAGGGCACGCATGACGACATCCTACTCCTGGCTGAATCCGGTCTCGTCGATTTCCCGCACCAGCTCCGCCGTCGTCAGCGGCAGGTTGCCGACGCGGGAAACCTGGAGCGCCGCCGCCAGCGAGCCGAGATAGGAGGCCTGCCAGATATCAGCGCCCGCGCGCAGGCCCATCGAGCAGGCCATGAAGAAGCTGTCGCCGGCGCCGGACACGTCCTTCGGCGACGGATTGAACGCCGGCAGACGGTCGGAGGTGAAGATACCCTCGGCCATGGTGTTGATCAGCGCACCCTCGGCGCCGAGCGTGATCACGAGGTTCTTGGTGCGGGCGCGCTCGACCAGCCGCTCGCTGATGACAGCGAGGCCGGAGATGAAGTCGTTCAGCGCCACGCGCGCCTCGCGCTCGGTCGGGGTCAGCAGGGTCATGCCCTTGAAGCGGGAGACGTCGCCGGTCTGCGACGACACCTGGCTGTCGGCCGCCATCATCACGCCCTGGGCGCGGGCGCGATCGGCGATCGCGTCAACCAGATCCTGCGGCAGGCAGCCGTAGTTGAAGCAGGAGAACAGCAGCAGATCGCAGCTCTTCAAGGCACGCTCGACCGAGGTCAGCATCTGCCGCTGCAGGTCGGCGTCGGAAGCGTGCTGGCGCAGATGGTTGACCCGCAGCAAGGTCTTGTTGAGCGCCCGGAAACGCTGCTTGCGCGTGGTCGGCCGGCTCTGGTCGGTGAAGGCGTTGAAGTTCACCCCATGCTGTTCCAGCGTGTTGCGCGCGAACCTCGCCGCTTCGTCATCGCCGACAAGGGTGAAGAACTTCACATCTGCGCCGAGGCCATGCGCATGGGCCGCAACCGCGCCAGCGCCACCGACGAAGGTGCGGGTCATCAGCGGCGTCACGACAATCGTCGGATCCTCCTGGGACATGCCGACCGCATCGCAAGTGACATATTCGTCGACGATCAGGTCGCCGATGACGGCGACTCGCATGCCGGAGAGCTTGCGGAGCAGGTCCTTCAGATTCGAGATCTCGAAGCCGTGCCGCCTTGGGAATTCCTGCGGCTTGCGGACGGTGGAGATGTCGATGTTGGCGTCGCGCTCCAGCAGCGACAAAGATGCAAACCGCAGTTCGCCGGACGAGAAGATCAGCCGACCGCCATAGGCGTCCACGGCCTCCTGCTCGGGATTGGCGCGATCCTCGAACTCCTTGCCCTTGACGACGACGGTGGGCTTCAGGTGGGAAATGAAGTCCGATGCGCTTGTCTCCAAACGCACGGCATGGTGCACAAACGCGATGGAACGTACGTTTTCGAGTCGCAGGTCCTGCGCCAGCGTCACGCCAGGCGTGGAATCCGGGTTCACGCCCACGACCAGCACGTCAGCCTGCTCGGCGGCGAACTTCAAAAGCCGTAAATGTCCGGGGTGCACGACGTTGAAATTGCCGGACACGAACGCAATCGTCTGCCCGGAGTCACAGGAGGCGCGAACCGTCCGACAGGCCAGATCCATCTCACTCATATCGATCACCTGATCCAAGGAATTCGCCTCCGGCTCGATCGGGCTGAGGTCGGACAATCGGCCACCGTGTCATTCGCCGGCCGAGGAACTCCGATGCAAAGCGTCGCTGTTGCCCGGCACATCTGCACCGCGAATCCCGTTCCGATCTGCATCTTTCATGCTCGACATTGATTTCGTTGCGAAAAAACAAGCGCTGTCCCGCGATCGGAGCGATGGAGGGGCCGGCAGCCGATCATTTCCAGTGGTCTCTTTATCAGGTGTGCGCAGCAGCACAAACAGTCCTGTTAGCTTACGGTTGTGTGGTCGCGTCGGAACGCGGCTTCCGGAGAGCTCATCGTCCTTTCACGGCGATGCTCAGCGCCTGTGCTGGCGAATCAGGCGGAGGATGGATCCGAGGACGCTCCGACGAGAGACGGGCAGCGGCGCGCTGGTGAGCGGGCTCCGCGGAAAAGCCTCGGAGACGCAAGTCTCTCGCAGCATGCCTCAGTGATAGAGATCGAACTGTTCGCCCTGTCCCTTTTCGAGATCGGCAGCCAAGGCGCTGCGGTCGATCCGCGGAAACAGCTTGCTGAACTCGGGCCGGTCCAGCAGGGCGAGGTAGGTCTTGAGCATGCCCCTTTCCGAGGGATGCGCAGGATCGAAGAAGTTGCCGGAATCCCGCGAGATCTCGGTGCGGCTCATATCGAAGAACTGGATGCCAAGCTGCGCAAATCTTTCGACGGTCTGTGGACTCCTGATCTCGCGCCAGAGTCCGGAATAGGGCCAATAGGCCTCATCGGTGTCGAGAAAAGCGCCAGCGCTTTCCAGGAACGGATATTGGATCGCAACCACCGAGAACCCGCGCTCGCGGGAAAGCCTGGACAGTCGCTCGATCTCGCCAAATTCGCGTTCGCTGAGATGAGGGGCGCCCGGAAACGAGGAGGTGACGTATTGAGCGCCGCGTGCCAAGGTTTCGGCTGCTGCATTTCGATAGGGCGGTGCGACCATGACGGAACCATCCTTGCGGAATCCGAACTTGCCGCGGATTGCCTCCGTGCCGACGAGCCTGTTGTTGTCAACGGGCTCGAGTTGCGGCGTCATCATGGCGGAGCGGATCGCATCGAGATCTCCGTGATTCCGCATGACGAAGTCCGCGACGTCGTGCAGCTTCCGCCGATGTGAGTCGATGCCTTGGGCGAAGTCCATCGTGCGCTCTTTCCGCCAGACGTCAGCGAGGAAATCGCCAAACAGGAAGTAGTCCAGCGCCACGATCACCACGCGCGGCTTCGCCACCGTGGTCGCGCGATCGACGAAGTCCACGACGTGCGTCAGAGGCCAGGCTGTCAGGCACGCATTGTAGGCGACATAGGGACGGAACATCTGCTCGCGCGCCTGACCGCAGCGCGAGCTTCCCACCAGCAGAACCTCGGGTTGGACCTGTTTGATTCGTTCGAGCTTGTAGGGAGCGTAGTCCTTGAAGGTGCCGAGCCAGACCATCCGTTCGGTGCGCGATTGCTCGGCTGCGAGCACCGAGAGCGGAACGGTCGCGCCCAATCGCCAGCCGGCCCATTCGAATACAGCCAGCAGCGGCAGGAAGACGATGGCGAACAGTGCCACTACGATCGCAAGATACCGCGCCAAAGTTCGAGCCCGCCTTGGTGATTGTGCTTCGGGAGTGAGCGAGTTTGGCTCGCAATCCGCGTCGTGCTGGAAGTTGACTGCGCCAGAATCAGGCTAATGGCTGGGCGTAGCCGCTGCAAGCGGATGATGCGCCGCCGGCACGCCGCCCGCCTGGACAGCCTCGACGAGACCATATCCGCCTTCATAGTGCCGAAGATCGGTGGGGAGGGCCCGAGGCCCGTCGCTTGCCATCTCCTGCGCGTTCAGAATTGGAAGTAGAGGAACTGGGAGGTGTCTCCGGCAATGATGTTCATCAGAACCGCCGCCACGAGCGCGATGGAGGTTCCGATGGCCCACGGCAGGGACGGCCGCCACTTCAGGTTCAGAATGCTCCAGGGACGAGGGTTGTGATAGGTTTCCAGCCCGACCTTCCAACGCTCGAACATCGCGTTCACGTTGGGCAGGGTGAAACAGGCAACATAGCCTGCCAGGATCGCGATCATGAGGCGCGGATCGACCAGGTTCGTTGCCGTGATCTTCTCCGGGTTGGACAGGGCGAGCATTCCCTTGATGAGCCTGACCGCGGCATTCGGATTGTCGGCCCGGAAGAAAACCCATGCCAGAACCACGACGAACTGTGTCAACAAGAGCGCCGCCACCGCATACCAGGCGGTCGCCGACAGGCGGGTGAGGCCCGGTCGCTGCGCGACGAATTTGCTCCAGCGATGATTGACGATGAGAAACAGCCCGTGCAGCGCGCCCCAGATGATGAAGGTGAAACCCGCGCCATGCCAGAGACCGCCGAGCAGCATGGTGGCGAAGAGGTTGGCGTTTCTCCGGTGCTCGCCGTGGCGGTTGCCGCCAAGCGGGATGTAGAGATAGTCGCGCAGGAAGCGCGACAGTGAGATATGCCAACGGCGCCAGAATTCGACGATGCTCAGCGACTTGTAGGGGGAATCGAAGTTGAAAGGCAGCCGGATCCCGAACATGATCGAGATGCCGATCGCCATGTCGGAGTAGCCCGAGAAATCGAAATAGATCTGCAGCGAGTAGGCGAGAGCGCCGCCCCAGGCGTCCATCAGGTGAAGGTGGCTCGAATTGGCGGCCTGGAACACGGGATTCGCGATCAGGCCGAACCCGTCCGCGATGAACGACTTCTTGAAAAGTCCAATGGTCAGAATCGTGAGGCCGACCGCGACCTTCTCGATGGAAATCCGTCGGCTCTCCTCCGAGCCGAATTGCGGCATCATCTCGCGGTGATGGAGGATCGGGCCGGCGACCAGATGCGGGAAATACGTGACGAACAGGCCGTATTTCACGAAGCTTCGTTCGTCGGAATAACCGCCATAGACGTCGGCGAGGTAGGCGATCTGGGTGAAGGTGAAGAACGAAATGCCGAGCGGGAGAACGATCGCGAGCGAGGGGTGTTTCGATGCGGTGATCGCATTGAGGATCTGGATGCCGAAATTCGTATATTTGTAGAACGCGAGCGCGGCCAGGTTGAGCGTGATGGCCGCGGAAAACAGGCCGGTTCGGAGCTTTCCGGTCTGTCCGGCAATCAGCAGACCCATCGTGTAATTGAAGACGATGGAGACCAGGATGACCGGGAGGAAGTGAATGTCCCAATAGCTGTAGAAGGTCAGCGACGCCGCGGCGAGCCAGCTGAGGCGCACGACAGGGGCGGCGAAAAAGCGAGCCAGCAGAAAATAGCCGACCAGGGTCACCGGCAGGAACAGAAACAGAAACTCAAACTGCGTGAAGAGCATAACAAGTTTCTTGATGTTGCTGCATATTGCGCTGCTTTATCAATGATTGAGGGCGCTGCCAAGTTGGGTGCACCTCTCGCGATGCGAATTTCGGGGGATGTCGCCCCCTGACGACAGCGACGTGGACCAGCCTCTCGAATGGGGCGGACACTTTTCGATCAATGATTCTTCTGCTATGGCAGCTCAATTAGACAACGACGCCAATTCAATGATGCCATGATGGGGTTTCGCGCAATCACTCTCGCCGATGACCGCCGCGGCCAAGAAACCCCTCGATGGACCATGCCGATGACATCCCGATAGGTCTGCGCTCTCGCGCGCAAGCAAGCTGGGGAGGAGTGGAAAGCCCTCTGTTCCACCGGCTGGCGTCGTGTCTAGACTCTCGTTGTCGGAGCCGAAAGCAGCTGCCACGACACCCACCGAGACAACCTATCGAGCGGGAATTGCGTCATGTCGACAGTCGGCCGGTCTGCACCGGAAAAGTCAGCTGAACCGGGCGGATTCGGGCGCTATCTCATCGCAGTCGGAATTGTCGGCGTGGCGGCCGCGCTGGCGTTTTCGCTCGGTCTGTCGCTCTTTTCGTCGGACGTGTGGACGTTGCGTGATGGGCTGCTGCAGATTCCACGGGAAGGGGACACCAACTGGTATCGTGATTTCGGCGGCCGCAGCATTCCACAGATCCAGGACCAGGATATATTCTACAGCAATCTGGGGGGATCGGTCGAAGCCGCAAAGCAGGCCGACATCGTCTTTCTCGGCCCGTCCTTCGTCAGCTATGCGGTCGACCGGCAGACGCTCGCGCAGTCGCCGGTGCTCGCTCGATTGGGGATCTACAACATGGCCTTCGTGGGCATTCGCGGCGGGGAGTTCTCGCGGCTCGTGATCCAGCGCTGGAAAATCCGTCCGCGTCTGTGGGTCATCAATGCCGACGATCAGTTCGTGCACTTTTTCAGCAACGATCTCAGCGTCACTCTTGGTCCGCAGAAGCAGCCCGTCGCCGCGGTCCAGCGCAACCGAATGCGGGGGTACCTGACGGTGGTCGGCCGCAATCTGCATTGGCGCATCGAGGACCTCGTTGCAGCCTATCAGAATGGCCATTTTTCGCCCACTGGCCTCTATCGCAACATCACGGACGGCGACATGGGGCTGGATGCCAATCCAGGCTATGTTGCCACCGGCAACAAGCCGATGCTATCGGCCCGTGATCCGGACTGCCATACGACCCCCGCGATTGTCGACTATGCGAAGAGATTTCTCCACGAGGTCGGCGGAGAGGTCGTGCTCACGCTGGTCCCGCACAGCCAGTCCTGCGTCCAGCAGGCGGCAGAACTGGCGAAGGAATTGAACATCGAACTGATCGCGCCGCCATTCGATGGCCTGACGACGATCGACGGCGGCGGCCATTTGGACAGGCACGGCGCGCAAGTCTTTACGAGCTATCTCGCTCGCGAGATCGTCAAGACGGCGGCTTTCAAACGGGCATTTCCAGTCGGAACTGGCGACGGCAAATGATGCCGATGTTGCTGAATTCCAGCCAGCCGCCGGCTGCACGCCGGTTCGTCCGACACGCTTCGTCCGAGCCATCGAGGGCCCTCGCTCATCAGGTGGGGCTCCCGGAGACTAATCGCCGCCGGGGCTTAGAATCCTGAATTCTGATTTCATCCGGTTTGGCTCGCGTTCATGCCCATGTTCGGCTTGGAAAATTCCCGGCACCTCTGTTATAGCTGCGATCCAATCGGCTCAATCCTTGGTTGGCATTTGCGGCGGCGATGTCTCCACGGGGAATTCTCGCATTGGACCCGGCGAGCGTACTGTCCTCATCCCGAGACGAGATCCTTGGCGCGCAGGCGACTTGAACGGCCGGTCGTCCAGGCTCCGCCTTGATCCGAACGCGCGGAATCCGGGATTTCAAGGTTGTGTGGAACTTGGTCGTATGAAACTGCAAAAGCAAAGGCCGATGCGCGGCGGCCGCCGACGGATTGTCTACCAGGTCTTCGTCATAGTCGGAGCGACCCTCAACCTGCTGCCGCGACGCGCGGTGTTCCTTGGTCTGGTCATCGCTTTCGCCGCGAGACTTCCACTCCGGCGGCGCCTGGCTCAGGCGTATTTTCCCTATGTGACGTCGCATCTTGCAGCTCGGCCGGAGTTTCGTTTTTCGACGGCTCTCAGCCGATATTTCCCCGGCCCTTCGATTCAAGCCCTGAGCAGCATCGGCGCCTATCGCGAGGCGGCCGGGACTGTCGGCCGCGAAACCTTGGCGTTCGATGATGCGGAGACCAGATACGCGCTGGTTCGATCCTTGTTCGAGCTGGGCGAGTTTTCGGAAGCGCGCGATGCCGCGGCGGGAGCGAAGCCCGAACAGCTCGAAGCGATGGTCGATCTCGCCTTCTACAAGGCCATGGTCGACGTGATCGGAGGGGATGACGCGGCGGCGCTCGACGCGATGTTCTGGGCGTGTCGGAGCAGCCTGCATTTTCTCCGTCCCCACCAGAATATCGCGGCTCGGAATTCACCGTATTATGTCCCGAACAGCCTCGACTTCCTCTGCGGCGCTCGAGGCCGGCTGTTCGACCTGTGCAACTTCACGGGCCAGCGTGTGATGCATGTCGGTCGCGGCGAGATTGCAATTCGGTTGTACGAGCGCGCTTTGGATGCGCAGCAGGAACTGCGGGCATCGCCGCCACCGCTTTCTGATGAGTTGAAGCGTCTGCTCGACCGGCTCGGCGTCACCTTCGATACGTTGCGGCTCGTTCCTGAGGAATGGGCGACGCAGATCGGCCATCTGGGCATGCTCGACATTCTGTTTCGGATGCGAGCGCTGGGCTGGTGGTCAGGCGAAGCCGTGATCGTCGTCCGTCCCGATAGCATCGCCAACGCGGTCTTCTTCAAGCTGTTTGAAAGTTTCGGCAAGGTCGTGGTGATCGGCGAAACGGTATCGGAGCGACTGGGTGAGGAACTGCTGTCCTTGCAGCGATGGTGCGGGTTGAACTTCAACGCCTTCAGGCTGCCGGATGGGCGGGTCGTTCCCTGGCAAGATGCGGGTGCGATCGCCATCGAGCAATGGGAGCGCGAAGGAAGAGGGCATCCGTTGCGTGATGCCTACGATCGGAGCGAGGCGGCAGCGGCAACGGCTCGCTTCGACGCGTTCCGTTCCAGGTACGGCATGAAGCCCGACGACTGGTATGTGTGCCTGCACACCCGGGACGCGGCGCATTATTTCGAGTTCATGGGCACAGGGCAGACCCATCGCAACGCGCCGATCGAAACGTCGTTGGACGCCATTCGCCTGATCACCGCCCGTGGCGGATGGGTCATCAAGCTCGGTGGTCCGAACTCGCCGAGGCTTCCGCCGATGGCGCGCACGATCGATTATGCGCTCGGCGAATTCAGATCGGAGCCGATGGACATCCACCTGATCCGCCACGCCCACGCCTTCATCGGGACGACGTCCGGGTTGACGAATGTCGCTGTCAGTTTCGGTATTCCCTGTGCGATCGTGAATGCGATCACGACCGACGCCCAGCTGTGGAACAGCAACGTCCGTTTTGCCCTCAAGCCCGTCAGACTGGCAGACGGTACCGTACTGACGCAGCACCAACTGACAACGTCGCCCTGGCGTTGGCGCGTGTTCGACGCGGCCGTGCTGGGCCGGAGCGGTGCGCATCCAGAGACCAACTCGGCGGACGACATCCGCCACACGGCGGACGAGGTCCTGGCCGTCGCCGACGGTCGGTTGGCCGAATTCGAAGCTGGTCACGATGGCGCGCGACTGTTGTCGCGCTGGAGGCGCGCGCTGGAGCTGCCCTATTACTATGGCACCAGCCGTCCGAGCCTCGGTTTCCTGGCCAATCATGAGACGGAGTTGCTGCACGACACCGGTGAGGGTGACTGAGCCATGCAGAGGGGGGACGAAGCGGCGGAGATGGCACCATGTGCGGCATAGCCGGCCTGTTTCGCCCCGGCGGAGCCGACGAGGCCCAACTGGCCGGGATCGTCGAACGGATGACGGCGGCGCTGGCGCATCGCGGCCCCGATGCGTCCGGCAGTTGGATCAGTGCTGCGAGGGGAGTTGCCTTCGGACATCGCCGTCTGGCGATCCTCGATCTCTCCGAGGCCGGGGCGCAGCCAATGCACAGTGCCTGCGGACGCTACACCGTCACCTTCAACGGCGAGATCTACAACCATCTCGATGTCCGTGCCGAGCTGGAGGCCGCCGGCGCCGCACCGAATTGGCGCGGTCATTCCGACACCGAAACGCTGCTCGCCGCGATCAGCCGATGGGGCGTTGAGCCGGCGCTTCAGCGCCTGATCGGCATGTTCGTCGTCGGGCTCTGGGACGCCGAGACTCGGCAATTGATCCTGGTGCGCGACCGCTTCGGCGAGAAGCCGCTGTTCTACGGCTGGAGCGGCGCCGATCTGGTGTTCGGCTCCGAGCTCAAGGCGCTGGCGGCGCATCCGTCCTGGGCGCCGTCGCTCGACCGCGCGGCGCTCACGGCGTTCATGCGCTATTCCTACGTGCCTGCGCCCGCCACGATCTGGACCGGCATCCGCAAGCTGCCCCCGGCGTCGTTCGTGCGCTTCTCCGCGGATGCGGCTCCCGACAGTTGGCCCGCGCCGCAACCCTATTGGTCGCTGCGCGATCGCGTTGTCGCCGCCCAGGGCGATCGCATTGCCGACAAGCGCGAGGCCGTCGATCGGCTGGAGCAGTTGCTGTCGGTCGCCGTGAAGCGGCAGTGCCTGTCGGACGTGCCGCTCGGCGCGTTCCTGTCCGGTGGCGTCGATTCATCGACCATCGTGGCCTTGATGCAGGCGCAGTCGGGCCAGCCGGTCCGCACCTTCAGCATCGGTTTTGCCGAGGGCGGCTACAACGAGGCCGAGGATGCCCGCAGGGTCGCCCTGCATCTCGGTACCGATCATACCGAGCTGTATGTCGATGCGCGGACCGCGATGGACGTGGTACCGAAGCTGCCGCGGATCTATGACGAGCCGTTCGCCGACTCCTCGCAGATCCCGACGCATCTGGTCGCTCAGCTCGCGCGCCGGCACGTGACCGTCGCATTGTCAGGTGACGCGGGCGACGAGCTGTTCGGCGGCTACAACAGGCATGTCTGGGGCGGCACGCTGCAGGCACGCCTGGGTCGTGTGCCGATGCCGGTGCGGCGCGCGATCGGTGCCGTCCTCGGCGCGATTGCCCCGGAGCCGGCCGATACGGTCCTCAGGGCGCTGCAGCCGGTGTTGCCGGCCCGATTGAGGATTCGGCACGCCGGCGATCAGGTTGCCAAGCTCGGCCGCGTCATCGCCGCCGATGGCTTTGATGGCCTCTACCGGGCGCTGTGCTCGGTCGATCAGGATCCGGCCGGGACGGTGGTGGGCGGCACGGAGCGGGAGAGTTGGGCGGGGAACGAGATGCGGCAGCTTGCGGCGAAGCTCGATCCGCTCGACCGCATGACCCTGGCGGACTCCCTCAGCTATCTCAGCGACGACATCCTGCAGAAGGTCGATCGCGCGGCGATGGCCGTGGCGCTGGAGACGCGCGTGCCGTTCCTCGACAAGGACGTCGTCGAGTTCTCGGCCAAGGTGCCTTCCGGCATGAAGGTGCGGGACGGCCGCGGCAAATGGCTGGTTCGGCAGGTGCTGTATCGCCACGTGCCGGCTGAGATGATCGATCGGCCGAAGACGGGGTTCAGCATTCCGCTCGACGCGTGGCTGCGCGGGCCGTTGAAATCCTGGGCATCGGATCTGCTGTCGCCGGAGCGGCTGAGGCGGCAGGGTCTGTTCGATCCGGTGCGGGTGACGCGCATGTTCGACGAGCATCTCAGCCGCAGCCACAATCATTCCTATTGGCTTTGGAACGTGCTGATGGCGCAGGCCTGGCACGACGAATGGGCGCGCGCCGCGTAGGTCAGTCTTCGACCGTAGCGGGAACCGCGAGGCGGCCGGCGCCCTTTTCGGCGCTGAGGATCCACACCAGCCCACCCATGCCGCCGACGATGAAGTAGACCGCGCCGAACAGGATCGAGACGACGGTGCCGTCGGCAGGCGCCAGGCCGGCATAGCCGAACGCGACCATCATCGTCGCCTCGCGCACGCCCCAGCCTGCGATCGAGATCGGCAGCATCGTGATCAGCATGATCGGCGGGGTCAGAAGGAACAGTTGTTCGAACGCGGCGGGCGCCGCGATGGAGCGCACGGCGCACCAGGCGATGACGACCGCCAGCACATGGATCGACAGCGACAGCACGGCGATCTTCGCAGCCGTGCCTGGGCCGAAGATCACCTTGTTCGCGATCACCGAGCAGGCATAGACGTGCCGCGTCGGCCACCACGCCTTCATCCATTTGGCCGGCAGATAGCCGATGGTGAGGAAGCCGACGCCGGCGGCCAGCGCCGCCGCGTCGACCAGCACCAGGGCCAGCCGCCCGTGCTCGTCGGCGATCATGCCATAGCTCCACGGCAGGCTCGCGACGATGATCAGTGCCAGCGCAATGAAGCCGACGGCGCGGTCGGTCAGGATCGAGTAGCTGGCTGCGCGCCAGCCGGCGCCGGTGCGCCCGATCAGCCACAGACGCACGGCGTCGCCGCCGATCGAGGACGGCAGGGTCTGATTGAAGAAGGCGCCGATCATGTTGTAGCGGAACGCCTGCATGTCCGTCAGCGGCGCGCCGCACAGCGCCGAGATCTCGCGCCACCGCAGGGCACCGATGAAGATCTGCACCAGCGTGATGGCCACCGCCAGTCCGATCCAGCCGATGTTGATCTGGCTGAGCCGCTCACGGATCGCCGCAAAGTTGATCCCGCGCAGAGCGAGATACAGCAGAGCCAGCGACACCACGATCCGGAGGAGAAGAATCAAAAACGCACGCATGCCAGGCTGGCTTCGCTCTTGGTTGAAACGCTCCAAGCCGAGTGCGATACGCGCAACTCCCGTCCTGGCAAGGCTGGACCCCGGGTCCAGGGGGAGCCGTAGCCGCCCCTTGCGGTCCTGATGCCCCGGTGGCTAAACAGTCGCAGGGGTGGCGTCAATGGCCTCCGAAACGACCGGAATATCAATTTATGTCTCATGGCCGGAAGATTGCGGTGATAGGCCTTGGCTATGTCGGCCTGCCGGTCGCGGCTGCGTTCGCGCGGGCAGGCTGCCCGGCGATCGGGTTCGATATCGATGCGGTCCGGGTCGCGGAGCTGAAGGACGCAAGGGACCGGACCTGCGAGGTCGATGCGGCCGATCTGCGCCGGCCGGGCCTGCGCTTCACCAGCGAGCCGGATGATATCGCGACTGCCGATTTTTTCATCGTCACCGTTCCGACCCCGATCGACAACGCAAGGCGGCCCGATCTCGGCGCCATGCTGGCCGCGACGCGCACGGTGGGAGCCGTTCTGAAGCGCGGCGACATCGTCGTCTACGAGTCGACCGTATACCCGGGCGCCGTCGAGGAAGACTGCGTCCCGCTGCTGGAGAGCAGCTCGGGGCTGAAGGCGGGGACGGATTTCAACGTCGGCTATTCGCCGGAGCGCATCAATCCCGGTGACAAGACGCATCGCTTCGAGACCATCACCAAGGTGGTCTCGGCACAGAATCCGCAGACGCTCGCGATCGTCGCCGCCGTCTACGGCTCGGTCGTCACCGCTGGCATCCATCGCGCGCCCTCGATCAAGGTCGCCGAGGCGGCCAAGGTGATCGAGAACACCCAGCGCGACCTCAACATCGCGTTCATGAACGAGCTGTCGCTGATCTTCCAGGCACTGGAGATCGATACCGGTGACGTGCTCGCCGCCGCCGCCACCAAGTGGAACTTCCTGCCGTTCACGCCCGGCCTCGTCGGCGGTCACTGCATCGGCGTCGATCCCTACTACCTCACCTACCGCGCCGAGAAGGCGGGCTATCATCCCGAGGTCATTCTGGCGGGCCGCCGCATCAACGACGAGATGGGCCGGCGCATCGCGCGCGAATGCATCCGCGGCTTGCTGCGGCGGAAGGGCCGGGGTGGCCTCGTCACCATTCTCGGCATGACGTTCAAGGAGAACGTGCCGGACATCCGCAATTCGCGCGTGATCGACATCATCAGCGAATTGCAGTCGTTCGGCGTCGAGGTGCAGGTCGCCGATCCACTGGCCGATGCTGCGGCCGTGCATGAGGAGTACGGCATCGGCCTGACGGCGATCGAGTCGCTGCGTCCGGCCGACGCGGTCGTGCTGGCCGTGTCGCACGATCGATATCTCGCCGGAGGCTGGCCTCTCGTACAGGGCCTGCTGCGCGAGGAGAGCGGCCTCGTGCTCGACGTGAAGATGAAGCTCGACCGCGCGAGCAAACCCGCCGCCATCGAACTGTGGCGACCCTGACGGAGCGACCATGGCTGATCATCCCATCCTCGTGACCGGCGCCGCCGGGTTCATCGGATTTCACCTGTCGCAGCGGTTGCTCGCCGACGGACGCCAGGTGATCGGCATCGACAACGTCAACGCCTACTACGATCCGAAGCTGAAGGAAGCGCGTCTCGACATTCTCAAGAGGCAGCCCGGCTTCACCTTCCACAAGCTCGATCTGGTCGACCGCGCCGGCATCAAGGCGCTGTTCGCTCAGCATCGCTTTCCAGCCGTGGTGCATCTCGCCGCCCAGGCCGGCGTGCGCTACTCGCTGGAAAATCCGCACGCCTATGTCGATGCCAATCTCGAAGGCTTCATCAACGTCCTCGAAGGCTGCCGCCATCATGGCTGCGAGCATCTGCTGTTCGCCTCGTCCTCATCGGTCTATGGCGCCAACACCAAGCTGCCGTTCTCGGTCAGGGACAATGTTGATCATCCGATCAGCCTCTATGCGGCGAGCAAGAAGGCCAACGAGCTGATGGCGCATTCCTACAGCCATCTGTACCGGCTGCCGGCGACCGGTCTGCGCTTCTTCACGGTCTACGGTCCCTGGGGCCGGCCCGACATGGCCATGTTCATCTTCGCCAAGGCCATCCTCGCCGGACAGCCGGTCAAGCTGTTCAATCATGGCCGCATGCGGCGTGATTTTACCTATGTCGACGACATCGTGCAGGCCATCGTCCGCCTGCTCGGTCGTCCGCCACAGGGAAACCCGGATTGGGATGGAAACAGGCCCGATCCGTCGAGCAGCCGGGCGCCATGGCGGATTTACAATATCGGCAACAATCATCCCGAACAGCTGATGGACGTGATAACGCTGCTGGAGAAGGAGTTCGGGCGGCCGGCGATCAAGGAGATGTTGCCGATGCAGCCCGGAGACGTCGAGGCGACCTATGCCGATGTCAGCGACCTCGAACACGACATCGGCTTCCGGCCGGCGACCTCGATCGCCGACGGCATCGGACGTTTTGCAAAATGGTACCGCGACTACCATCGGATTTGACGGGTTGATTTCATGACCGGACGCATCATTCCCCTCATCATGTGCGGCGGCGCCGGGACCCGGCTTTGGCCGGCCTCGCGCGAGGTCAGGCCGAAGCAGTTCCTGCCGCTGTTCGGCGCCCGTTCCACCTTCCAGGACACGCTGCTTCGCGTCTCCGATGCCGATCTGTTCGAGCGGCCGATCATCATCACCAACCTGGCCTATCGCTTCATGGTGCTGGAGCAACTGGCCGAGATCGGCATCGAGGCCGATGTCCTGCTGGAGCCGATGCGGCGCGATTCAGGCCCGGCCATCGCCGCCGGGGCGGCCTTCGCCCAGTCGCGCCATCAGGATGCCGTCGTGCTGGCGCTCGCGGCCGATCACGTCGTTCGCGACACCCCGGCTTTTCTCGCGGCGTGCCGCCAGGGGCTCGCGGCCGCCGAGGCCGGCCGCATCGTCACCTTCGGCGTCAATCCGGAGCGCGCGGCCACCGAGTATGGCTATATCAACCCGGGGGCACCGGTATCCGGGGAGGTGCGGGCGGTCGCAAAATTCGTCGAGAAGCCGGACCAGCCGACCGCCGAGCGCTACATCCGCGAGGGCTATCTCTGGAACAGCGGCAACTTCATGTTCCGCGCGGCGGTCCTGCTCGACGAATACCGCAAGTTCGATGCCGACAGCGTGCAGACGGTCACCAACTCCGTTGCCAAGGCCGGCCGCGACCTCAGCTTCATCATCCTCGACTCCGACGCCTTCGCCGCGGCCAAGCCGATCTCGATCGACTATGCCGTGATGGAGAAGACCGAGCGTGCGGCCGTGGCCCCGGTGTCGTGCGGCTGGTCCGACGTCGGCTCCTGGCATGCGGTCTGGGAATTGTCCGACAAGGACGGGCAGGGCAACGCCGCGCGCGGCACCGCCGTGTTCGAGGATTCCCGCAATTGCAACGTCGTCACCGACAAGGCGCTGGTCGCGCTCGAAGGCGTCGACGATCTCGTCGTGGTGGCGGCGCAGGATGCCGTGCTGGTGTCGCGCCAGCGCGATGCCAACGGCTTGAAGCGGCTGGTCGCCAAGCTCAAGACCGTGGCGCCGGAGGTCACCGAGGCCCACATCAAGGTGCACCGGCCCTGGGGCAGCTATCAGTCGGTCGACAATGGCGAGCGCCATCAGGTCAAGCGCATCATCGTCAAGCCCGGCCAGCGGCTGTCGCTGCAGAAGCACTATCATCGCTCCGAGCACTGGATCGTGGTGCGCGGCGCGGCGCGGGTCACGGTGAACGAAACCGTTCAGACCGTGCATGAGAACGAATCGATCTACATCCCGATGGGCGCGGTGCACCGGCTGGAGAACCCGGGCAAGATCCTCTTGGAGCTGATCGAGGTCCAGACCGGGTCCTATCTCGGCGAGGACGACATCATCCGCATCGAGGACGATTACCGCCGCGAGTAGGGCGGGGTCTCGCCGCGAATCACGCGAGCCGTGCTAGACAGCCCCGGAGTCGTCCGCCGGAGAGCTTCCTTGCAAAGCACGATCGGATCGCGTGCGTTCCAGAACGCGCGCCTGCAGAAGAAGAACCGCAAGCAGGCCGACGGCCTGCTGCCGAAGGCCGTCGAGGCGTATCGGGCCGGCCGGCATGCCGATGCCCAGGCCATCTGCGGTCAGGCGCTGGCCCTCGTGCCCGATCATTTCGACGCGCTTCACCTTCTCGGCGCCTCCGCGCTCGACAGTGGCCGGCTCGATCTCGCCGAGCAGGCCCTGACTCGCGCCGTCGCGGTGGAGCCGCGCAATGCCGAGGCCCTGGCGAATCTCGGCCTCGTGCTGTTCAGCATGAAGCGCTACGAGGAGGCGCGCGCGGTTCAGGAGCGCGCCGTCGCGCTCAAGCCCAATTTCGCCACGGCGCTGACCAGCCTCGGCAACACCCTGATGAACATGCAGCTGTTCGCGCAGGCGATCGATCTGCACGACCGCGCCATCGCGCTGAAGCCCGACTTCGCTGACGCCTACTGCAATCGCGGCATGGCGCAACTGCTCCTGCTGCGCAACGAAGAGGCCAGACAGAGTTTCGACCGCGCCCTGGCGCTGGCGCCGCGGCACATGCAGGCGACCTTCGGCAAGGGATTGGTCAGCGTCAACCTGCGGCACCTCAAGCAGGCGCTGGCCGCCTTCAACGCCGCGCTTGCCATGAAGCCGGGGACGGCGGCCGTCATCGCGCAGCGTGGCCGGCTCTATGTGCAGATGGGACGGTTCGCCGAGGCCGAGGCCGATTTCGATGCCGCGCTGGCGATCGACCCCGGGCTCGAAGCGGCGCTGCTCGGCAAGGCGCATGTCTGCGTGCTCACCGAGCGGATCGCGCCAGCGATGCTGGCCTGCAAGCGGGTGCTGGAGCAGAATCCGGCGTCGGAAGTCGCGCTGATCTGGCTCGGCACGTGCCTCGCGAAGCAGGGCGACACGGCCGGCGCCATCCAGCACTTCGATCGCGCCCTCGAGATCAAGCCGGATTTCGAGGATGCGATCATGAAGAAGATCTTCGCGCTCGATTTCTATCCCGGCGCCGACGTCGCCCTGCATCAGGCCGTCCGCCGCGAATGGTGGGAGCGGATCGGCGCGCATATCCCGCAGCGCCAGCTTGCCGCCATCGACCGCGATCCGGATCGCCGCATCACGGTCGGCTACGTGTCGTCCGACTTCCGCAGCCATTCGGCCGCGCTGACCTTCCTTCCGGTGCTGCGCCATCACGACCACGCGGCGTTCAAGGTCATCTGCTACTCGTGCTCGCCGCTGGTCGATTCCGTCACCGAGCAGTGCAAGGCTGCGGCCGATGGCTGGATCGAGGCATCTCAGTTGTCCGACGATGAACTCGCCGATCGCATCCAGGCCGATCAGGTCGATATTCTCGTCGACCTCTCCGGTCATTCGGCCGGCAACCGGCTCACCGTGTTCGCCCGCAAGCCCGCGCCGATCCAGGTCACCGCGTGGGGCAATGCGACCGGCACCGGCCTGCCCACCATGGACTACTTCTTCGCCGATCCGGTGACGGTGCCGGCAACAGTACGGCCGCTGTTCGCCGAGCAGGTCTACGATCTGCCGGCACTGATCACCACGGATCCTCTGCCGGACGCGCAGCCGACACCGCTGCCGATGTTGCGCAACGGCTACGTCACCTTCGGTGTCTTCAACCGCGTCGACAAGATCTCCGACGAGGTGCTGACGGTGTGGTCGGCGCTGCTCCGGGCGCTGCCGGACGCCCGCGTCGTGATCAAGAACGGCGCGCTTGAGGATGCATTCCTGCGCGACACGCTGATCGCCCGCTTCGCCGCGCACGGCGTCGGCGAGAGCCGCCTTACGTGTCTGGGCGCGTCGATGCGCCATGAGCACATCGCAGCGTTCGCCAACATCGACATCTCGCTCGATCCGTTCCCGCAGAATGGCGGCGTCAGCACCTGGGAATCGCTGCAGGCCGGCGTGCCCGTGGTTGCCAAGCTCGGCAGCAGCGCGGCGTCGCGGGCCGGCGGCGCGATCGTCAAGGCGGTCGGGCTCGACGACTGGGTGGCCGAGGACGACGAGGGCTACATCGCGATCGCCGTGCGACACGCGGCCCAGCCGGCCGAGCTGGCTCGGCTCCGCGCCGAGCTGCCGGCGCGGGTGGCCAACTCCGCTGCCGGCAATGTCGAGACCTACACGCGCAAGGTCGAGGAAGGCTATCGCCAGTTCTGGCGCCGCTATTGTGCCGCCGGCGGCTGAGCGCCGTCCGCAGTACGCCTGTTCTGTCGATCTACGCGTCACTCCGGAGGCCGTCTTTTGGCAAGCGACGTCGGTTCCCGCGCGTTTCAGAATGCGAGGCTGCAAAAGAAGCATCGCAAGCAGGCCGATGCGCTGATGCAACAGGCCGTCGCCGCCTATCGCGGCGGCCGTCGCGCCGAGGCGCAGGCGATCTGCGGCCAGATCCTGGCGCTGCTGCCCGATCATTTCGATGCGCTGCATCTGCTCGGCGTGACGGCGCTCGACAGCGGACAAATGGAGATGGCCGAGCAGGCGCTCATCAAGGCCGTCGAGATCGAGCCGCGGAATGCCGAGGCGCTCTCCAATCTCGGCCTTGCGCTGTTCAACCGCAAGCGGTTCGAGGAGGCGCGCAAATGCCAGGAGCGGGCGATTGCGCTGAAGCCGAACCTGCTCGTGGCGCTCACGGGCCTCGGCAACACGCTGATGCGCCTGGGACGGCCGGAGGAGGCGATCGCAGCCCATGACCGGGCGATCGCGCTCAAGCCCGACTATGCGGACGCTTACTGCAACCGCGGCATGGCGCTGCTGCCGCTCGGTCGCAACGCGGAGGCCAACGAGAGCTTCGGCCGCGCATTGTCGCTCAATCCCCGCCACATGGAGGCGATGTTCGGCAAGGGCCTCGCCAGCATCAATCTGCGCCATTCCGACGAGGCGCTCGCGGCGTTCGACGCCGCGCTTGCAATCAAGTCCAATGCCGCGCAGGTGCTGGCACAGCGCGGCCGCCTGCACCAGCAGGCCGGACGGTTCGAGCGGGCCATGGCCGACTTCAAGGCCGCCCTGGCGCTCGATCCATGGCAGGACGTGGCGTTGCTGGGCTTCGCGCAGCTCAGCGCCATCAAGGACAATATCGCGCCGGCGATGGACGCGTGCCGCAAGGTGCTGGAGCTCAATCCGGCCTCCGAGGTCGCCTGGACCTGGCTCGGCGAATGCTTCTGCAAGCAGGGCGATCTCGCAACGGCCTTGCAGCACTTCGAGCGTGCGCTCGAGATCAAGCCGGATTTCGGTGATGCGATCACTGCCAAGATCTTCCTGCTCGACTTCATGCCGGACACCGACTTCGCTCAGCACCAGGCGGCGCGCCGGGAATGGTGGACCAGGATCGGCAGCAAGATCGTGCGCCGGCCGCCGCCGGTTCGCGACCGCGATCCAGAGCGGCGGCTGACCATCGGCTACGTCTCCTCCGATTTCAGGAATCACTCGGCTGCGCTGGTGTTCCTGCCCGTCCTGCGCCACCACGACCATCAGGCGTTCAAGGTCGTCTGCTACTCCTGCTCGCCGCTGCAGGATGGCATGACCGAGCGCTGCCGTTCCGCCGCCGACCTCTGGGTCGACGCCTGGCAGATGTCCGATGAGGAAATGAGCGATCGCATCGAGGCTGATCAGGTCGATATCCTCGTCGACCTCTCCGGCCATTCCGCCGGCAACCGGCTGCCGGTGTTCGCGCGCAAGCCGGCGCCGGTGCAGGTCACCGCGTGGGGCAGCGGCACCGGAACGGGGCTTCCGACCATCGACTACTTCTTCGCCGATCCGGTGACCGTGCCCGAGGCCGCGCGTCCTCTGTTTGCCGAGCAGGTCTACGACCTGCCGGCCGTCATCACCACCGATCCCTTGCCGGGATGGCAGCCGACGCCGCTGCCGATGCTGCGCAACGGCTACGTCACATTCGGCGTGTTCAACCGCATCGACAAGATCTCCGATCCAGCGCTTGCGCTCTGGTCGCGGCTGATGGGCGCGCTGCCGGACTCGCGGATCGTCATCAAGAACGGTGCGCTCGACGAGCCCCTGCTGCGCGATGGCCTCGTGGCCCGGTTCGTGGCGCATGGCATCGCCGAGGGGCGCATCACCTGCCTCGGCCTGTCGACGCGCGATCAGCACATCGCGCAGTTCGCCGCGATCGACATGTCGCTCGATCCGTTCCCGCAGAATGGCGGCGTCAGCACCTGGGAGTCGTTGCAGGCCGGCGTGCCCGTCGTCGCCAGGCTCGGCCACGGCGCCGCGGCGCGGGCGGCGGCCGCCATCAACACGGCGGTCGGGCTCGCAGAGTTCGTGGCGGAGGACGATGACGGGTACATCGCCATCGCCCTGAAGCATGCGGCGCAGCCCGCGGAACTGGCGAAGCTGCGGGCGCAACTGCCGGCGATGGTCGCGAACTCCGCCGCCGGCAATGTCGAGACCTACACGCGCAAGGTGGAGGAGGGCTATCGTCTGTTCTGGCGCCGTTATTGTGCCTCCTCCTGATCGTGGCGGCTACAGCCGCGCTGCACCGACGATGCGCCCGTCCGCCGCTTCGAGAATCACCGCGGCATCCTCGCCCTCCGGCATCGGCTCGGTGAGGCGCAGCGCGCTGCAGCTCCAATCTGCCAGCGGGCGCACCGAGCGCACCACGTTCAGCTCCTCCAGCGTGCGGCCGCCATTCTCGCCGCGGCGGATCGACGTTTCATGCCGATGATCGAAGCCGACCAGGAGCAGGCGTCCGCGTCCTTCACCGCCGCCGACCTCGACCGTGAGCTTGTCGCCATTGCGTGCGAGCTTGAGGCGCGCCGCCGTCGCGCTCGCGCCTCTGGCGCGATCGATCGCAGGTCCGACCTCCGCCCGGTTGGAGCCGACATGGCTCGTCGTGCCGTCGACGACGATCTCCGGCGTGTAGGAGCCGTCGCCGAAACGGCTGCCGTAGCGGGCCTGGCGATCGGTGGCGGCCGGCAGCGAGAACGGGTCCTTCCAGCCGAGCCGGTCCCAATAGGTGACGTGAAAGGCGAGCGGCAGCACGTCGCGGCGCTGCCGCACCATTTCGTTCAGATAGGCATTTGCAGGCGGGCAGGAGGAGCAGCCCTGCGAGGTGAACAGCTCGATGACGACGGGCCGATCCGTTGCGGCGGCCGATGGCGACCACGGGGCAAGCGATGCGAGCAGCACGGCGAAGGCGGAGGCGTGGCGGAACGAGGCGAGGCTGAGGGGCATGGGTGTTCTCCCGCGTTGTGACGTGATCTCCTTCGCTGGCGGGAGCCATCGCGTTACCTCCTGCCGCGGCCAACACGCAGGCGTGAAGACGCATCCACCGTTACTTTCGCGACCTGTCGTGACGCGTGAGCAGGGCGCCCGCCACACCTGAGGCGCATCGCGCACGCCATTCAAAAGACAGCGTTTTTCGTCCGTGCCGGATGTAACTTTCTGAATCAAATCGTGTCCTGAAAAGGCTTTCCGCATTCGCCTCGCTTCGAGCGGCATGCTAGGAGAGCTTCGACCGGTGATTTGCAGTTCGTTAACCGTTACGGCCAATCCGTGACGTCGCAAGCCGGGGGCATTGATGGGGTCGATGACATGAGTTCCAAGGGGGCGGGCCACAAGGCCGAGCTGAGGCAGGCGCTGCGCGTAGGCGTGATCGGAGCCGGCGTGATGGGCAGCAATCATGCCCGCGTGCTCGCCGGACTGCCCGATGTGCATCTGGTCGGCGTGGTCGATCCGCTGCCCGCGCATCGCACCCGCGTCACCGAGCTTGCGAACTGCCCGACCTTCGAGAGCCTCGACCAGCTCGTCGCGGAGGGCGTCGACGCCGTGACCATTGCGGCTCCGACGCATCTGCATCATGAGCTCGCGCTGGCCTGCATCGCACGCAAGGTTCACCTGATGGTCGAGAAGCCGATCGCCTCGACGGTGGACGAGGGCAGGGAGATCGTCTCGGCCGCGCATCGCGCCGGCGTCACTTTGATGATCGGCCATGTCGAACGCTTCAATCCGGCGGTGGCCGCGATCAAGAAGGCGATCGCCGGCGAGGACATCCTGTCGATCGCGATCACCCGCGTCGGCCCGTTCCCGCCGCGCATGTCCAATGTCGGCGTCGTCATCGATCTCGCCGTGCACGACATCGATCTCATCCGGTGGTTCACCGAATCCGACATCATCGAGGTGCAGCCGCAACTGTCGAGCGCGGTGGCCGAGCGCGAGGACATCGCGCTCCTGCAATTCCGCACCGCCTCCGGCGTGCTCGCCCACATCAACACCAACTGGCTGACGCCGTTCAAGGCGCGCAACGTCACGGTGGCGACGCGCGGCAAATACATCATGGGCGATCTGCTCACCCGCCAGGTCACCGAGTGCTTCGGCTTCAAGCCGGACGGCAGCTACTCGATGCGCCATCTGCCGGTCGGCCATGACGAGCCGCTGCGCGCCGAGCTGATCGCCTTCCTGCACGCGGTGCGCTCGGGCACGGCACCCGCCGTCACCGGCGACGAGGGCGTCGCGAGCCTCGCCATCGCCACACAGTGCCTGGAGACGTCGAGCCATCGTCCGGCCGAGGCGGCTGCCACCAAGCGGCGCGCCGTGGCCGGCTAGCCGCCCAGGCTTCCGCTTCACCCTCATTTCCGTTTCCGAACCTTTGTCAGAGCTCATGAACCAGCACCTGCGTCATCAGCCCATTCCGTTCATCGACACCGCCGCGCAGCGCCAGCGGCTCGGCAAGTCGCTCGACGACGCCGTCGCCCGCGTGCTCGCGCATTGCCAGTTTCTCGGCGGCCCCGAAATCATTCAGCTCGAGGCCGAGCTGGCGGCGTATTGTGGCGCCAAATACGCGGTGAGCTGCTCCAGCGGCACCGACGCGCTGCTGATGGTGCTGATGGCCCAAGGCATCGGCCCGGGTGACGCGGTGCTGTGCCCGTCCTTCACCTTCTGCGCCACCGGCGAGGCCGTGGCGTTGACTGGCGCCACGCCCGTCTTCGTCGACGTGCTGGAGGACACCTTCAACATCGATCCGGCCTCGCTCCGCCGCGGCATCGCCACCGCGAAGCGGCTCGGCCTGAAGCCGAAGGCCGTCATTCCGGTGGATCTGTTCGGCCAGAGCGCGGACCACGATTCGGTCGCAGCGATCGCGGCGGACGAGGGCCTGTTCGTGCTCGACGACGCCGCGCAGGGCTTTGGCGCCAGCTACAAGGGCCGCCGCATCGGCACCTTCGGTCTCGCGACCGCGACCAGCTTCTATCCGGCAAAACCGCTCGGCTGCTTCGGCGACGGCGGCGCCATCCTCACCGATGATGCAGGCCTCCTGGAGCGCCTGCGCAGCGTGCGCGCCCATGGCGGCGGCAGCGACAAATACGACAACGTCCGCCTCGGCCTCACCGCGCGGCTCGACACCATCCAGGCTGCGGTGCTGCTCGAGAAGCTCAGGATTTTCGAGGACGAGATCGCCGCGCGCAATGTCGTCGCTGAACGCTACACGGCGGCGCTGGCCGACGTCGTGAAGGTGCCGCGCCTCGTCGACGGCTGCACCTCGGTCTGGGCGCAATACACCATCCGCCTGCCCAAGGGCGTCGACCGCGACACCTTCGCCGCCGCGCTGAAGGCGCAGGGCATCCCGACCGCGATCTACTATCCGAAGTCGATGCACCAGCAGACGGCCTACCGCATCTTCCCGAGCGCCGATGGCGGCCTCCCGGTCAGCGAGCAGCTCTCCAGCGACGTCATCAGCCTGCCGATGCACGCCTATCTGGACGAGGCGACGCAAGGGCGCATCATCGACGTCGTGCGCGGCGCACTGGCCTGAGGTCTTACGCATCGTCGCGCATCTCCGCTGGCGGCCCGACCGGCCGCAGCGTGTATGAATGATCTGTCCCACCGGCAGCTCCAACAAACACTGTCGTCCCGGCGAACGCCGGGACCCATACCGCGTGATGTCTGGAAGGGGCAGGCGGCCCGTTCCGCGCGCCCCATCGGCTGCACGGCGCATGGATCCCGGATCGGCGCCCGCCGCCGCTTCGCGTCGGCAGGCTTGTCCGGGACGACATGGGTGGGGTCGGTCTGTAGGGTGGGCAAAGGCGCGCCCATCTGAATGCTTGTTACGCCGAGCCATCGCGCGCCGTGCCCACCATTCCCACCACCGATGCCGATGCGCGGTGGGCACGCGACCGCTCTGCGGGCGGCTGCTTTGCCCACCCTACGGCCGCGTGGCTCAATTCCGATTTACATCTCAAACAGCGATCGACATAGGGGCGCGTTCTCGCGGCACGTGATGCCCGAGTCTTACGATCAGTTCGCCCTCGCAAACATGCAGAGGGCGCAGGGAATGCCGGGTGAAGGCCTCACCCATGGCCCGCCTGCTGAAAAAATGCAGGCGGCAGGTACCACAGGTTCAGCCGACAATCCGGCATTCCCTGCGCGACGGGCTTACGGCTGCTCCGCGATCTCCCCGGTGCGCCGGCTCGTTGGCCACCGTCGTCCACGCCGTGCATCAGCAGCAGCGCCAACTTGACCTCAGCGTCGGGAGGCCAGGACCACGCGACTTGACCGTCCGCAAGCGCCCGTTCGTCCGCACGCCACAAGGACATGCTGCGAGCTCTCGCGGCCATCGCATCCCCGCCTCGCGTGTCGTGACGATCGCGCGCAACGCCCCTCTGCGGTGAGGCGGGATGCGCGGAGATAATCATGATTTCTGTAAAATAGCAATATGATTATTTTTATCGGAAGTTAACCCGTTGTCCTCCGTAACGTCCAACTCGCGAATGAGTTGCTCGGTCATGCCCGGGCTTGTCCCGGGCATCCACGTCGTTCCGAGGGCACTGGGCCGACGTGGATGGCCGGGACAAGCCCGGCCATGACGACGTGGAAGCAGATGGGCGCAACAGTTGGAGCACCGGCAGCTCAGGCCCGCCGGAAACGGGAGAGGTTTCTGCCGGCACCCGCTGGCCGCAGTCGGTCCATGCCAGTCGCTTCCTCAAACGGGAAGGCGACCGCGATCGGACGGTCACACTTCGGCTGCGCGGGAGCGCGGACGTTCCGCTTCAAACTCGCCCCCCAATGCTCTAGAAGCCCCCCATGCTCGGACGTATCTTCACCGTCGGCGGCTATACGCTGCTGTCGCGGCTCACCGGCTTTGCCCGCGATATCATGCTGGCGGCGATTCTCGGCGCCGGGCCGGTCGCCGACGCGTTCTTCATCGCGTTCCGGCTGCCGAACCATTTCCGGGCGATCTTTGCCGAGGGGGCGTTCAACGCGGCGTTCGTGCCGGCCTATGCGCATGTGCATGGCGAGAAGGGGCCGGCCTCCGCCAGCCTGTTTGCCGACCGCATTTTTACGCTGCTGCTGGCCTCGCAGGTCGTGCTGCTGATCCTCGCCTGGGTGTTCATGCCGCAGGCGATGACCATCCTGGCGCCGGGCTTCACCGACGATCCCGGGCAGCGCGAGCTTGCGATCACGCTGACGCGAATCACCTTTCCGTATCTGCTGCTGATCACGCTGGTGACGCTCTATGGCGGCATGCTCAACGTGATGCAGCGGTTTGCGAGCGCCGCGGCGGCGTCGATCTTCCTCAATCTCGCCATGATGGCGACCCTGGCGCTGGCGGCGTTCTTCCCCGGTGTCGGTCACGCGGCCGCCTGGGGCGTGCTGATCTCCGGCTTCCTGCAATACTTCCT
The DNA here is from genome assembly GCF_032377435.1 of Bradyrhizobium sp. SZCCHNS3002. Lineage (NCBI taxonomy): Bacteria > Pseudomonadati > Pseudomonadota > Alphaproteobacteria > Hyphomicrobiales > Nitrobacteraceae > Bradyrhizobium > Bradyrhizobium sp. SZCCHNS3002. Next base: position 62,503 of record NZ_JAUHHY010000021.1, read on the forward strand.
GCTCGCCGGCGACCTCGCCCGCCACGGCGGCCTGCCGCGCTTTGCGCCGCTCAAGCTCGACGACGACATCCGCGCCTTCTTCAAGGCGCTGGGACCGGCGACGCTGGGCTCGATGGGCACGCAGGTCGCGATGTTCGCCGACACCATCATCGCGACGTTCCTCCCCGCCGGCGCGATCTCGGCACTGTATTATGCCGACCGCCTCAACCAGTTGCCGATCGGCGTGATCGGCATCGCCATCGGGACGGTGCTGCTGCCGGAGATGTCACGGCGGCTCACGGCGAACGATCACGACGGCGCCATGGAGCAGCAGCGCCGGGCGTTCGAGTTCACGCTGTTGTTCTCGGTGCCGTTCGTCGCCGCCTTCCTCGCCGTCCCCGACGTGATCACCCGCGCGATGTTCGCGCGCGGCGCCTTCACCAAGGGCGACGCCGCCGCGGCCGGGGCGACGCTCGCCGCCTATGCCGTGGGCCTGATCCCGTTCGTGATGATTCGCAGCGCGGTCTCGACCTTCTACGCGCGCAAGGACACCGCGACGCCGGTGAAGGCCTCGCTGACGGGATTGACCGCAAACGTCGTGCTGAAGGTGCTGCTGATGGGCTCGCTCGCCCAGGTCGGACTCGCGCTGGCGACGGCCGTCGGCGCCTGGATCAATCTGCTGCTGGTGCTCGGCTTCGCCGTGCACAAAGGCTATCTGCACTTCGATCGGCGGCTCACCTCGTCGCTGCTGAAGTTCGCCGGGACCGGCGTGGTGCTCGCGGCGGCGTTGTGGGCAACGGCCCTGGTGGCATCGACCCGGCTCGCGTCGCTCGGCCGCATGCAGGACGAAGCCGTTCTCGGTCTGCTGATCATCGTCGGCGCCGTCATCTACGTGGGCGCCATCCTCGTGCTGTTCGGTCCGCGCTGGCTGAAGGCCCTCGTGCGGCGCTGACGTTTGCGCTGCAACATCGCGTGCTGGCATGCCTGCCGAGAGTTGACCGCGCGTGTTCGGGGAGCGGCCATATGCCGTTTGCGCGAGGGCGTGATCCGCTGCAATATGCCGGCCAATCGTCGCGACAATGCAGTGGGAAGTGAAACCAGATGGCAGCTCCGATCAAGTTCGGTATGGGACAAAGCGTTCTCCGGAAAGAGGATGACGCGCTGATTCGCGGCAAGGGCCGCTACACCGATGATCTCGCGCCATCCGCTGCCCTGCATGCGCTGGTGCTGCGCTCGCCGCATGCCCATGCCCGGTTCGCCATCGATGTCACCCCGGCGCGGCTGTTGCCGGGCGTGGCGCTGATCCTGACCGCCGAGGACACCGCCGAGCTCGGCGGGCTGCCGTGCCTGTTCAATCTCGAGACCGATCCGTTCACCGCGCCGCCTTATCCGATCCTCGCCAAGGACGAGGTGCGCCACGTCGGCGATGCCATCGCCTTCGTCGTCGCCGACACGCTCGACCACGCGCGCGATGCGCTGGAGGCGATCAAGGTCGAGTGGACGACGCTCCCGGCGGTGACCGGCGTCGTGAACGCGATCAAGGCGGATGCGCCGCAAGTCTGGGCCGAGCACAAGGGCAACGTGCTGTTCGATGTCGGGATCGGCGACAAGGCGGCGGTCGAGGCGGCGTTCGCGAAGGCGCATGCGGTCGCCGAGATCCGCATCGTCAATCCGCGCGTGGTGGCGAGCTTCATGGAGACCCGCGCCGCGGTCTGCGACTACGACACCAAGCGCGACCATCTGACCCTGACGGCCGGCAGCCAGGGCAGCCACCGCCTGCGCGACATCCTCTGCCAGAACGTGCTGAAGATCCCGACCGAGAAGATGCGGGTGATCTGCCCCGACGTCGGCGGCGGCTTCGGCACAAAACTGTTTCCCTACCGGGAATACGCGCTGGTCGCGGTCGCCGCGCAGCGGCTGCGCAAGTCGGTGCGCTGGGCCGCCGACCGCTCCGAGCATTTCATGGGCGATGCGCAGGGCCGCGACAACGTCACCACCGCCAAGATGGCGCTGGCCGAGGACGGCAAGTTCCTCGCGATGGACGTCGACCTGATGGGCGACATGGGCGCCTATCTGTCGACCTTCGCACCCTACATCCCGCACGGCGGCGCCGGCATGCTGCCGGGCCTCTACGACATCCAGGCGTTCCATTGCCGGGTGCGCACGATCTTCACCCACACCGTTCCGGTCGACGCCTATCGCGGCGCGGGCCGTCCCGAGGCGGCCTACGTCATCGAGCGTCTGGTCGACGCCTGCGCGCGCAAGCTCGACATGTCCGTCGATGCGATCAGGCGCAAGAACTTCATTCCGCCGCGCGCGCTGCCCTACAAGACCGCGACCGGCAAGGTCTATGATTCCGGCGATTTCAACGCGCACCTCAAGCGCGCCATGGAGATCGCCGAGTGGAAGGAGTTTTCGAAGCGCGCCAAGGCCGCCAAGAAGCACGGTCTCATTCGCGGCATCGGGCTCGCGAGCTATGTCGAGGTCTGCGGCACCATGGGCGAGGAGACCGCCAATGTGCGGCTCGACCCGAACGGTGACGTCACCATCCTGATCGGCACGCAGTCGAGCGGGCAGGGCCACCAGACCGCCTACGCCCAGATCGTCGCCGAGCAATTCGGCCTGGCGCCGGAGCGCGTGCACATCCATCAGGGCGACACGGCCGAGATCGCGACCGGCCTCGGCACCGGCGGCTCGGCCTCGATCCCCTCCGGCGGCGTCAGCGTGCAGCGCGCCACCCATGAGCTCGGCGACAAGCTCAAGCAGATCGCGGCCGAAGCCCTCGAAGCCGGGCTCGGCGATCTTGAGATCGCCGACGGCGTGATCCGCGTCGCCGGCACCGACCGCGCGATCTCGTTTGCCGACCTCGCCAAGCGTCCCGGCGTCGATCCTGACAAGCTCAAGGGCAGCGCCACCTTCGCCAGCGCCGACGGCACCTATCCGAACGGCACCCACGTGGCCGAGGTCGAGATCGACCCGGCGACCGGCATCATCAGGATCGTCAACTACGTCATCGTCGACGATTTCGGCGTGACGCTGAATCCGCTGCTGCTGGCCGGCCAGGTGCATGGCGGTGCGGTGCAGGGCATCGGCCAGGCGCTGATGGAGCAGGTGGTCTACAGCAACTCCGACGCCCAGCTCGTCACCGGCAGCTTCATGGACTACGCGCTGCCGCGCGCCGCCGACGCGCCGTCCTTTACCTTCGAGACCCACAACGTGCCCTGCAAGACCAATCCGATGGGCGTCAAGGGCGCCGGCGAAGCGGGGGCGATCGGCTCCTGTCCGGCCGTCGTCAATGCGATCGTCGAAGCCCTCTGGCGTGAGTACAAGATCGATCACATCGACATGCCGGCGACCCCGGAGCGCGTCTGGATCGCGATCCGGGAGCAGCATCGCCGTCATAGTCTCTGAGTACTCTCCCTCCGGATCTCCTCCGATATCCGCCTCAATTCCGGAATAATCCGCCGGCTGAGGGGTTGACCAACCGAGCGACCCCGTCCGGGTGGGCTGGACGGGATTGTGACAACAAAGGAGCGAATTGATGAAGCGGACTGTCGTGGCTGTCGCAGCTTTGCTGCTAGGGGCCGGCGCCGTGATGGCACAGCAGGATCTGGTCAAGCATAGCCAGGACACGATGAAGGCCAACGCCAAGAACCTCGGCGGTGTCCTGATCGCGATGGTCAAGGGCGAGAAGCCGTATGACCAGGCCGCCGTCAATGCCGCTCTGGCCCAGCTCGAGGACACCGCCAAGAAGCTGCCGACGATGTATCCGGCGAGCCTGAAGGGCGCCAAGTTCGAAGGCGACTACGGTCCGTCGCCGAAGATCTGGGAAGACCAGGCCGGCTTCAAGGCCAAGATCGACAGCTTCGCGAAGGTCGTCACCGAGGCCAAGGCGAAGATCAAGGATCTCGACAGTCTGAAGGCGACCGCGCCGGGCATCGGCAAGGAATGTGGCGGTTGCCACGAGACCTTCCGTCTCAAGAACAGTTGATCTGACCTGCCATCCACGGGGGCGGACGCGACATTGCGTCCGCCCCCGTTTGTTTGCGCCGTGCGGGCGTCCTGACGTATCACGGCGCCGCCGAGCTCCGGTAATGATCGCCGGGCCGACGATCTCCTCCTGCTGTGACGGAGCCACCATGCTACGCCGCCTCCTGCTTGCTCTCTGCGTGCTCGGCGCCGCCGGCCTGACGGTGTTCTGGTGGTTGACCCAGCCGTCGACGATCACGCTCGCAGCGGCGACGCGCGCGCCGGATCTCGCCAACGGGCAGGAGATGTTCAACATCGGTGGCTGCGCGTCCTGTCACGCCGTGCCGAACCAGCCGGACCGGCTGAAGCTCGGCGGCGGCCTGCCGCTGAGCTCGCCGTTCGGGACGTTCTATGCGCCCAACATCTCGCCCGATCCCACTGACGGTATCGGGCGCTGGAGCGAGGCCGAGTTCGTCAATGCGGTGGTGAGGGGCGTGTCGCCGGGCGGCAGCCACTACTACCCGGCGTTTCCCTATCCCTCCTACGCGGCTGCGAAGATCGACGACGTCCGCGATCTCTTCGCCTACATGAAGACGCTGCCGCCGGTTGCGGGCGCCTCGCGCGCGCACGACATGCCATTTCCGTTCAACATCCGTCGCACCGTCGGGGTCTGGAAGCTGCTGTTCTTCGACGGCAAGCCCTTTGCCGCCAACGCCTCGCGCCCGGCGGAGTGGAATCGCGGCGCCTATCTGGTCAGCACCTTCGGCCATTGCGCCGAGTGCCACAGCCCGCGCAATGCGCTCGGCGGCATCGTCTCGGCGCAGCGGCTGGCGGGTGGGCCAGAGCCGGAAGGTCAGGGCTTCGTGCCGAACATCACCCAGAAGGGCCTGTCGGACTGGAACGAGAGCGACATCAGCTATTTCCTCGAGACCGGACAACTGCCCGACGGCGACAACGTCGGCGGCTCGATGGCGCGGGTGATCCGCAACACCTCGCAGCTCTCGCCCGAGGATCGCAAGGCGATGGCGGTCTATCTGAAATCGCTGCCGCCGGTGGAAGGCCCGCCGAAGCCGAAGAAGCCGGCAAGCTGATCAGTTCGGCGGGCGCGCGCGCTCAGGTCAGATCGGCTTGAAGCTGCCGTCGCTCTGGATCACCGTCAGCGACACCGGCGGTGGATTCTCCTTGCGCGCGTTGCCGAAGCTGACCACCAGCCCGCCGATGTCGAACTGGCCGACCTCGTTGATGATGCGGAGCAGCTCGGCGCGGGTCGGGTTCGGCCCGGTCATCGCCAGGGCGCGCGCCACCAGTCGGCCGGTGATGTAGCCCTCGAGGCCGATGAAGTCCGGCGTCTGGCTCGGATCGAGCGTCTTCATCGCGGCCTGATAGTCGGCGACGATGCGGAGGTCGGTGTCCCACGGAAACGGCACCACCTCGGAGACGACGACGCCGCGGCCTTCCGGGCCGAGCTCCTTGGCGAGCGCGTTGCCGCCGACGAAGGAGACCGCCGTAAAGGTCGGATTGAAGCCGCTGCGATGCGCCATCTTGATGAACTCGGCGCACGGGCCGTAGGTGCCGACCAGGATCACCGCTTCAGGCTCCGCGCGCCGAATGACCTTGAGCGCCGCGCCGACAGCGCGCGTGTTGCGCTCGAACGTGCCTTCGGCCGCGAGCTCGAGGCCGCGGCGATCGAGATGCGTCTTCACGCCGGCCAGTACGTCGCGGCCGAACGCGTCATCCTGATAGAAGATCGCGATGCGGGTCAGGTGAAGCTCTTCGGTGAGATACTTGATCGAGGCTTCCGCCTCCGCCGCGTAGCTCGCGCGGATGTTCACGATGTTCTGGAATTCAGGCGTCCGCAGGAATTCGGCGCCGGAGATCGGCCCGATGAAGGGGACGTCGTTGGAGGCCGCGATCGGCGCAGTGGCCATCGCGGTCGGCGTGCCGACGGCGCCGATCAGCGCGAACACCTTGTCCTCGTAGATCAGCTTGATGGTCTCGACGACCGAGCGATCGGGGTCGTAGCCGTCATTGCGGCTCAACAGCTTGAGCCTGCGTCCGTAGACGCCGCCCTTGGCGTTGAGCTCGTTGAAGGCCGCCAGCAGTCCCTGGCGCGCCGCCTGGCCCAGCGCGGCCGACGGGCCTTCCAGCGCCGCCACCTGGCCGAACATGATGGTGTCGTTGGTGACGCCGAGCTCGTCGGCGCGCGCAGACCCCAGCGGGAGCACGCCGGCGATCAAGATGAGAATGAAGGAGATCCGAAGGCTTGAAAACCAGTTCATTGCGATCTTCGATGCACGGGGTACACTTGATGACAACTCAGTCTAGGCGTGTTGAATGAAGACCTCGCTAAAGACGTAGCCCGCGCTTGATCGCGTTTTGGGCGGCCCTCAACAGTCAGCCGTTAACCAAGCCCCGGTTTCTGGTACGCCACAACGGATCATCTTTGACCGTCCTTAACTTACCGCGGCCAGCATCGGCCGCATCGTGGTGAGGGGCAGCCGTTTGGCGGGGGCCATATTGCAGGTTGAAGAGTACAGCGCACCGACGCTGCAGGAAAAGGATGATGCTCGCAGCGGTAGCGGGCGCGAGAGGCTGCGCGCGTCGTTATCGCGATACCGCCTTTATCGCCCTGCGATCATCGCGGCATGCGTCGGCGTCGTGCTGTCGGTGGTCGGGACGGTTGCCGTGGGACGCTGGGAGAACCGGCTGGCGCGCACCGATTTCGAAGGCTTGGCCGAAGCCCAGGCGATCCTGGTCCAGAACGGCGTCAACGAATATGTCAGCCGGCTGACCGCGCTGCGCACCCGCTTCGAATCCGCCAACGACGACATTACGCGCAGCGAGTACCAGACCTTCAGCGCGCGCCTGTTCGAGTCGCATCGCGGCATGCTGCGGCTGGCGTGGCTGCCGCGGATCAAGCGCAAGGAGCGCGGCGAATACGAGGCGGCGGCGATCACCGACGGCGTTCCCGCGTTTCGCATCAAGTCCTATCCCGACGGCACCGTCGCGCCGGAGAGCGACGAATACTATCCGGTCTACTTCTCCACCGAGGCGAAGACCTCGCCGGTCTATGGTCTCGACTATTGGAGCATTCCCGACCATCGCGCCGTGCTGGAGCAGTCGCGCGACTACGACGTGATCGGCGCGTTGCGCACGCGTCAGAACCTGATCAATCAGAACGAGCGCAATAACGCCGTGATGATCGGCATCCCCGTCTACGCCAAGGGGACGTCGCGCACGACGGTCGCCGACCGCCGGCGCAATCTCTCTGGCTTCATCATCGGCGTGTTCGACCTGCCGACGCTGTTGCAGTCGGTGCGCGCGAACAATCCCAACAGCCCGGCGCTCGCGATCAACCTGCTGCCGCCCGAGCGCGTGATCAATGCCTCCGGCGTGGACCCGCAGCGCTGGCCCGCGGACCCCAGCATCTGGTCGACGACCTTGCGCATCGGCGATGCCGACTGGGTGTTCCAGGCGGCGCCCGCCGGTGGCAGCCTGATGGCGAGCCACAATCGCGCGCTGGCGCTGTATGCGGCCGGCATGGCGACGACGATCTTCCTTGCCGTGTATCTCGCGCTGTCGAGCCGCAACGCCCTGCAGCTCGCCCTCGCCAATCGCCGCGTGCTCGAGCTGGCGCAGACCGACGCGCTGACCGGCCTTGCGAACCGCGCCTTCTTCCTCGAGGAAATGGAGCGCATCAACGACGAGAAGAGCGGCCGCTTCACCGTCTTCCTGCTCGACCTCGACCGCTTCAAGAACGTCAACGATTCGCTCGGCCATGGCGCCGGCGACGAGCTGCTGGTGCAGGTGGCACAGCGGCTGAGATCGCAGTTGCGCGACGAGGACGTGCTGGCCCGGCTCGGCGGCGACGAGTTCGCCCTGATCCAGGCCGGCGCCTCCGACCAGCGCGCCGCCGCGATCGAGCTCGCGCAGCGCATCACCCGACTGATCGCGGAGCCGTACCAGCTCGGCGGACAGCGCGTCGAGATCGGCACCAGCATCGGCATCTCGCTCGCGCCCCAGCACGGCCGCGACCAGGAGCACCTGCTTAAGAAGGCCGACCTCGCGCTCTACCGCTCGAAATCCGCCGGCCGCAGCTGCTACACGCTCTATGACGATGCGATGTCGGCCGAGCTCGAGGCGCGCAACACGCTCGAGGGCGATCTGCGCGACGCCATCGCGCAGTGCCAGTTCGAGGTGCACTATCAGCCGTTCTACGACGCCGAGACGCGCGAGCGGTGCGGCGTCGAGGCGCTGGTGCGCTGGCGCCATCCGGTCAAGGGGCTGGTGCCGCCGGACAAGTTCATCCCGCTTGCGGAGTCGACCGGCCTGATCGTGCCGCTCGGCGAATGGATCATCGGGCGCGCCTGCGACGACGCCACCGCATGGCCCGACGACGTCAAGATCGCCGTCAATCTGTCGCCGGTCCAGTTTAAGCAGGCCGAGCTGTTCGACGTGATCCAGTCGGCGCTCGCGCGGTCGGGCCTCGATCCGAAGCGTCTCGAGATCGAGATCACGGAGTCGGTGCTGCTGGAGCGCGCGGCCGAGAACGAGAGCTTCATCGATCGGCTGAAGGGCCTCGGCATCTCTCTGGCGCTCGACGATTTCGGCACCGGCTATTCGTCGCTGCGTTCGTTGACGGCGTTCCCGTTCAACAAGATCAAGATCGACAAGTCCTTCGTCGCCAATCTGAGCGTGCGCGACGAAAGTGCCGCCGTCATCTCATCGGTCGTGACGCTGGCGCGGGGGCTCGGCATCCAGATCACCGCCGAAGGCGTCGAGACCGAAGAGCAGCTGGTGCAACTGCGCTCGCTCGGCGTCAACTTCGCGCAAGGTTATCTGCTGGGCCGGCCGATGCCGGTCGAGCAGCTCGAGCAGCATCTGGAGATCGCCCGCGCTGCATCCGAGGCCGACGAGCCGCAGCCGGCCGAAGACGCATCCGAGGACGACGCATCCGAGGACGACGATCCGCGCTCGGCGGCCGTCGTCGCGCTCATTCCCCGGTCCGGGGCGCTGCTATCCCTCGCATCCAACGGCTGAGCGGCGAGGCGGCTTCGGCATCTGCGTCGACCGGCAGGCGTGGCAGGCCCAGCATGGCGGCCTCGCGCGCGGCGCTCGGCGTGATGCCGTAGGCGGTCTTGAACAGCCGCGTGAAATGGGCATCGGTGCCGAGCTGCCAGCGCCGCGACACCTCGCTGATGCGCTGTGTCCGCGACCCGGTCCCGGCGAGATCGAAGAACGCGCGATGCAGGCGGCGGCTGCGGATGTAGTCGGCGATGCCGCCGATCGGCGCGAACAGGCGATAGAGCGACGCGCGCGACATCCCGAAATGCAGCGCCACCGCGTCGGCGCTGAGCTCGGGGCTCGACAGCTGCGCCTCGATGTATTGGCGGATGCGGAGCAGCGAAGCATCCGGCGTCACGCTGCGGTCGGCATCGCGGCGTTCGAGCTCGCCGCGCAGGCAGGCCGAGATCAGCGCGATCGTGCCCTCGACCGCGGCCTGGCACTCGTCGAAACTCATGCGCGGCGCACAGTCGAGCAGTGCGCCGAAATGCCGCGCCAGCAGCGGCGCCAGCGCGCCGCTGCGCGGCAGCACCAGGCCGTGCAGGTCGTCGACCTGCAGCAGGCGCGCATCGAACATCGGACGGGGAACGACCAAGGTAATGTTCTCGAACGGCGTCGCGCGCGTTTCGAGTGTCTGGGCGAGATCGAGCACGCAGAGGTCGCCGGCCTCGACCCGGATCGGCGCGGCCGCCGCGACCCCCTCATAGCTGCCGCTCACGTAGAGCTGCAGGATGATGTGATCGACGCCGCTGCGGGCAATGGTCTCGGCCGATCGGCGGAACCGCTGGCCGCTCGCCCGGGCCGATCCGAGCAGCACGGAGCCCAGCGCGTAGGACAGCACGTCCGCCCTGAACGGAGCGGCCTCGCCGGCCGCGAGCTCGTCGACTTCGAAGAACGTCGAAGTGGCCTCGCGCCACGCCGCGATGTTCGCCTCGGTGTCCATCTGCTCGGCGCAAAAGCCGTAGCTCGGCAGCAGGGACGAAACGGCTTTGATCTCACTCTTCACACGGCGCCGCAGTCATTCTTGAGTTTTCGTCTCAACCTCTTGATCGACCGTATCGGATCGGTCGCTCGCCTTGACCGGGTGCTCCGCGCACCCGCTATAGAACGCCTGTCGCCAAGTTGCCGAAAGGGAAAGCCGGGCCGTTCGACGGTCCCCCATTGCCCCTCACGATCGAAAGGTCCGGCTTTCCGGCCCACTGGCGCGAATTGGCGGACAACGGTCTCCGGCCGCCACCGTCTTTCATGACGAAACCATGCTTGACCCATTTTCAGGACCTCGGCGCCCGTCGGTCACGACGGGCGCCTTTGTCGTGGGGCAGGCGACCGGCGGGCAGGCACCGGGTCAGGATGAGCGCGTCGCTAGGTGGCGCCGAAGGCCTTGAACGTGATGATGGTGTGGGTGTCCTGAATGCCAGGCAGGACCTGGACCTTCTCGTTCACGAAGTGGCCGATGTCGGTGTCATTGTCGACGTAGAACTTCACCAGCAGGTCGTAATTTCCCGCCGTCGAGTAGATCTCGGAGGCGATCTCGGCTTCCGCCAGCGCATTGGCGACCGTGTAGGACTGGCCGAGCTTGCACTTGATCTGGACGAAGAAGGGAACCATTGCGGGCTGTCTCCGGAAGGCATCTTTCGCCTCAATATAGCGTTTTCCGGCGAAGTCGATACGCTTTCTCCGGCGACCGGGCCTGCTTGCCGGGCGCGGCCGGCCCGCGCTAGGAAGGGGCATGAGCACCCCCGTCGCACTCACCATCGCCGGTTCGGATTCCTCCGGGGGAGCCGGTATCCAGGCCGACCTCAAGACCTTCGCGGCGCTCGGCGTCTACGGCGCCTCGGTGCTGACAGCGCTGACCGCCCAGAACACCAGGGGCGTGACCGGGGTGCACCTGGTGCCGCCCGATTTCGTCACGGCGCAGATCGATGCGGTGTTCGATGACCTCGACGTCGGCGCGGTCAAGATCGGCATGGTGGCGCAGGCGCCGATCGCCGACGCCATCGCGGCAAGCCTTGCGCGCTGGCGGCCGCGGCATGTCGTGCTCGATCCCGTGATGGTCGCGACCTCGGGCGCGCGGCTGTTGCCGGAGGATGCGATCGACGCGCTGCGCCGCCGGCTGATCCCCCAGGCGACGCTGATCACGCCGAACCTGCCCGAGGCGGCCGCGCTGCTCGACGAGCCGGTCGCTGATACGGACGAGGCGATCGCGGCGCAAGGCCGCCGGCTGCTCGCGCTCGGCTGTCCGGCCGTACTGATCAAGGGCGGTCACGGGCAGGGCGCCGACAGCACCGATTACCTGATCACATCAGCGACCAGCATCCCGTTGCCGTCGCCGCGCATCGACACGAAGAACACCCACGGCACGGGCTGTTCGCTGTCGTCGGCCGTGGCCGCAGGGCTGGCGAAGGGGGAGAGCCTCGAGGCGGCCGTGCGCAACGCCAAGGCCTTCATCTCCGGCGCGATCGCGGCGGCCGATCGCTTCACGGTCGGACACGGCCACGGCCCGGTGCATCATCTCCACCGCTATTATTGAGGTCACACGGTTTTGAGACCGCAGTCTGCGGTCCATGCTACGTGGAGACGGTCCGTCGATCATCACCGACGGCGCGCAGATCAGGGGATCACTGATGAGGACAGGTATCGTCGCGGCTCTGGCTGTTGCGCTCGCCGGCATCGTTGCGACGCCCGCGCTGGCGGAGCGCGCCTATTCGGCCGAGGAGGAGCGCAACGAGCAGATCGTGCTCGACTTCTATGAGCAGGGGCTCAACCGCAAGGATTTCGCTGCCGCCTCGAAATATCTCGGCAGATACATCCAGCACAATCCGAGCGCCGAGGATGGCCCGGAGGGATTTCGCAAGTTCATCGAATTCCTGAAGGCGAAGTATCCGCAGTCCCGCAGCGAGATCACCAAGGTGCTGGTCGATGGCGACTTCGTCATCCTGCGCGTGCATGCCGTCCGCGAGCCCGGCACCCGCGGCAACGCGATCGTCGACATCTTCCGCCTGAAGGACGGCAAGATCGAAGAACACTGGGATTCGGTGCAGCCGATCCCGGAGCAGTCGGCCAACACCAACGGCATGTTCTAGCGCCGCGGCGCGGCCGCTCACTTCTGCTGGGCGGCCTCGATCTCGCGCGAAGGCCCGTTGCTGATGCGCGCCCGATACTCGCCCGGCGATTCACCGAACCAGCGGTTCGAGGCGCGGAAGAACGTGCTCTGGTCGGCGTAGCCGAGCAGGTAGCCGATGTCGGTCAGCGACAGGCGCTGATCGGCGAGATGGCGCTGGGCGAGCTCGCGCCTGGTCTCGTCGACGAGATCGCTGAACGAGATGCCCTCGTCGGCGAGCCGTCGCTGGAAGGTGCGATCGCTCAGGCCCAGCGCAGCCGCGATGGCCGAGCGCAACGGGCTGCCGTCCGGAAGCAGCTTGGCGATCGCGACGCGCGCGCGATACGCGGTGTCGGTCTTGACCAGGCGCTCCAGCGCCTCGTCAGCGATGCGATCGTGGATCGGCATCAGCTCGGGCGCGGAGGTCGTCAGCTTGCAGGCGAGATCCTCTCCCGACACCAGGAAGCCATTGAACGGGGCATCGAACTCGAGCGGTGACTGGAACGCCCTGTTGTAGGCCGCGATCGACAGCGGCACCGCATGCGAGAAGCGCGCCGCGAGCGGCGTCAGCGGCCGGTCCAGCATCCAGCGGCACAGATTGAGCAGATTGATGATGCCGTAATCGTAGCGCTGCCGCGGGATCGGGCATTCGCCGCCATAGACGTCGGTGCGCACCCAGCGGCCGCCCGGGCCGTCCTCCAGCGTGATCGCGACGGCGTCGCTGACGAGACACATGTAGCGGATCAGCCGGGTCAGGCCGGTCTGCAGATCGGGGCTCGACATCATGGCGTAGCCGGCGACGCCGTAGTTGTGTGGGCGTGGGGCTGCGACATTGACGAGGCCGATATCGGGATTGCCCGAACGCTCGGCCGCCAGCACCCACAACCGGCTCAGCGCCTCGGTCGGCCAGCGGCGGTCGCAATCGTCGAGATCGTCGATCGACAGACCGACCTCGGCGAACAGCGCGGCGGCATCCAGACCTTGCTCGTTCAGCGTCGTCGCAACGCCGCGCATCCAGGACGACGATGTGGTTCGAATCTGCTGAGCCATCCCTTGGCCTTCTGGAGCCAGTGCTTTGGTATCCTCGGGTCATTGTGCAGATGCACATGAGACTGCATAGCACCTGATATTGGCGATCGCGATACCAAAATCGGTGGTGCGACCGCATGGCTGGCGCGCAGGAGAAATCATGCCCGTTCTGAAAACCAATGACGGCACAGAGATTTACTACAAGGATTGGGGCTCCGGCCAGCCGATCGTGTTCAGCCATGGCTGGCCGCTGTCAGCCGATGATTGGGATGCGCAGATGCTGTTCTTCCTCAATCACGGCTTTCGCGTCATCGCCCACGATCGCCGCGGCCATGGCCGCTCGGCGCAGGTCGCCGACGGCCACGACATGGACCACTATGCCGACGATCTCGCGGCACTGACCGCACATCTCGATCTCAACAGCGCGATCCATGTCGGCCATTCGACCGGCGGCGGTGAGGTCGTGCACTACCTCGCGCGCCATGGCGAGAGCCGCGCGGCCAAGGCTGCGATCATCGCCGCGGTGCCGCCGCTGATGGTGCAGACCGCGGCGAATCCGGGCGGACTGCCGAAATCCGTGTTCGACGACTTCCAGACCCAGGTCGCCACGCGCCGCGCGGAATTCTATCGCGACGTCGCCGCTGGGCCGTTCTACGGCTACAACAAGCCTGGCGCCAAGCCGTCCGAGGCCGTGATCCAGAACTGGTGGCGCCAGGGCATGATGGGCAGCGCCAAGGCGCATTACGACGGCGTCGTCGCCTTCTCGCAGACCGACTTCACCGAGGATCTCAAGACGATCACCTTGCCGGTGCTGGTCATGCACAGCGAGGACGACCAGATCGTGCCCTACGCGGATTCCGCGCCGCTGTCGGCCAGGCTGCTGAAGAACGGCGTGCTGAAGACCTACAAGGGCTTTCCGCACGGCATGCCGACCACGGAAGCCGAGACCATCAACGCCGATCTGCTGTCCTTCATCAAGAGCTGATCAGGGGAGGCTTGCATGACCTGGGGAATTCCGACGGCCCTGTTTCTTCAGATCCACGTGGTGCTGAGCCTGATTGGAATCGCGACCGGGCTCGTGACGCTCGCCGGCATGCTGGCAGGCCGCCATCTGGCGGCCTGGGCGGCGCTGTTCCTGGTGACGACCTTCCTCACCGGCGTGACCGGCTTTCCGCTGCCGCCGTTCGGTCTCGACCCGCCGCGCATGATCGGCATCATCCTGCTCGCGCTGCTGATTGCGGCCAGCGCCGCTCTCTATGCGTTCGGGCTGTCGGGATGGTGGCGACGGGTCTATGTCGTCACCGCGCTGCTCTCGCTCTATCTCAACGTCTTCGTCGCGATCGTGCAGTCGTTCCAGAAGATCGGCGTGCTCAATGCGCTGGCGCCGACGCAGAGCGAGCCGCCGTTCGCGGCAGCTCAGCTCGTCACGCTCGCTCTGTTCATTGCTTTCGGTGTCTTCTCGTGGCGGCGTTTCGCACCCACCGCGCTGGCGCCGCGAGCTTCGCTCACCTGATCCGTTCGGTCTTTCAAGGAGAACCTCGTGTCCAAGCTCGAAATGCTGACCCCGCAGAACTGCGCCGTGGCGCTGATCGACTATCAGCCCGCGATGTATCAGGGCGTGCAGTCGCATGATCGCCTCGGCGTGTTCAACAACATCCAGATCGTCGCCAAGGCGGCCAAGCTGTTCAAGATTCCGACGGTGCTCACCACGGTCGCCAAGGACTCGTTCTCCGGTCCCTTCATGCCGGAAGTGACCGAGCTGTTTCCGGAGCACGACATCGTCGACCGCACGGCGATGAACTCCTGGCTCGATGCCGGCTTCCGCAAGCAGGTCGCCGCCACCGGCCGCAAGAAGTTCATCATCGCGGGACTCTGGACCGAGGCCTGTGTGCTGTTCCCGACGCTCGACATGCTGCGCGAAGGCTATGAGATCTATATCCCGGCCGATGCCTGCGGCGACCTGTCGCTCGAAGCGCACAACCGGGCGATGGATCGCGCGGTGCAGGCCGGCGCGGTGCCGATCACCTCGTGCCAGTTCGCCTTCGAGCTGCAGCAGGACTGGGCACGGGCCGAGACCTATGACGGCATGATGGAGATCCTGAAGGCGCATTCGCCCTACGGCATCCAGATCCGCTTCTCGAAATGGGCGCTCGGCGAGCACGCCTCGGAAGGCGGCGCAAAGTAGCCCTGGGACGAACGATGAAGATCTATCTGTTCTCGCTCGGGGCAGGGCTTTTGGTCGGCGTGATCTACAGCCTGCTTCAGGTCCGCTCGCCGGCGCCGCCATTGGTGGCGCTGGTCGGCCTGCTCGGCATTCTCGTCGGAGAGCAGGTGATCCCCGTGGGCAGGCAGCTCCTGAACGGCACCACGCTTGCTGCCGCGTGGCAGAAGGCGGCCTGCGCCACGCACATCTTCGGCCTGCTGCCCGGCCATCACGGACGGGCAGACACAACCATCGCTCCGGCGCGGGACGAGAAGACCTCATGACCGATCATCCCGACCTCATCCTGCATCGCGGCCTGTTCACGACGCTCGATCGCTCCAATCCCGCGGCGAGCGCGGTCGCGATCAAGGACGGCGTGTTCACCGCGGTCGGCCACGAGCAGGACGTGATGAAGCTCGCCGGCCCCAGGACGAAGGTCATCGATCTCAAGGGCCGTCGCGTGCTGCCTGGCCTGATCGACAATCACCTGCACATCATCCGCGGCGGACTCAACTTCAACATGGAGCTGCGCTGGGACGGTGTGCGCTCGCTCGCGGACGCGATGGCGATGCTCAAGGCCCAGGTCGCCATCACGCCGCCGCCGCAATGGGTGCGCGTGGTCGGCGGCTTCACCGAGCATCAGTTCGCCGAGAAGCGGCTGCCGACCATCGACGAACTCAACGCCGTCGCGCCCGACACCCCGGTGTTCCTGCTGCATCTCTATGATCGTGCGATTCTCAACGGCGCCGCGCTGCGCGCCGTCGGCTACGACAAGCACACGCCGCAACCGCCCGGCGGCGAGATCGCGCGTGATGCCGAGGGCAATCCGACCGGTCTGCTGCTCGCCAAGCCGAACGCCGCCATACTCTATGCGACGCTCGCCAAGGGACCGAAACTGCCGTTTGACTATCAGCTCAATTCCACCCGGCACTTCATGCGCGAATTGAACCGCCTCGGCGTCACGGGCGCGATCGACGCGGGCGGCGGCTTCCAGAACTATCCGGACGACTATGCCGTGATCCAGAAGCTGGCCGATGACGGCCAGCTCACGATCCGGCTCGCCTACAATCTGTTCACGCAGAAGCCAAAGGGCGAGAAGGACGATTTCCTGCGCTGGACGCAAAGCTCGACCTACAAGCAGGGCAACGACTATTTCCGCCACAACGGCGCCGGCGAGATGCTGGTGTTCTCGGCCGCCGATTTCGAGGATTTTCGCGTACCGCGGCCGGACATGCCGGCCGAGATGGAAGGCGAGCTCGAAGAGGTGGTGCGCATTCTCGTCCAGAACAAATGGCCGTGGCGGCTGCACGCCACCTATGACGAGACCATCTCGCGCGCGCTCGACGTGTTCGAGAAGGTCAACCAGGATACGCCGCTCGAGGGTCTCAACTGGTTCTTCGATCATGCCGAAACGATCTCGGACCAGTCGATCGACCGCATCGCCGCGCTCGGCGGCGGCATCGCCGTGCAGCACCGCATGGCCTATCAGGGCGAGTACTTCGTCGAGCGCTACGGCTTTGGCGCGGCCGAGGCGACGCCGCCGGTGAAGAAGATCCTCGACAAGGGCGTCAAGGTCTCCGCCGGCACCGATGCGACGCGCGTTGCCTCCTACAATCCCTGGGTCTCGCTGTCCTGGCTGGTCACCGGCCGCACCGTCGGCGGCCTGCGGCTGTATCCCCAGCGCAACTGCCTCGATCGCGAGACCGCTTTGCGGATGTGGACCGAGAACGTCACCTGGTTCTCCAATGAAGAGGGCCGCAAGGGCCGCATCGAGGTCGGCCAGTTCGCCGATCTGATTGTGCCGGACCGCGACTTCTTCTCGTGTCCCGAGGCCGAGATCGCCGACATCACCAGCGATCTCACCATGGTCGGCGGCCGCGTCGTCTATGCGGCGTCAGATTTCAAGATGCTGGACGACTCCGCGCCGCCGCCGGCGATGCCGGACTGGTCGCCGGTGCGCCGCTTCGGCGGTTACGGCGCGTGGCTCGCGAAGGATGAGACCGGCGCGGTGCGTGCCCAGGCGATGCAGATGTGCGGCTGCGCCAATGCCTGCGGCGTCCACGGCCACGACCATGCACGGTCCTGGTCGAGCCAGTTGCCGATCGCCGACCTCAAGAGCTTCTGGGGCGCGCTCGGCTGCGCCTGCTGGGCGGTGTGATGGCCGTGATCCCGGACACGCCGCGGCCGGTCGCAGCGGTGCTCGCCTGGCCGTGGCTCTGGCCCGCGGCGCGGCTCGCGCTCGTCTCGGCCTATGTGATCGGCGGCGTCCAGAAGCTGATGGATTTTCCCGGTGCCGTCGCCGAGCAGGCCCATTTCGGCCTGCAGCCGGCGGCGCTGTGGGCGGTCGCTGCAATCGCCGTCGAGCTGATCGGCTCGCTGCTCGTCGTGGTCAACCGCTTCGCCTGGCTCGGCGCCGGTGCGCTCGGCGTGCTCACCTTCGTCGCCATGCTCACCGCCAACGACTTCTGGCACATGGAGGGCCATGACCGCTTCATGGCGCTCAATTCCTTCTTCGAGCATCTCGGCCTGATCGCCGGTCTCGTGCTCGTCTCCATCATGTCCTGGCGCGCGCGCCGCGCCTGATCCGGTCTCCATTTGTCTGAGGTTGTCATGATCCGCTCCCGTCATCTGCTCGGCGTACTCGTTGCCACCGCCTTGTTCGGCGCTCCCGCATTCGCCAAGGACACCGCGCGGCTCGTGGGCGTCGGCGCGCAATACGACACGACGCATGTCTATGTCGCGCCCGACGACGTCGAGAAGTTCGTCACGAGCTTCCTCGCCACCTTCGGCGGCCAGAGCACCAAGCAGGTCGTCGCGACGGTGACGCCGACGCCGAGCAGCACGACCTCGCAGCTGCTGCAGACGCCGGTCGGCACGGTGTCGCTGTTCGGCTTCAAGACTCCGATCCCGTATCCGTTCGGCGCAGAGCGCACCGGCTATCTGGTCACCGATCTGGATGCGGCGATCAAGGCGGCCAACGCCGCGGGCGCCGACGTCGTCGTTGCGCCGTTTCCTGATCCGATCGGCCGTGATGCCGTGATCCAATGGCCGGGCGGCGTCAACATGCAGCTCTACTGGCACACGGCCAAGCCGTCCTACGCCGCGTTCGAGAAGGTTCCGGAGAACCGCGTCTATGTCTCGGCCGATCGCGCCGAGGCGTTTACCCGCGCCTTCCTGCGGTTCTCAAAGGGCAAGGTGATCTCCGACGAGGCCAAGGCGCCGGGCGTCGAGATCGGCCGGCCCAACGACCGCTACCGGCGCATCCGCATCGAGTCGGTGTTCGGCCGCATGACCGTGCTCGTCACCGATGGCCATCTGCCATATCCGTTCGGCCGCGAGATGACCGGCTATGAGGTCGCCGACCTCAAGGCCACGCTCGACAAGGCCAAGGCTTCGGGCGCGACCGTGCTGGTCGAGCCGTTCACGGCGGACAAGCGCGAGCAGGCGCTGGTGCAGTTTCCCGGCGGCTATGTCGCGGAGATACATGCGCTGGTAAAGTAGCCCGATGGGGGACGGTGGTGCGGATCATTCAGGCATTGGCGATGACGGCGGCGGCCGTCGCATTGGTCGCTGCGTCCTGCGGCGCTGGCGCTGCCGAGGATGCTCCCGGGCGTCCCACGATCCGCACCTTCCGTTGGCAGGAGGACTGGTCGGTGCTGGCCGATCCGGCGCTGCGCACCGCGCCGTTCGATCCGATCAAGTACGTCCCGCTGCAAGCGGGTGTGCCGCAGAGCTATGTCTCGTTCGGCATGACCCTGCGTGAGCGCTTCGAGCGCCTCGATGCCGCGAGCTTCGGCATCGGCGGGGCGAAGCCGGATCAGCACGTGTTGCAGCGGCTGCAGATCCATGCTGACGCGCATCTCAACGAGCACTGGCAGCTGTTCGTCCAGCTCGAGGACGACCGCGCCTTCGGCAAGGCCAACATCACGTCGGTCGACCAGAACCCGCTCGATCTCCGGCTCGCCTTCCTCGCTTATGTCAATGCGACGGAGAAGGGCACGTTCAAGGCACGGGTCGGGCGGCAGGATTTCGACTTCGACCTGCAGCGCTTCGTCTCTTCGCGCGACGGGCCGAACGTGCGCCAGTCCTTCGACGCGCTGTGGGCCGACTGGGAGAGCGGCCCGTGGCGCTTCATCGGCTTCGTCAGCCAGCCGGTGCAATACAAGCTGGTGCGCCCGTTCGACGACACGTCGAACGGATCGTTCCTCTTCCACACCTTCCGCGTCGAGCGCCAGGTGTTCGGCACCAACGAGCTGTCGTCGTATTATTCCTACTATCAGCGTGACGATGCGCGCTTCCTCGATGCCGCAGGCCTCGAGCAGCGCCACGTGCTGGACATCCGCTTCGCCGGCAAGCTCGCCGGCTTCGACTGGGATCTCGAGGCGATGGGGCAGGCGGGTTCGGTCGGGGCGACGCAGATCCGCGCCTGGGGCGCCGGCGCGCGCGCCGGCTACACCTTCGCCGACGTCGCCTGGCAGCCGCGCATCGGCCTTCAGCTCGACGGCGCCTCCGGCGACCGCCATCCCGGTGACGGCAAGATCGAGACCTTCAATCCGCTGTTCCCGAACGGCTACTACTTCACGCTGGCCGGCTTCACCGGCTACACCAACCTGATTCACCTCAAACCGTCGCTGACGGTGAAGCCCATGACAGATCTCTCATTCATGGCCGCGATCGGCCTGCAATGGCGCGCGACCAATGCGGACGCGATCTACGTCCAGCCCAATGTCGCGGTCGCCGGCACCGCGGGGCAGGGCAGCTCGTGGTCCGGCGCCTATGCGCAGCTGCGCGCCGACTATCGCTTCAACGCCAACCTCACAGGCGCGTTGGAAGCCGTGCACTATGAGATCGGCGACACGCTGCGCCGCGCCGGCGGCCACGACAGCAACTACATCGGCATCGAGCTGAAATACGCGCTCTGAACAACGAAAGCAGGACCACATGTCGCAATTCGAGTCCCGCAACGTGGTGCCGCTGCTGCTCAGCGTCAATGCCGGCTATGTCGACACTGCCGGCTTCCTGGCGCTGCAGGGCCTGTTCACCGCGCACGTCACCGGCAACTTCGTGACGTTCGGTGCGGCGCTGGCATTGGGCACCTCGGGCGCGACCGCCAAGCTGCTGGCGCTCCCGGTATTCTGCTTGGTCGTGATCGCGACGCGGCTGGCCGGCACGTTGCTGTCGCGGCGGTGGTCGCGCGCGTTCGAGGTCCTGATCGGCGTCAAGCTGGTGCTGCTCGTCCTTGGCGCCGTGCTCGCCATCCATTTCGGCCCGTTCCATGACGGCGACAGCCGCGAGGCGATCATCACCGGCATGGTGCTGGTCGCGGCGATGGCGATCCAGAACGCCGTGCACCGGATCCATCTGCCGAGCTCGCCGCCGTCGACCCTGATGACCGGCACGACCACGCAGGTGATGATCGACCTCGCCGACAGGATCTATGTCGGCGACAAGGGGCAAGCGCCGCCGCCGGCGCGGCTGATGCAGATGGCGATCAACGTGCTCGCCTTTGCGCTCGGCTGCGGCGCCGCGGCGCTGCTGTTCATGCGCCGGGGAGGCTGGTGCTTCGTCGTGCCGCCGGTCATCGCCGCGCTGGCGCTCGGCGTGCGCCTCGCCGGGCCCGAGCCGGCGCGCTGAGGACGCCGTCAGGTGCCGGTGCCGAGTGCCGGCTGGACGTTCGGCGCAGGCGCCGTCGGCGGCAGCCGCGGCAGCGACGGCGCAACCTGGGTGTCGCCGTCGCAGTGGACAGCGTAGAGCAGTCCGAGCGGGTTGCCGTGCTCGCGGAGAAATTCCCGGCGCAGGCTGAGGAACGTCTCTCCCAGCGGCACGCCGTCGAGAAAGCTTTCGAAGAAGCGCTTCGCCCAGGCCGTGGCGAAGATCGCCGGGGTCTTGCATTCCGTTCCAACCACGCCGCGCGCGCCCTTGGCCATGAAATACGGCACGAAGCCGTCGTAGAACGCCGGCGACAATTCGGCCGACTCGCAGGCGTTGATGAAGACGAGGGGGTTGCCGGGAAGCAGCTTGCTGGTCGGGGCGTCCAGGCTGAGCTCGCCCAGCGTGATGCCGGCATCGGTCAGCACCAGGCTGGAGCTGTCGGGACCGCCGGGGTCGTCGAGGCCGGTCGCCCGGGCGTGACAATAGAGGTAGAGGATCTGGTCGTTGGTGGTCTCGTCGGCCAGCGCCTTGACCAGCTCCTTGCTGGTCGTGCGCGAGACGATGTGGACGTTGCGGCGCGCCGCCTTTTCCGCAAGCCAGAACCGCTGCTGCTGGGCGACGAGGTCGGCGCCCATCTGCCGGTCGATGTTGTCGTTGACGTTCAGGCTGATGCTGAGCTCGGGCTTGTCGCTCGGGATCAGGCAGTCGGAGATGCGCGGCGTGTTCTGCATCGGGATCTGCTCGATCACGTGGCGCATGCCGATGAAATTGTCCCAGTCGAGCTGTGCGCCGGCCGAGGCATCGCCGACATAGAGCAGGCCCCACGGCACCGTGGTCGCCTCCGCCACGATCTGCAGCTTCAGCCGCCTGGAGCGGTCGCTGGTCAGCTTGCGCAGGAAGTCGCCGATGTCCTTGGAATCCTGCGCCGCGGCGGGCCCGAAGAACAGCTTCTGGAACAGCGCCGATCCCGCCCGCGCCATGATCTTCAGGGCGGCGTCGCGGTCGGCATCGGCGATGTCGATCCCGCTCTGGAAGACGAAGCTGCCGGCCGCGTTCTGATGGGTCACGACCTTCATGAGCTCCTGGCGCACGATCTCGATCGATTTGGCCAGGTAGTCCGGCAGCAACGGCAGCCGGGCGCGGACCGTGACGGGCTTCCAGACGAGACAGTCGTAGCCGCCCGCGATCGGCATGATCGACAGGCCGACATCGCGCGGATTGAGCACGCTGGCGGAGGAGTAGGGCCGGCCATGCGCGCCCTCGACGCGGGGCGAGGGCGCCGCGCCGACATCGATGACGAGGTCCATCTGCTGGACGAAATTGCCGTCCTTGTGGACCGTCGCCCGCAGCGCCGACGGGCCGAACTTCTTCGGCGACAGATCGAACCGCGCCTTGTTGCGCGACTTGCCGGTGCGCGGCAGGCGCAGCGGGCGGCTCTTGTCGGAGAGCTCGAAATCGTCGCTGTCGAGCTGGATGGTCAAAGTGACGTCGGAGGTTCCTTCCGGGAACAACTGCTCGTCGGCGAGCGGCACCGACGAGACGCCGCGCTGCTGGATGTCGACGTCGAAGGCGAACGTGTACCACTGGCCCGGCTTCAACGGCGCATCGAGATCCTCGAAGCCGGCATTGATCCAGCGCTGCTCGCCGGGCGGATAGGCTTTGCGGTTGTCGAGCGGGGGCGGCTGCGGAACGGTCGGCGGCGCCACCCATTGCGGATATGGCAACTGAACCTGCTGCTGCTCTTCCTGCTGCCGTTGCTGCTGCTGATGCTGACTCTGCTCCCGCTGCTGCTGCTCGCGTTGCTGCCGCTGGCCCGGCTCGACCTGCTGCTGCTGTTCCTGCCGCTGAACCTGTTGCACCTGCTCCGAAGTCCGCTCGAACGTCCGCGGCCGCCAGAGTTGCTGATCGTATCGCTGTTGATCGAAGTGGCGGATGTCGTCGCTGAGCAGCCCGCCGCCGATGCTGCCGGGTTGCGGCCTGACGGCCGCGGGCGCGGCCAGGATCGCGGCCCAGAAGGCGTGAGCCACTTCGGGGTGGGCGATGTCGCTGTGGGCGCCGGCCGCGCCGCCGCCGTTCCGGATGATCCGGCTCGCCTCGATGTTGTAGACCCGGCCGCTGCCGAAACCGTAGCTGAAGCCGACATCCTGGATCGGCATGTCGACGGTCGCCACAGGCTGGGTGCCGCGGACGCCGAAGCTGCCGATGGCGCCGTACAGCGGATAGTCGGTATCGAGCAGATATTGCTGCTTCAGCCGCGCTCCGAGCGGGTAGAACCATCCGTTCGCCCGGTCGTAGCTCGAGCGGGTGGTCACGAAGGCGCCGCGCACGAGCCCCTTCAGCAGCGTGCGCCGGAAATAGCCCTGCGCTGGCGCGGCCTGCGGAATGCTCTCGGCATAGCACCACAGCGACAGTGCACCCTGGACCAGGAACATCGTCTCGACCGGACGCGGCAGCGCGCGGCCGTCGGGTGTGCCGGCGACGGCCGCCGACACGACGATGCAGCCGAAGCTGTGGCCCATCAGGTGAACCCGGGCCGCCGGCGCCGCCTGCTGCAGCTTGACGAGGACATCATGGGCGCCGGCCTCGCCGAACTGGCGCGCGCGATCCTTCATCTTCCAGAACGACAGGATGCGGAGCGGCGCCAGCAGCGCCTCGCGCAGGTCGTCGCCGAGGCCGAGCGTGCCTGCGGTCGCATCGGCCGGCCCGCTCCGTGCCTCGCTCACGATCACGGTCGGATCGAACCGGTCCTGCTCGGCGCCAGGGCGTCCGCTTACATCGCCCATCGCAAGGCCGGACGCAGCGAACAGCCTGAGATAGGCATCGCGCATCGAGTCCGGCAACGTGGCCGCCGGCGCAATGCGCGCCTGCTCGAGGATCGAGCGAATGTCGGCGCGCGCCGCCGGCGTGTCGGCGATGCGTGCCGCATAGCGCTCCACCTCCGCCTCGAGCGATGCCGCCGGCGTGTCGGCGGACAGTAACCCGCCGCCGCCCGACGGCAGCGTCTCGTCTCCGAACGGCAGGCTCGGCCAGTGCAGTCCGATGATGACGGGGGCAAAGCCGGGATGCTGCTGCGCGGCGGCGAGCCGATCCGCATCGAGCCCCGCCATGGCGGCGAGCCAGCGGTCATACTGCTCGATCGCCGCAGGGACGTCGCCCATCCAGCCATGGCTCAGCAGGATGATATCGCTGACCGCCGCGCCCAGCGCATGGAGGCGGTTCACCACCATCTCGCTCGCGAGCGAACCGTCGCCCTCTCGCCGCTCCTGCCCCGTCGCATCGAAGGCGATGAGCACATATTGCAGGTCTGAGCCTGGCACCTGACGGACGGGCATGCGTGCCTCGCAATAGGATCACGTCGGCATCTTCCGCGGTAGTCGGTTGCCGACCCTAACAATTTCTTATTATGCGTGTGTTGTATTTAGCCGCGTTGATCGAGTCAACGCGATGACGTGAGACTGCAACCGCGGCTGCCTCACGCAGTTGACCTTGCTCACGGCGGTTCGCGGTGGAGGCGCAGGGGAACGCGCGTCGGCGACCTCCAATGACGAAAAGTTTAGCCGGCCGCATCGCGGTGCGCCATTGCGTCCCACATGCATCGCGCCCAACTGTAGAAACGAAACGGTTCCGTTCTTTTCAAGGAGACGTGATGACACAGCAAGCTCTGTCATCGGCTGAGGTTCCATCTGCGGCCAACGACGATCCGGTGGTCTCCGCGCGCGATCGTGCCGTGCGGCAATGGCGCGGGGATGCCTCTGGCGACACTCCGCAGCAGATCGAGGCCAAGGCGCCGGCTGCGGAGCCCGGTCCGTCGCCGACGGAGCACGGGCAGCGCCAGGAGGGGGCCCGGAGGAGCCTGATCCGGCGGCATCCGCTTGGGGCAGCGCTGGGTCTCGTGCTGCTGCTCGCCGTCGGCGCCGGCGGCTACGTCTACTACGATGCGGCCGGTCACTATGAGACCACCGACGATGCCTTCATCGCGGCCCGCCAGTTCTCCATTGCGCCGAAAGTCTCCGGCTACATCACCGCCGTCCCCGTCACCGACAACCAGCACGTCAAGGCCGGCGACGTGATCGCGCGCATCGACGATCGCGACTACAAGACCGCGCTGGCCCAGGCCGATGCGCAGGTGAAGTCGGCCCAGGCGGCGATCCGCAACATCGAGGCGCAGATCGAGGTGCAGCAGGCGCAGATCACCGCGGGCCAGGCCCAGGTCGAGCAGGCCCAGGCCGGGCTGACCTTCGCCGAGCAGCAGGCCAAGCGCTATCAGGACCTCGCCCGCACCGGCTCGGGCACGGTGCAGAGCGAGCAGCAATACACATCGCAGCTCCAGCAGCAGAAGGCGGCGCTGACCTCGGCGCAGGCCAATCTGCAGGTGGCGCAGCGGCAATTGGAGTCCTTGAAGGCGCAGCGCGAGAGCGCCGACGCCAATCTCGCGCAGGCGCAGGCGCAGCGCGACCAGGCGCAGCTCAATCTGTCCTACACGACCGTGACCGCGGCGCAGCCCGGCCGCGTTGTCAATCTCAGCGCCGCCGACGGCCAGTTCGCGGCACAAGGCACGGCGCTTTCGATGTTCGTGCCCGATGACGTCTGGGTGACCGCCAATTTCAAGGAAACCCAGCTCGACGAGATGCGTCCAGGCCAGCCCGTGACCCTGGAGATCGACGCCTATCCGGAGCGCGAGATCCGCGGCCATGTCGCCAGCGTGCAGTCCGGCTCGGGCCCGGCCTTCTCGCTGCTGCCGCCGCAGAATGCGACCGGCAACTACGTCAAGATCGTGCAGCGCGTGCCGGTCAAGATCGACATGGATGATCCGCCGACGGACGTCGCGCTCGGTCCCGGCATGTCGGTGGTGCCGACCGTGCGTGTCGATCCCAGGCCGTCGCTCTATGAGCGGCTGAAGGCCGTGCTGTGAGAGAGGTCCGCCATGCGTGAGGCTGCCGCTCTCTCCGCGCCGCGCGCCGGCAGTCCGTGGATCATCGCGGTGCTGGTCGCGCTCGCGACCTTCATGGAGGTGCTGGACACCACCATCGCCAACGTCGCGCTGCCCTATATCGCCGGCGGCATGGGTGTCAGCCAGGACGAATCCTCCTGGGTGGTGACGACCTATCTCGTCTCCAACGCGATCATCCTGACGGCGTCGAGCTATCTCGCCAAGCGCCTGGGACGCAAGACCTTCTTCATCATGTGCCTCGGCCTGTTCACCTTGAGCTCGGTGCTGTGCGGCTTCGCCTGGAATCTGCAGGTGCTGCTGCTGTTCCGGATCATGCAGGGCCTGGGCGGCGGCGGCATGGTGCCGGTCGCGCAATCGATCCTCGCCGACTCCTTCCCGCCGGAAAAGCGCGGCCAGGCCTTCGCGCTGTTCGGCGTCGCCGTCGTGGTCGCGCCCGTCGTCGGCCCGACGCTCGGCGGCTATCTCTCCGACAACGTCTCCTGGCACTGGTGCTTCCTGATCAACGGCCCCGTCGGCGTCGCCGCGATGCTGCTGATCGGGCTGATCCTCAAGGAGCCTGAAGCTGTCACTGAAGAGCGGCGCAAGCAGGCGCACGGCTTCGACGTCGTCGGCTTCGTGCTGGTCGCGACCTTCCTCGGCGCGCTCGAACTGATGCTCGACCGCGGCCTCGAGGACGACTGGTTCGACTCGCGCTTCATACTGGTCACCGCCGCCGTCTGCGTTGCCGCCTTCATCGCCATGATCCCGTGGGAGATGAACCAGAAAAACCCGACGGTCGACGTCCGCATGCTGGCGTCGCGCCAGTTCGGCGCCAGCTTCCTGGTGATGCTGGCGACCGGCGCGATCCTGCTCGGCACCACGCAGATGCTGCCGCAGATGGTGCAGCAGGATTTCGGCTACACCGCGACCTGGGCGGGCCTCGTGTTGTCGCCCGGCGGCCTCGTCACCATGGCGATGATGTTCGTGGTCGGACGGCTCTCGGGCAAGGTGCAGCCGAAATACATGATCATGACGGGCGCCGCGGTCGTCGCCTTCGCGATGTATGACCTCACCCGGGTCTATGCCAATGTGGACTTCTGGTTCTTCGCCGAATCCCGCATGCTGATCGGAATCGGCCTGCCGCTGATCTTCCTGTCGATCACGACCGCGTCCTACAACGGCATTCCGCCCGAGAGGACCGACCAGGCCTCGGCGCTGATCAACGCCGCGCGCAACACCGGCGGGTCGATCGGGGTGTCGCTCGCCGCCAACATCCTGGCGCATCGCGCGCAGTTCCACCAGAGCCGGCTGGTCGAGAATGCCATACCGTCCAATCCGGCCTATCAGGACACGTTGCACCAGGTGACGAACTACTTCACCGCCCATGGCAGCTCGCTGGTCCAGGCGCAGCAGCAGGCGCTCGCCTGGATCGGCCAGACCGTTCAGATGCAGGCGTCGCTGCTCGCCTATGTCGACGTCTACTGGGCGCTGATGCTGATCTCGCTGTCGGCGATTCCGCTGGCGCTGACGCTCCGCAAGGTCAAGCTCGGCGGCGGCCCGGCGATGGCGCATTGAGGAAGCACGGTTGTTCGGCTGTCGTTCCGGGGCGATGCGCAAGCATCGAACTATGGTGCGCAGTTGCGCACCCGAGAATCCCGAGATTCCGGGTTCAGCCCTGGCGGGCTGCCCCGGAATGACGGTCAGGAACATCAGGGGCGCTCACACCGCCTCGTCCGCGATGCCGTTCCGCAGCAGGCCGATCTTGTCGATCTCGACCTCCACGACATCGCCGGGCTTCATCCACAGCGGCGGTGTGCGGCGGGAGCCGACGCCGCCGGGCGTGCCCGTAGCGATGACGTCGCCGGGCTCGAGCCGGGTGAACGAGGAGCAGTATTCGATCTGGCGCGGGATATCGAAGATCATCTGGCTGATCGTCGCATCCTGCACCACCTCGCCGTTCAGCCGCGTCTGCAGCCGCAGCGAGCCGAGGTCGTCGATCTCGTCCGGCGTGACGAGCCACGGGCCGAAGGCGCCGGTCGCGGGAAAATTCTTGCCCGGCGTGAACTGGTGGGTGTGGCGCTGGAAATCGCGGACGCTGCCCTCGTTGTAGCAGGCATAGCCGGCGATGTGCTTGAAGGCCTCGCTGCGCGGGATGTAGCGACCCGGCTTGCCGATCACGATGGCGAGCTCGCCCTCGAAATCGAGATCGGTCGAGACGCGCGGGCGGATGATATTCGTGAGATGCCCGGTCTGGCTGTTGGCGAAGCGGCCGAACACCGTGGGGTTCTCGACCTCGGAGCGGCCGGTCTCCTTGCGGTGCGTCTCGTAGTTCAAGCCGATGCAGAGGATCTTGTCCGGGTTCGGGATCACCGGCAGGAAGCTGATGGCCGAGATCGGATGCCGCCTTGCGCCTGAGGCCGCTGCAGCCGCCTCCTTCAGCGCGTCCGCTGCGATCGCCGATTTCAGGTCCGGGAAGCGGTCGCGCAGGACGGCACCGAGATCGGCGACGTCGGTGCCCTCGACGAGTCCCCAGGTCGGCGCATTGTCGACGGTGAAGCTTGCAAATCTCATCCGATGTCCTCAGGTCGAAACCGCCGCTACGGCGGAGGGAGAAGCCGGTTCTTGCGCCGATTTCGCGAAGCGCGCGATGGTGCGCTCCGGGAAGATCAGCGCGAAGGCCGAGATGGCGCCAACGATCAGCACGCCGGCGGTGAAGGTCATGGCGTGGGCGTAGCCGAGCGGCGCGTTGCCGCCGGCCTCGCCGACGATCCAGCCGGTGAGCGCATTCGACACCAGCGCGGAGGCCGCGTTGCCGGAATAGATCACGACGATCAGCCGGCCGCGCTGGATTGCCGGCGCCACGGCGCCGAGCGCGACGGGGCCGAAGATCGTGGTGAGACTCGGCGCCGCGAAAGCGATCGCGATGCAGGCGAGCTGCAGCGGCCCCGAGGTGACGATGCTCAGGAGCAGCGCGCAGCCGGCGGCGAGCAGCGCGAGACCGGAGGCGTGGCCGAGGCAGGCACGCAGGCTGAAGCCTCTGCGCTGCAGAACCTGCGTCAGCCAGGAGCCGCCGAGCAGCAGCGGCGACTGGAACAGGTAGATCCCCGAGATGATCCAGCCGACATCGACCTGCTTGTAGCCGAGCCCGAGCTGCAGATAGGGCGGCAGCCAGGTCGCGGACATGCCGACGATCCAGTACGACGCGGTCGACATGATGATGACGCCGATCACGGTCGGATCGGCCCACAGCACGCGCGCCGGCAACGCCTTGTCCTTCGCCGCCGAAGCCTCCGG
Organism: Bradyrhizobium sp. SZCCHNS3002; assembly: GCF_032377435.1. Lineage (NCBI taxonomy): Bacteria > Pseudomonadati > Pseudomonadota > Alphaproteobacteria > Hyphomicrobiales > Nitrobacteraceae > Bradyrhizobium > Bradyrhizobium sp. SZCCHNS3002. The sequence goes on from NZ_JAUHHY010000021.1 coordinate 91,723, forward strand.
CGCATGGGCGGAGTAGGGTCCTTCGCCACCGACGAAGAACCAGCCGAGCATCCAGGCGAGCCCGAGCAGGCCGCAGAACAGGAAGCCGGTGCGCCAGCCATAGCTCACGATGACATAGGTCAGGATCGGACCGCCGGCCAACAGACCGACGCTGATGCCCTGCAGCACCACCGCGCTCGGCACGCTGCGCTTGTCCTGGGGAAACCAGTTGTAGCAGGCGTGCAGCGCGGTCGGCAGTCCCGGGCCTTCGCCGGCGCCGAGAATGATGCGGCAGATCACGAGCACGGCGATCGAGCCGGAGAAGAAGATCGGGATCTGCGTCGCCGACCAGACGGCGGCCATGATCAGGAGCAGCCATTTCACCGGGAAGCGGCCGACGACGAACATGCCGACCGCCATGCCCGACAGCGAGAACAGCAGGAAGAAGCTGCTGCCGATCAGCCCGAACTCCTTCGGGCTCAAGCCAAGCTCCTTCATCATCGGCACGGCCGAGAGGCCGAATACCAGCTTGTCGAAGAAGTTCAGCGTCTGGAACAGGAACAGCATGATGAGGACGGCGATCGCGCGTCCTCCCACACTGGGTCTGGCGGTGTCCGATGATGTGGTCATGGCGTTTCCCCGTTTGACATTCTCTTGTTTTGATTAGTGCAGTCGTTGGTTCAGCTCGCTCAGCAGCGCGGCGAGCTCCGGCGCGTCCGTCGCGACGCCGTAGACATAATGATCGGGGCGCACCAGCGCGGCGCTGCAGCCGTGGCGTTCGAACCAGCGTGCGACGACGCCGCTCTCCTCGTGCAAGCCGTGACCGCCGATGGCGATCACACTGATCCCGGCGTCGCGGGTCGCGGCGTCGATCGAGCTCGAGTTCAGCGCGCCCCGCCCGTCGAGGACGAGCCGCCATCCGGTGCCGGCGATGGTATCGAGCAGCGCTCGCCCCCCACCGTCGCCGACGATCCAGGGCTGCGGAAACAGCGTGCCATTGGCCGCGTTTGCCCTGGTCGCGAGCAGTCCCTGCGTCAGCGGCGGCACGATCTCCTGCCGCGTGATGGTGCGCGGCGCGCCGCCGCCTTCGGCAAGGATACGCGCATCGCGTGCCGCTGCGGCCGCGGGATCCTGCTCGCAGATGACGCGGCCGATCGCCTTGATGCGCGTGGTGAGCTCGCGCACATGCGTGCTGCGCTCGCTTTCATAGCTGTCGAGCAGGGCCGTGGTCGATTGGCCGCGCAACACGCGCGCGAGCTTCCAGCACAGATTGGCGGCGTCGCGCAGGCCCTGGCACATGCCCTGGCCGATGAAGGGCGGCTGCTGATGCGCGGCATCGCCGGCGAGCAGGACGCGCCCCTCGCGCCAGCGGTGCGCGACCAGCGCATGGAAGCGGTAGCTCGCCGCGCGCCACAGTGTGGCGTCCTCGGGCCCGAGCCAGCGGGACAGCAACTGCCAGACCCGCTCCGGCTGCTCCATCGCGTGGCGGTCTTCCCCCGGCCGCAGCATGATCTCGAAGCGGCGATGGTTCCCGGGACCGATGATGTAGGTGGTCGGACGCGCGGGATCGCAGAATTGCGCCGCGGTGGCCGGGAGCTTGCCGGCGCTGCCAGCATTCACGAGAAGATCGACCACCAGCCATGGCTCGTCGAAGTCGAGATCATCGAAGCTGATGCCGAGCTGCTGGCGCACGGTGCTGGAGGCGCCGTCACAGGCGATCACGTAGTCGGCGGTGACCTGATGCGTCGTGCCGTCCGCCCGCTGCAGCACGACGGTCGCCGCCGTTGCATCCTGCCGGATCGCGACGAGGCTCGTGCCCAGCTCGACCGTCACCGACGGACAGGCGCGAACGCGATCGCGCATCATCTGTTCGACCGGCGGCTGCGTGAACACCATGCTCGGCGTGTAGCCGAGCGGGTAGGGCGGGCCGACCATGTCGATGCGGCGGATCAACTGCCCTCGTGCGCCGAAATGCTCGGACGCCGGGAACGGCGCGACGTACCGGCTGACCTGTTCGGCGATACCGAGATTGTCGAACAGCCGCATGATCTCGTGATCGAGCGCGATCGCGCGCGGCTTGTCGTAGATCTCGACAGCGCGATCGATCGCGAGCGTTTTGATGCCCTGCATGCCGAGCAGGCTCGCGGCGATGGCGCCGGTCGGACCGAAGCCGATGACGGCAACCTCGAAATGCGTGTGATCGGACGTGGCTGACATGGAAACTCTGGAGTTGGACAACGAGTCAGGCGGCGTAGCCGACCGCGAGCTGCGCGGCCTTGACGTGCTCGGCCTTGGGCGGCGCGATGCCCCATTGGTCGGTGCGGCCGGGCGGCCAGACCCAATGCTCCGGCCCACGCACGACGTAGTCGTCGTCGACCTGCAGCACCTCGGCGGTGTATTCGATCACGGTCCCGACGGGATCGATGAAGTAGGCGAAGACATTGTCGCCGGGGCCGTGGCGGCCGACGCCCCAGGCGATCGGATGGCCGGCATCGATCATGCGGCCCGCGCCGCGCATCACGCCTTCCCAGGTCGGCATCAGGAAGGCGACGTGGTTGAGGCCGTTGACCTTGGCGGCGGCGATCACCACCGCATGGTGATCGGAGTTGCAGCGGACGAACGCCATCGCCGCGGAGCGATCGGTCAGCTTGAAGCCGAGCGCCTTCTCGTAGAACGCAGCCGTGCGATCGACGTCGGTGCTGTTGAGATTGACGTGGGCGAGCCGCTCGGGGAGCTCGGGCCGCGGTGGCTTGGCGTCGTGCCTGAGGTCGTCATGAACGAAGCGCAGCACGCCGCCTTCGGGGCCGCGCAGGCTCATGATCACGCCGCCGTCGGGACCGGGGTTCGGCGCTGGCGCTGCGATCAGCGTCGCGCCTTCATGGATGGCGTTGCGGCTGACGGCACCGAAATCACTGGACTCGGCGAGGCGGAAAGTCACCGCCTTCAACTCGGTACGCTCGCTCTGGTGCAGCGCTACGACATGATGATCGCTGCCGGTCGCACGGAGATAGACGATGCCGCGGGCCTCCGCGACGCGCTCCAGCCCCCAGGTCTGTCGATAGAACGCTTCCGAACGCGCGAGATCTGGCGTGCCCAGATCGACACTGCGCAGAGCCGCGACCGGAAACCGGGTCATGAGCGTGTCCTCCTGCGCGATGCCCGGGTGAGGACGCGCGACGTTTCTATCCCTGGCCGGCAGAACCGGCTCGTCCTTTTTATTACATAAAAAATAGGAATCAATCAGAATTTATAAATTTTATGTTCTGTAGCCTCGCTCTATACATGTCGTCTGATTCAGAGGAGATCGGGCGTGGATGCGGTTTTGGAGGCCGAGGGGCAGGGCCCGTCGACGCAGGCGAGTCATGTGTATGACCGGCTGCGCGAGGACCTGCTGTCCGGCCGGCTGGCGCCGTCGCGCAAGCTGCAGATGCGGTTTTTGACCGAGACCTATCAGACCGGGCAGACACCGCTGCGCGAGGCGCTCAACCGCCTCACTGCCGACGGACTGGTCGAGGTGCGCGAGCAGCGCGGCTTCTACGTCAAGGACATCAGCCGCGCCGAGCTCGCCGAGTTGACCAAGACGCGCTGCTGGGTCGAGGCGCTGGCGCTGCGCGAGTCGATGGCGGCGGCGACGCCTGATTGGGAGGAGCAACTGGTGCTGGCGCAGCATCGGCTCAGCCGCGCGCCGCGCTCGCTCAGCGCGACCACGTTCGAGGACAATCCGGAGTGGGAGAGGCTGCACCGGATCTATCATCGGGTCCTGATCTCGAACTGCGGCTCGCAGTCGCTGATCGCGTTCTGCGGCCAGCTTGCCGACCAGCTCTATCGCTACCGCCGGCTGTCGATCCGCAAGGCGTTTCCGTCACGCCCCGTCGGCGACGAGCACGCCGACATCGTGAACGCCGTGCTTGACGCCGACACCGAACGCGCGGTTGCGCTGCTCACGGCGCACTATCAGCGCACCGCCGACGTGATCCTGCAGGACGAGACGATCTTTCCGGAGCTGCGCAAGGACAAGCAGATTTAGGATCACGTCGTCGCGGCGAGGAAGAAGTCGACGCGCTTCTCGACATGCGCCTGGGCTTCCTTCTTCAGGGTGCGCATGTCCTCGCCGAGCAGGCTGCGGATCAGCACGGCGAACACCACGAGATCGAGGAAGATCCGTGCGCTGTCCTCGATGCGGTCGGCCGAGAACGCGCCCTTGCCGGCAAGGCCTTCGGCGCGCGCGAGCTCGCCGATCGCATGGCTCACATTGCAGGTGGCGCGCTTGCGCGCGGTGTCCTGGATCTCGAGCGTCAGCTCGGGAAACCGCGGATTTTCCGCAATCGCGGTCCGCATCAGGCCGATCGTGTCTTCGACGAAGGCGCGCTCGATCAGGGTGAGTCCGAGGCTGATCAGCCGGGCGCGGAAGGTGCGGCCCTGCGGCACCAGGTTCTCATATTGGGTGTTGCGCGCGGCATGGCGGGCGATCACGGCCGCGAACAGCGCGGCCTTGCTGGGAAATCGCGCGTAGATGGTCGGCTTGCCGGCACGCGCGGTCTGCGCGATTTCGTCGACGCTCGCGCCTTCGAAGCCGTTGGCGAGGAACACCGTCTTTGCCGCATCGAGAATGCGCTCCTCGACCTCGCCGGCACGTTCGAGCGGAGGCCGCCCCACCTTGCCGCGCGCCGTCTTGGAAGCAACCATTCGATCCGCCATGGCTTTCTTTCTTTCGAGGCTTTCTTTCGCGGCCTTTGTGTTCCCGTCCTGTTTGGCACAGGGGTCCGGATTGTTCAATCAACGCGGCCGGGGGCCGCTGCTCATGCCTGGGACGTTAACGCGTTCCACGGAATATCGGCTTGCCCGTGGGGTCTCGAACACTGAGACTGCACAAAACGATTTAGGAGGAAAACCATGGGACGGACATTCGTTCATTTGTCGTTGCTCGCGGTCGCCTGCGTCGCGGCCGCGCCGCTTGCGCGCGCTGAAACCGTCATCTTGAAGTCCGAGCTCAAGGCCGCCAACGAGGTGCCGCCGAACGCCTCGCCCGCGACGGGCGCGGCCGAAGCGAGCTTCGACACCGCCACCAGGACGCTGAGCTGGAAGGTTACCTATTCGGGCCTCACCGGGCCGGCGATGGGAGCGCATTTCCACGGTCCCAGCGAGCCCGGCAAGAATGCCGGCATCGTGCTGCCGTTCAAGAGCCCGGAGACCCCGATTACCGGTTCGGCCGTCATCACGGACGCTCAGGCGGCCGACCTGCTGGCCGGCAAATGGTACGCCAACGTCCACACCCAGGCGAACCCGGGCGGCGAGATTCGCGGACAGATGACCCGGCAGTGAGGCGCGTGCCCGACGCGCGCGGGCTCGCCGTCACGCGGCCAGTTCCGGTTCGCCGGCCTGGCCGGGAACGGCCGAGGCCCGGCGCACGTCGAGGAACTGCTTGAAACGCCCGAGCGACAGCGGCGGCGCAACCAGATAGCCCTGGCCTTCCTCGACGCCGCAGGCGATCAGCGCATCGACCTGCTCCTGATGCTCGATGCCCTCGGCGACCACGGACATGTCGAGCTCGCGCGCCAGCGCCACCAGCATCTGCACCACCACGATGGCGGACTGGTCGCGGGTGATCGCGTCGACGAAGAACTTGTCGATCTTCAGGATGCGCGCGCCGAGCCGCTGGATATAGGACAGGCCGCTATGGCCGATGCCGACGTCGTCGAGTGCGACGCGGAAGCCGAGCTCGCTGAGCTCCTTCACGACATCAGTCGCCTTGGCGAGATCGGCGAGCTCCTCGCGCTCGGTGACCTCGAGCACGACCTGGCGGGTGGAGACCGATGACGACGCGACCGTCTTGCGCAGATCGTCGATGAAGCGGTCGCCGAGCAGGTGGCGCGGGGTGACGTTGACGGACAGCTTGAACAGCTTGTCCTGCTTCATCTCCGGCTGCAGCTCGCGCAAGGCGGTCTTGAGGAGCTGCCAGGTCAGTCTCTCGATGCGGCCGGAGCTCTCGGCGAGCGGGATGAAGCTCATCGGCGGGATCAGCCGGCCGTCCGGCTTCTCCCAGCGCGCCAGGATCTCGCAGCCGACGATGTCGCCGGTCTTCAGTCGGAAGGTCGGCTGCACATAGGGCTTGAACTCGTTGGCCGCGAGCGCGCGGTCGAGCTCGGCGACCGGGTCCACCGGCCGGCTGAGGTAGCTCGCCAGCAGCAGGCCGAACATGCCGCCCAGCGTGCCGGCGGCGAGCATCGTCAGGAGATAAGCGAGGTCGCCGCGCGCGCTCAGGCTCTGCGGCCGCACATGGATCGTGGCCTGCAGCGGATAGCGGTCGGACACGGTGGTGAACGCGACGGTCTGCGCCGGCGATCTGGCGGATGCGTCGGGATGATAGCCGGCCACCTGCTCGCCATCGGGCAAAGTCAGGGTGACGTTGCTCTCGGCGCGCAGGCCGACCGGCATCACGTCCAGCAGATTGCCGTCGATGCGCAGGATCGCCGCCAGCGACCGTTGCGGGTCGATGTCGCGCATCACGCCGAACGCGGCGCCGGTGAACTGCTCGACGCGGAACAGCCGCAGCTCGCCGTCGGCGGACTTGAACATCTCGTCGCGCCGCGCCCAGCCATTGTCGAATTCCAGTGTTTCGGAATAGGCCGCGCACTTGACCGCGCCGTCGCGATCGACGGTGCGGATGTCCTTGATGATGGTGCCTTGATAGACGTGAAGGCGCAGCGCCTGCAGCGCGACGGCGCTGCAGTCCATCGGTCCTTTCGCGATCAGACGGTTCAGGATCGATCCGGCCGAGTCGATCGCGGCCTCGGAACGGCGCAGCGCCAGCTTGCTGAGCTCGCTGAGCTGCCGCGCGGTCTGGTTGCCGATCAGCGCGGTCACGGCGAGATCGGCGCCGGCCAGGAAGATCCCGACGCAGGCGACCACCGCCGCGACACGAAGCATGTGTTTACGTTGCAATGCCATCGTGTCGTGAACGCCCCCGTATGACCACGGGTATCCTTCAATCCAACCTTCAACTTTCCGTATATGCGCCCCAGGATGCCCGTCCGCAGCGGCACGGTGGGCCGTGAGCGCAGGAAGCTGGTTAATGAAAGGCTACCGGCTCAGGCCGCCTTGTCGGTGGTGTCGAGCGGCATCGCCGTCTCGGCGCGCTCGGCCGGCAGCAGCATCAGGGCGGCGAGCGCCGACAGGCTCAGGCTCGCCGACACGATCAGCACGCCGCGGCCGAGCCCGTCGATGAGCAGGCCGAACAGCAGCGGCGCGAAGGCCTGGCAGATCCGCGACGGCGCCCCGATCAGGCCGAGCCGGTAGGCGTAGTTGACGGGGCCGAAGATCGCGAGTGGCAGCGTGCCGCGAGCAATGGTCAGGATGCCGTTGCCGGAGCCGTGCAGCAGCGCGAAGGCCGCCGCCGCGCCGCCGCCGAACAGCCCGATTGTCACGGCGCCGATCGGATGGGTGATACAGGCGAGCCGCGCCGAGGCGAGCGGATGGAAGCGGCTGAGGAAGCCGGCCTCGAACACGCGCGCGGCGACCTGCGCCGGCCCGATCATCATGCCCGCGAACAGCGCCTGTGCAGGGGTTGCGCCGAAGGCCTGCATCAGCCGCGGCAGATGCACCGCCATCGCCGCGGTCACGGTCCAGGCCGCCGCCATCGCGAACGCGATCAGGATCATGGGACGATCGAGCGGAATGTTCGGCTTGCCCCCCGGCATCTCGCCGGGTGCCATCTGGGTCGCGCGCGGCAGCGACAGATTGAGCGGCAGGCCGATCACGAGATGCGCGATCGCCCAGGCAAAGCAGGTCTCGCGCCAGCCGATGGTGGCGAGCCCCCAGGTGCTCAGCGGCCAGCCGACGGTGGAGGCAAAGCCCGCGATCAGGGTGATGCCGGTGATCGCGCCGCGCGCATCCTTGCCATAGATGCGCCCGAGCGCGCCGAACGCGGCGTCATAGAGGCCGAGCCCCATGCCGACGCCGAGCCACAGCCACGCGATCGCCATCACCCACAGCGAATGCGACAGGCCGAGCAATGCGAGCCCGATCGCCAGCACGATGTTGGAGCCGCACAGCACCTGGCGGCCGCCGACGCGGTCGATCTGGCGGCCGATGCGCGGACCCAACAGGCCGGAGATGATCAGCGAGGCGGAGAAGGCGGCGAAGAACCAGTTGTTGGACAGGCCGAGATCCCTCGCGATCGGGTCGGCGAGGATGGCGGGCAGATAGTAGCTCGATCCCCAGGCCAGCGTCTGGGCGGTGCCGAGAGCGATGACCACGCCCAGCCGTCTTGCCTGCATTCCCGTCGACCTCTCCTCAGTTCTGGGTCACGAAGTCTCGGCGTCATGAGCAGCCGCAGCCGCTGCGGCCAGCCGCCTTGGCTTTGGCGTCATCGGCACAGCAACTGTCTACGCCCGATGGCGCCGGTCCGCCACAGCAGCCGGGCAGGGCTGCAATGCTCTCCACTCCGCCGCGGGTGCAGACGCCGGTCTCCGGCAGCTTCAACTCGACACGATGCGCGGCGGCCTTGTCGCCGGCGATGTCGGCGGTGATCGAACGGACCTGCTCATAGCCCGTCATCATCAGGAAGTTCGGCGCGCGGCCATAGCTCTTCATGCCGGCGAGATAGAGCCCGGGCTCGTCGGCCTGCGCCAGCTCGCGTGCGCCATGCGGCCGCACCGTGCCGCAGGAATGTTCGTTCGGATCGATCAATGGCGCGAGCGCCACAGGGGCCTCGATCGCGGGATCGAGCCGCAGGCGCAGCTCCGCCAGCAGCGACAGATCGGGGCGGAAGCCGGTGGCGACGATCAGCTCGTCGGCGGTGACGTGGCGGTCGCCCGCGGCATCGATCCGCAACCGGCCGTCCTCATCGGTGATCCCGATGACGCCGAAGCCGGACTCGAGCCGGATGCGGCCCGAACGCACCAGCGCGGCAAAGGCCAGGCCGAGCTCGCCGCGCGCGGCGAGCTGGTCGGCGCTGCCGCCGCCGAATGCCTTCGCGGGATCGTCGCCGCGCAGCAGCCAGATCGCCCGCATGCCCGGCGCGACCTCGGCCAATGCGGCCAGATCGATCAAGCTGCCGATCGCCGAGTGGCCGGCACCGAGCACCGCGACCGTCTTGCCGGCATAGCGGCTGCGCTGCGCGCCGCGGACGTCCGGCATCGCGTAGGCGATGCGCGCCGCATGCGCGGCCTCGCCGAGCGCGGGCAGCCCGCTATGGCCGGCAGGATTGGGCGAGAACCAGGCGCCGGAGACGTCGATGACGGCGTCGGCCTGCAGCGCCGCCTCGCCCTTGCCGTTGTGGGCGCGGATCTCGAACGGCGCATCGGCGCGTCCCTTCGACCTGGCCTTGTCGAAGCCGGCGCGGCCGATCGCGGTGACGCGATGCGAGGTTCTGATGACGTCGCGCAGCGCGGTGCGCGTTGCAAGCGGCGCGAGATAGGATTCGATCAGCTCGCGCCCTGTCGGATAGGCCTCGGGCTCGGGCGAAGTCCATCCCGTCGCCGCCAGCAGCCGCGCCGCAGCGCTGTCGATGTTGTACTTCCACGGCGAGAACAGCTGGACGTGCTGCCACTGCCGCACCGCATGCGCGGCTTCTGGACCTGCTTCCAGCACGACCGGGGTCAGGCCGCGCGCCAGCGCGTGGGCGGCGGCCGCCAGCCCGACCGGGCCGGCGCCGATGATCGCAACCGTCTTGGCATCCATCACGCTATTCCTCCCATATTTCTAGAATCATCGAATTATTTGTCAAATGATCAGGCGGCCGGCCTCTCGGTGCCGCAGCCTTGCTCCTCAGCGCAACACTCGGAGACGAGGAAGCCGAGCAGGGAGCGCATCACGTCGTATTCGGCGTGACAGACCAGCGTGGTGCCCTCGCGCTGCTGCGAGATCAGCCCGACCGCGACCAGCGTCTTGACGTGGTGCGACAGCGTCGAGGCCGGGATCTTCAGCCGCTCCTGCAATCGGCCGACCGGCATCCCGGCATGCCCGGCGCGCACCAGCGCGCGGTAGATCTTCAGGCGCGTGGTGTTGCCGAGGGCTTCCAGGCGGGCAGCGGCGTCATCGAGCTTCATGACAAGCAGGATGGGGCAGGCGGCGTGCCGAAGTCAAACGATATTTCTAGAATATTGGAAATAACGCGCCGCGGTGCATCGCCGGCGGGAGGCGCGTCCGGCGCGCTATCGCAGCCGGTAGCCGGCATGGCAGCCCACGCAGGCCGCCATCGTCTCGCCGAGCGCCTTCAGCGCCGGCTTGAGGTCGCCGGTCACGCCCGCATTCTGCGCTTCGATGGCGAAGCGGCTCGCCGCCTTGTGCATGGTGGTGCCGGCCTCCTGCATGCCCTGGGGCATGAACCCGGCCACCTCGGCGGCGCCGTGCAGCCGCAGCGAGCTCATGCCGAGGCGCTGCTCGGCGATCTGGCCGGCCTTGTCCGGCTCGCCCGCCGCGAGCGCGTCGTTGATCTGCTGCAGCGCCAGCAGATGGTCGCGCATGTTGGCAAGCGTATGCTCGGCGAGGTCGGGCGGAAACGCCACCCGCTCGCGCGGGTCTGCCGGAAGCATCCCGTGGCTGCCATGGTCGTGATGGCCGTGGTGCTGCGCCGTCGCGATGCCGGCGGATGCGACGAGGGCCAGCGTAACGGCGGCGAGACGCAGGCGCATGAGGACCTCCATTGAGCGAACGCGGTGACGTCTTCCCTAGACCGCGCAGCCGGACGGCGCATATGATCCAGATCATATGCCGAGGATTGACCATCTCCCGCCCGAGGGCACGCGCCCGCCGCTCGACTGGCGCGCTCTTGCACGGCTGTCGCCGTTGCTCGCCGCGCTGCCTGCGGCCGCGCGGTTGCGGACTCGGCGCATCCAGGTGCCGCGCCAGGGCACGGTGTTCTGTCGGGGTGATCGGCCGCGGGCGATGTTCTTCGTGCTGACCGGCGAGGTGAGGCTGGTGCGCCGCTCGCGCGCCGGCGACGACATCGTCCTGCAGCGGGCCCGCCGCGGCTTTCTCGCAGAGGCCAGCCTCGACCAGTCGACGTATCATTGCGACGCCGTCGCGGCGCAGGATTCGGCGCTGCTGGCGATCGACCGCAAGGCCTTCGCCGAGGCGCTGCGCCGTCCCGAGATCGGGGACCGATGGTGCGACCATCTCGCCCGCGAGTTGCGCAAGGTCCGGGCGCAGTCGGAGCGGCTCAGCCTGAAGACGGCGCGCGAGCGGATCGTGCATTTCATCGAGACCGAAGGGGAGGGCGGCGAGGTCGAGCTCGGCCGGTCGAAGAAGGACTGGGCCGGCGAGCTCGGCGTCACCCATGAAGCGCTCTATCGCGCGCTGGCGCGCATGGAGCAGCACGGCGAACTCATCGTCGACGGCACCCGCCTGCGCTTGCGATGAGCCTTCCAGTCTGCGGAGCCTCTCGCTCCGTCGTGCATTCCTGGTGCGGCCGGCCTTGACGTTTGCTGGTTATATCGATAATTCTGGATATATGGAAAACGAACAAGCCGTTCTGGCCTTGGCGGCGCTGGCGCAGCCGACGCGCATGCAGGCCTTCCGCACTCTGGTGCAGCACGAGCCCGACGGGCTGCCGGCGGGCGAGCTCGCGCGTCTGCTGGAGGTACCGCAGAACACGCTGTCGGCACATCTATCCGTGCTCGCCCGCGCCGGCCTCGTCAGCTCGATCAGGCACAGCCGCTCGATCGTCTACCGGGCCGATCTCACGCAGTTTCGCGAGGTCGCGCTGTTTCTGCTGCAGGACTGCTGCGGCGGCCGGCCGGAGGTCTGCGCGCCGGTCATCGCAAGTCTCACCCCCTGCTGTCCGCCGAAGCGCAAGGAGAAGAGCCGTGTCTGACCGCATCTACAATGTATTGTTCCTCTGCACCGGAAATTCGGCGCGCTCGGTGCTCGCCGAGTCGATCCTGCGCAAGGACGGCGCCGGCCGTTTCCGCGCCTTCTCCGCCGGCAGCACGCCGAAGGGCGCGGTGCATCCGTTGGCACTCGAGACGCTCGCGCGCATGGACTATCCGACCGACGATCTGCGCTCGAAGAGCTGGAGCGAGTTCGCCGCCGCCGGCGCGCCGGCGATGGATTTCGTCTTCACGGTCTGCGACAACGCCGCCGGCGAGGCGTGTCCGATCTGGCCGGGGCAGCCGATGACCGCGCATTGGGGCATCGAGGATCCGGCGGCGGCCGCAGGCACGGAGCTGGAGAAGCTCGCGGCGTTCACGACCGCCTTCCGCTATCTGAAGAACCGGATCGACGCCTTCATCAATCTGCCGCTCGGCCGCATCGATTCGATGTCGCTCGGCACGCGGCTGCGCGCGATCGGGACGGGCGAGGGAGCAACGTCGTTCCGCTCCGACGTGGCCTGATCCGATGACGATCTTCGAGCGCTATCTGACGGTCTGGGTCCTGCTCTGCATCGTCGTCGGTATCGGTCTCGGCCATCTGATGCCGGGGCTGTTCGCGGCTGTCGCGTCGGCGGAGGTGGCGCGGGTCAATCTGCCGGTCGCGGCCCTGATCTGGCTGATGATCATCCCGATGCTGCTGAAGATCGATTTCGCCGCGCTCGGCAACGTGAAGGAGCATTGGCGGGGCATCGGCGTCACCCTGATCGTCAATTGGGCGATCAAGCCGTTTTCGATGGCTCTGCTCGGCAGCATCTTCATCGGCCACGTGTTCGCGCCGATGCTTCCCGCAGGCCAGTTGTCGTCCTACGTGGCGGGTCTGATCCTGCTGGCGGCGGCGCCGTGCACGGCGATGGTGTTCGTCTGGTCGAATCTGTGCGACGGCGAGCCGCACTACACGCTGAGCCAGGTCGCGCTCAACGACGTCATCATGGTGTTCCTGTTTGCGCCGCTGGTGGGCCTGCTGCTCGGCGTCGCCTCGATCTCGGTGCCCTGGACCACCCTGCTGCTGTCGGTGCTGCTCTATATCGTCGTGCCGGTCATCGTCTCGCAACTCTGGCGCCGTGCGTTGCTGCGTAGCACGGACGGGGCGTTGGAGCGCGCCTTGCGGGTGCTGCAACCGGTCTCGCTCGTGGCGCTGCTCGGGACGCTCGTGCTGCTGTTCGGCTTCCAGGGCGAGCAGATCCTGAAGCAGCCGGTCGTCATCGCGATCCTGGCCGTGCCGATCCTGATCCAGGTCTATCTGAACGCGGGGATCGCCTATTGGCTGAGCCGCCGGCTCGGCGTGGCCTGGTGCGTCGCGGCTCCGGCCGCCTTGATCGGCGCCAGCAATTTCTTCGAGCTGGCGGTTGCCGCCGCGATCAGCCTGTTCGGGCTCGACTCGGGGGCTGCGCTCGCGACCGTCGTCGGGGTTCTCGTCGAAGTCCCCGTGATGCTCTCGGTCGTGCGCATCGTCAGGGCGACGCGTCGCTGGTACGAAGCAGGCCTGCCGGCCTAGCCTTGGTCCGTGCCTTGGTCAGAAGCCGGTTCGCCTCACCGCCGCGGCTCGTCCTGATCGTCGTCGTCGCCTTCGCGGTCCCGGCGCGCGGGCTCGTAGCTCAGCAGCTGGCTGTCGGCCCGCGCATGCAGCGCCGCGAGATGCGCATAGGCCGCCAGGGTGCCGTCATCGGCACGGGCCACCGGCACCAGCGTGGGTGCCGTCTCCCGGCCGGCTTGTGACATCCCCAGGAGGCCGCCCAGCCCCGCCAGCACGGCTGCCAATGTCATCGTCTTACGCATTCTCGTCTCCGAACTCACCGCGCCCCCGGCTCGCTCCGTCCGGGCGGGATCATGTCGCAACGAGGCTGACGGCATCCTGTCAGGTTGAGTCAGCGAGACGTCAGCTTGTCTCGGGCAGGATGCCGATCCCTTGCGAGTTTCCACCCGCGCATCGGCCTGAGCGCAATTCCGACATCGGAAGTTCAAACTAAAATCCGCACCAGCTCCTTAGCATCTGCGAACGCTCCGCAAGTCGACCCCCGCAATTCGAACCCAGTGGCGCGCGCGCAACGAATGACGACGAGCTTTGAAGATCAGAGCGTCAGGCCCCGGGAAGATCATGCATTTGCCTCAAATCGGACGGTTCATGCGCATCACGGCATTTGCGATGCTGATCTCGACGGCGGCGTCCGCGGCGACGGTGGCGCGCGAGGACGATCGCGAGCGCCGTGATGCCGTGCGTCGCGCGGTGGAGGCGGGCGACGTCCTGCCGCTGTCGCAGATCCTGCCGAGATTGCGCGGCCGGATCGCCGGCGACGTGATGGGAATCGATGTCGACCGCCAGCGTGGCCGCTGGCGGTATGAGTTTCGGGTGATCGGCCGTGATGGCCGCGTGCGCGAGGTCTATGTCGATGCGCGCAGCGGCGAGATCGAGCGGATCGAGGAAAAATAGATGCGTGTGCTGCTGGTCGAGGACGATCCGCGGCTGTCGTCCGACCTGGCGCGGACGCTGCAGGCGGCGGGCTATCTGGTCGAAACGTCCGACAACGGCGAGCAGGCCTGGTTTCTCGGCGACACCGAGGACTATGGCGCCGTGATCCTCGATCTCGGCCTCCCCGGCATGGACGGCCTGTCGGTGCTGAAGCGCTGGCGCGGCGCGGCGCGGCATATGCCGGTGCTGATCCTGACGGCGCGCGCGAGCTGGGCCGAGCGGGTCGACGGCATCGATGCCGGCGCCGACGATTATCTGCCGAAGCCGTTTCGCAACGAGGAGCTGCTGGCGCGACTGCGCGCGATCATCAGGCGCTCCGCCGGCCATGCCGCTCCGGTGCTTTCGTCGGGCGACCTGATGCTCGACGAGCGCCAGATGAAGGTCAGCCTGTCCGGCGTGCCGGTGACGCTGTCGCAGCTCGAATACCGGCTGATCGCCTATCTGCTGCGGCAGAGCGGCCGCGTCGTGCCGCAGCATGAGCTGGAGGAGAACGTCTACGGTCTCGGCCACGAGCACGACTCCAACGCGCTCGAGGTGCTGATCCGGCGCGTGCGCAAGAAGCTCGGCGCCGACATCATCGAGACCCGCCGCGGCTTCGGCTACATGATCCCGGAGACGACGGAATGAGGCTCGGCTCGCTGCGGCTGCGACTGGTGGCGGCGGGCACCATCGCGCTGCTGGTCGCGCTCGGCGTCGCCGGCTTCGGCATGGTCGTGCTGTTCAAGCGCCACGTCGCGCGCACGCTCGCCTCCGATCTCGACATCCACCTGCGCCAATTGCTGAACGGCCTCGAGGTCGATGCAGAAGGGCGCATCGTGGTCGCGCGGCCGCCGGCCGATCCGCGCTTCGTGGTGCCGCTGTCGGGGCTGTACTGGCAGATCTCGGACGATCACGGCCAGTTGCTGCGCTCGCGCTCGCTGTGGGACACCATCCTGCCGCTGCCCATCGACGAGCCCGGACCGAGCGACGTGCATCAGCATGAGCTCGCCGGGCCGGATGGCGAACACGTGCTGGTTGCCGAGCGCGGCATCCTGATGAATCCGGAAAGCCAGATCCGCGTGCGCGCGGCCGTGGCCTACGACCTCGACGGCGCCACCAGTGCGGTGCGGACCTTCGCCAAGGATCTGTCGATCGCGCTCGCCGTGCTGGCCGTCATCCTCGCCGTCGGCACCTCGGTTCAGGTCACTCTCGGCCTGCGTCCGCTCGGCGTGCTGCGCCGTGGCGTCGCCGAGATCCGCAGCGGCCGGCGCCAGCATCTTCCCGTGGACGTGCCGACCGAGGTGGCGCCGCTGGTCGAGGAGGTCAACGCGCTGCTCGATGCGCAGAGCCGCGAGATCATGCGCTCGCGCAGCCGTGCGGCCGATCTCGCCCACGGCTTCAAGACGCCGCTCGCCGCACTCGCGGCCGACGCCGCGCGCTTGAAGGAGCTCGGCCAGATCGAGCTGGCGCGCAATGTCGAGGATGTCGCCGAGGCGATGAGCCGGCAGGTCGATCGCGAGCTGGCGCTGGCGCGGCTGCGCGGCAAGGCTCGCGGCGGGCCGGAGGCCGCAACCGAGCTGGCGCCGCTGGTGAATGCGCTGCTCGGGACGCTCGGCCGCACGCCGGCGGCCGCCCATGTCAGCTTCGATGGCGAGGTGCCTCCAAGCCTGCGCGTCGGCATGGACCGCACGGATCTCGCCGAGGTGCTCGGCAATCTCCTGGAGAACGCCGCGCGTCATGCGGCGAGCACGGTTCGCATCGTCGCCAGTGCGACCCCTCTGATCGTCACTGTCGAGGACGACGGTCCGGGCATTCCGGACGCGAAGATCGGCCGCGTGCTCGAACGCGGCGGCCGCCTCGATGAGCAGGGGCCGGGCAGCGGGCTGGGGCTCGCGATCGTGCAGGACGTGCTCGAAGCCTATGGCTGGCGGCTGCACATCGGACGTTCCCAGCTCGGCGGCGCCAGGATCACGATCGCGCCGGCCATCGTCTCGGCGCTCCGCTGGTCGCACCCCGCGACGTCGCAGGCCACCCCGGCGCCGTCCATTCTGACAGCAGGCTGACATCCCGCGTCAGCGGCGCGACGCCCCCGGTCGGCTATTTCCTCCGGTCCTACCACCCCGCGCTCCGGCCTGCCGGCAGCGGGGGCCAATGGCCGAAGGAAGCTGATCATGCGCATTCGAAACTCCGCCAAGACGTATGGCTCCGTCGCGATCGCACTGCACTGGATCGTCGCCGTGCTGGTGCCGGCGGCCTGGATTTCAGGCCATCTCGGCGACGTGCTGCCACGTCCCGCTCATGACATGGGCCTGTTCATGCACGTCTCGCTCGGGCTGTCGATGCTCGGCTTCGCGCTGGCGCGCCTGGCCTGGCGCCTGGCCGATCCGCCGCCGGTGCCTGAAGCGACCAAATTCGGCGCGTGGACCGTTCATGTCGGCGAGATCACGCATCTGCTGATCTACGGCATCATGTTCGCCATTCCGGTGCTTGGCATCGTCACACAGTTTGCCCGCGGCTACGGCTTGCCGGTGTTCGGCCTGTTCGAGATCGCCTCACCCTGGATCGGCGACCGCGGCTTCGCCCACGACATGAAGGAGATCCACGAGGCGCTGGCCAATGGCCTGATGATCCTGATCGGCCTGCACGCAGGCGCCGCCTTGCTGCACCATTACTGGCTGCACGATCGCACCCTGCGGCGGATGGTGCCGGGACTGCGGTGATCGCGCCTGTCATCCGGGCCTGCTAGAAGGTCTCCGTCGAACACGCCATCGGAGGCCGCCATGCCGGCAACGCCGCACATCGAAAAGCACTTCACCGCGTCGGAGGTCGTCCGCGACGTCGTCATCGGCATGGCCGACGGCCTCACCGTGCCGTTCGCGCTCGCCGCCGGTCTTTCGGCGGCGGTCGCCAGGACCGACGTGATCGTCACGGCCGGCCTCGCCGAGGTCGTCGCCGGCGCGATCGCGATGGGGCTCGGCGGCTATCTCGCCGCCCGCTCCGACGCAGAGCACTACGCCGCCGAGGAGAAGCGGGAGCACGACGAGATCGAGAAGCTCCGCGGTCGCGAGGTCGAGGAGGTCGCGGCGATCTTTCGCGGCTATGGTCTCGAAGGCCAGGCCTTGACCACCGTGGTCGACGCCATCGCGTCCGATCGCAAGCGGTGGGTCGACTTCATGATGCGCTTCGAGCTCGGCCTCGAACGCCCGGATCCGAAGCGCGCGCCGGTCAGCGCGGTGACCATCGGCGGCTCCTACGTGATCGGCGGCCTGATCCCGCTGATCCCCTACATGCTGGCGGCCGACATCTCGTCGGCGCTCCGCATCTCCGTGATCGCCACTGGCATTGCGCTCTTGATCTTCGGCGCCATCAAGGGCCACTTCACCGGCGTCAACAAGATCAAGTCTGCGCTGCAGACCGCCCTCGTCGGCGGCCTCGCCGCCGGCGCCGCGTTCTGGCTGGCGCATCTGTTCGGGTGAGGTGGAGCGGGATTGCGGTCTAGGCCGTTCGGACGAAGGTCACCGGGCCGGTCATGATCCCGTCACCCGAGCTGTAGGGTGGGCAAAGAGGCGTACGCGGCAACGCCGCGTCGCATCGGGCCCACCGCGCGTTTCGAGCGGTGGCGATGGTGGTCACGCGCCGCTTTGCCAGCAGCGTCAAGATTGATGGCACGCTGAACTAACAACCTGCCGTAGGGTGGGCAAAGGCGCGCCGGGATGCGGCCTTGTCGGGCGAGCTTTCACGCGCGCCGTGCCCACCGCCTACACCCAGCGCCACCGATGGTGGGCACGCGCCGCCCTTGGCGTCGCTTTGCCCACCCTACGGCAGCGTTGTCTGTGACAAAGAGCTTTAGGCTCGCCGAGTTCGAGACTGTTGGTGCTCTGCGGATCTGGACGTCCTGACGACGGCGTTGGGTTGAGACCATGCGTCAGCCTTGAACCAGCATAGCTCACCTTTAGGCCAGAATCTGACGTTCCATCCAATTGGCCGTTGCGGGGAGTTATGGTAGTCGGTTTGGGTGAGCAAGACCCTGACCCCGACCAAAGCAAGAGACCTCGCGATCCGCCTCGCATCTGCTCGCCCTGACGAAGCGCTAAGCGTCGCAAGGGGGATAGAAGCACCTTGGTTCAGGTGTCAGGCGTTATCTCACGTCGCACGCCATTGGCCCGATGAAAGGTATAGCCGCCTCCTTGAAGAGGCGATTCTGGCAGCCGACTGTCAGGAGGATATTTTCAATCGTGTAGCCGTCTCGGCATGGCCGATCAGGGCATACCTCGAGCGCGGCAACGGGCCACCCGCCAAAGAACTTCTCACAAAGTATGTCGCTGCCTCCAGCGCCATTGAAAACATGGGGAGTCGTTCAGAGGCGCTGTTTTCCATATTTCAAGCGTCAAAGCCCTTCGACACCGGGTTATGGCGCCCTGTATTTTGGGCTTTGGTGGCAGCAGCGGAGCCTGCTCTTTCCTGGCGTCAGCTTAGAAACCTGAGGGACGCCGTCGCAATGGTTGCCTCCGATCACGATGAATTGGTGCATCAGGTATTTGAGAAGCTTTCTGAACCGAAAAATCTTTCGACCGTGAGACGCTACCTCGGCCAACATATCAAGCAGCAGCCGCGCTCCTATTTCTGAGTCATGAGCCGCCGAAGCTAGCTGCGATCGCCTGCTTTTCGTGGAGCAAGAGAGGGTCACCTGACGACGCGGATACCGAAACCCGCCGCGCCTGCGGATGAAGCCCGCCTGGACGTGGCCGCGCCGGCAGACCCTTTCGGATTGGTCAGCCTCATGTCATGATGGCTGATGATGCGCGCGCTTCTCCTCATGACTTCAATCATCGTGCTTGCAACCGCTCCAGCCGCGGCTCAGCGGTTCGATGGCAATGATCCGGTGTGCCTCCAGACATGGGACTGGGGCGGGTCCAGCACGATCGCGTGCCAGTACAGGTCGTGGGAGGCGTGCAGAGCGGGGGCCGCGGGCCTTTCGGCCATGTGCTTGCCGAACCCCTATGCACAGCGCCCGCCTGAGCCGAGCCGCCGTCGGCCTCCCCGGTAGGCGCTGATTGTGGTCTGACAAGACCCCGATCTTCGACGGAGCGGCCATCGTCGGAGCCGACCAAAAGGTTCGAGATGAGCCAGGAGCGGCCACGCGTTGTTCCTCAAACTGGGGGCGTACTTGCCAAGCTCGATAGTGCCCGCTATCGTCAACTCCAACATCAAGAGTTGGGCCGACGCCCAGCGCCAACCTGCTCCCCGAGCAAGGTGGCTTTCTTCCTTCGGAAGAAGATGTGGCCGGTCCGGCAACTAAACGGGACAAGCCACCACGGCGTCATGCGCTCATCTCTTCGAAGAAGGGGACGAGAATGACTGTCGATCGAATCGAAATTGAGCTGGCCGATGCAAGGTCCCCGGACCTGATTAATCTCGTAACCGCGCTGGACGATTTCTTAAACAAGGTCTGCGGGGTGGAGAGGAATCACGGCTCTCCAATTGATCGGCTAGCGCACGACGACACGCAAATGTTTATCGCGCGGATTGCCGGACAAGCCGTTGGCTGTGCAGGGCTGCAGGTGTTCGCGGATGGTACCGGGGAGGTGAAGCGCATGTATGTCGTCACCGAGGCTCGGACAACTGGAATAGGCAGCAGGCTCCTGACGCGCGTTGTGGAAGCGGCCTTGACCGCCAAGCTGTCGGTTCTGCGGCTGGAAACCACGGAATTTCTTCCCGATGCCCAGAGGCTCTATCGGGCGAAGGGGTTCGTTCCGTGCCCAGCGTATGGCCCTTACGTTTCCAACCCGATCAATTTGTACTTCGAGAGATGGCTGACGAAATGATGGTCGAGGGCGATGTGACGACAAGGAATAGATGATCAAGTCTGCTTTTCGATCGTGTTGCACAATCGAGATCGCCTCTCAGACCAGCCTTACATGGGGTGGTTACTCCGCCATCGCTAGCATCCTACATGGTTGAGGTCGAGCATTCAGATGGCACGGAGATGCTTGTGTTATTTTTCTTGCATCGAGGAGGCACGGTTTGCTTTCGGAAAGCTCCCAAGGACAGAAGAGTTGATAGCGCGTGACGATCCTTACCTGTTGAAGAGGTTGGCGTCCTCATCGCCGCGTTGAATAAGGATGAGTAGCGATTTCTCACCAGCCGGTCACACAGTTTGGTCGTAAGGGAGTTCCGTTCGTTCCATGTCCGTTGTGGGCCAACAAGAGACGTCGCCATGAGGATGGTTGGCGGGTATCCAAAGAAAACACTTCAACAGGCGTTCTGCTTAATTCCGTTAATGATTAGTGTGTAGCAATCTGGTCAAGCTCGCAACGGGTGGGATCATCCTATGCATATTCGCCAGATTGTTTTCGCTGTCGTGCTGCTGCTCGGCGCTTTGGTTCGGTTCGAGCATGCCCAAGCTGAAGATGGCTTCCCAGCAGCGGAGTGGGAGCGCGTCACGCCTGCAGAATTGGGTTGGTCAGAAACCGGATTGACCCAAGCGCGATCCTTTTCGGATCAGATTCATTCGAGCGCGGTTGTGATCGTTCAGCACGGCAAGGTCGTGGCCGAGTGGGGCAGTACGACGAAGCCGATGGAAGTCGCTTCAATCCGCAAGAGCATGCTCAGCGCCCTGATCGGCATCGCAGTGTCGGATCACCAGATCAACCTTGACAGCACGCTTGGCGAACTTGGCATCGACGATAACCCGCCTGGCTTGACCGGGGTCGAGAAGGGCGCGACGGTGCGCGAACTCCTCGAAGCGCGTTCCGGGGTCTACCACGCGGCGCTCTATGAGACGCCGGACAATGCCAAGATGAGACCGCCGCGCGGCAGTCACCCGCCCGGCACCTTCTGGTATTACAACAATTGGGACTTCAACGCGCTTGGCACGATCTACGAGCACGCAACTGGCATCGGCCTCTTCGAGGCGCTCGACCAAAAGATCGCAAAGCCAATCGGCATGCAGGACTACCGGCCACAGGATGGCAGCTACGTCCGCGGCGAAGCGTCTATCCACCCCGCCTATGAGATCCGCATGAGCGCACGGGACTTGGCGCGTTTTGCACTTCTCTATCTTCACAAAGGCAATTGGGCCGGACACCAGATCGTGCCGCGGGAGTGGGTGGAAGAGAGCACGCGCAGCTATTCGAAAGCAGCGTTCGGGATGGGCTATGGCTATCTCTGGTGGATCGGCTTTCTGGGCGGTGACGTTGCGCCTACGGTGACTTTGCCCGAGGGCAGCTTTATGGCCCAAGGTGCCGGCGGCCAATACGCCTTAGTCGTACCCGCACTCGACCTTGTCGTGGTGCATCGTGTCGACCGCGATGCGCCGTACGTCGAACCTTCATTTCGCAACATGGCTAGGCTCTTCTGGCTCATCCTGAAGGCCGATGGCTATGATCCGGGGCCCGATGCCTCGCTCACCGCAGCAACCGGCGAAAGACCGACAGGTGAGACCCTGGCCGCAAAATTCAAGGGCAAGACGATCAGCTTCGGTCCGAAGCTCAAGAATGGTCCGTTATCCATGCGATTCGAGCCCGACGGCCGGATGACTTATCCGCACTGGGACGAGTCCTTTGGGCCTGCAACGGGGACATGGGCGGTCGCGGAGGATAAGCTCTGTATCTTGGTCTCGGCTGCTAGACGTCGTTGCTACATTCCAGTGCTGAACGGTGAGCAGATTGAGTTGTTCGACCAGCTTGGCGTCATGCAAATCGCCGGGGTGGCGCTGCCTCAGTGATCTGCATGCAGCAATCGGCTCGCGACGTCGGTTCAGGGTCGATTCCGTTGAAAAACTCGGCAGTAGTTTCGTCGTGAACGCCGGCTGTTCCGAGGACGCGTTGGCTTGGTGGGGGA